>NZ_FNGR01000016.1:0-155218 GCF_900103045.1 Ensifer sp. YR511
CGCTTCGGCCGCATCAATATGTTGTCCGAACCCATCGAATGGCTCACCGACAACGGCTCCTGCTTCATCGCCAAGGACACCGCATCCTTGCTCCGCGAGATCGGCATGGAACCGTGCACGACACCGGTGCGAAGCCCACAGTCGAACGGCATGGCCGAGGCGTTCGTCAAAACATTCAAGCGCGATTACGTCTCGGTGAACCCCACCCCGGATGCTGAAACAGTCATCGCTCAACTGCCGTTCTGGTTCGAGCATTACAACAATCTTCACCCGCATAGTGCTTTAGGATATCAATCACCGCGCGAGTTCATCAACTCGCAATCTCAAACCTGAGCATGTCCGGTCTTTTGGGGGCAACTCCACATAGTCACAGGCAAACGCCCAGACAACCCGGCGACGACACGACTTTCAACCAAACCCTGTATCCGAACGATCACGATACTGAAACAAAGGCGCACATCCTCTCTCTCGGCGCGCCCTACGCCGGCAAACTTCTTGAGCTACAAGATTTAAGAGAGAAACGATCGCAGCCGACACCACGATCGCCGAAGCGCTCGCGCAAATGGATTGGCTGGCACGCAAGACGCTGTTTGCCGAGGACGCCGAGGGCCACCCCAAAAGGTCGGCCGAGCGGGTGCAATCGTCACGCGTCGTCTGGTTCAACTAACGACCAGTACCGCCAAGACTGCTTGACGTCACGGTCATCGACCTCGCGTGCGCGTCTGATCAGACGCGCAATCGGAGGCGACTCAAGGAGACAGGCAGTAGCCGCCTGCGTCGTCGCGCTTAGGCCGCTTCGAGAGCGTTGCGGGCTGACCCTTTCGTCTCGATCAGCGTGCGCGCGACGATGTCGTGGTTGAGCCACAGGACAGGGCCCGATGGCGCCGAGCTCTCACCAAAGATGAGCTGCCCAACTGCTTCGACCACCAGCCGGCTCAAGAGATCGGAGATCAGCGCCTTGCCGTCCCGGTGCATCGCCGTGATTTCGCTCGACGTACCGATCGTCAGGTCGGACTGTCCCGGATTATTCGGCATTGGCCAGGACGAAAAGTCGTAGAACGGCCGCATCACTTCGCTCGTCTGCATATCGGAAATCTTCCGCAAGACGTCATCGACGGTGAAGCCATTTGCCAACAAATCCTGGCAGGCCTGCCATTGCTGCGCGACCCATTCGCCACCGCCCTCTTTTTTCAGCGCGAGCAGAAGCGGAATGAGGGGCAGCTCGATGCCGGCGAACACGTCGGAAGAATTGGTGCGGATCTCAGGGCAATTGTAGACCGTCGCCTTAATGCCCTTGTTCCAGGCTTCCTCAGCGATGCGCTCCAGGCGCATCTTGGCGTAGCCCTGCGTGTAATTGGTATAGGTCTGCCAGCGGTACTCGTTAGCAACGAGAATGCCCGTACCGTGGTAGCCAAACGCCGAATAACGAACCTGGCCACCGGAAGCTTCGATGCGCGCCCGGATGGCTGTGCTCAGATCGATCAGGTGTCGGAACGTGTTGGCCGAAACCTCGTCGAAATTCTGAAGAATGAGCTTGCCCAAATCGCTGTCGAGCAGCGTTTGCGACGACATGTGGCGCGCGCCACGTCCCTTGTAGACGCGATTGGCGATGACCATGAACACCTTGGCCTTCGGGATGCCACCGGCCATGGTGTGCGCGAAGAAGACATTCCTGCCATCAGCGATCATGCCATCGAGGATCCCCATGACTTCAGAAAGGGCATTCTTGAACCGTTCGACGCCGACGTTTCGGCATTTCTCGATGTGCGACCAGTCGAGCTTCTCGTCTTGCCACGTCTCGAGCGTCATCTTCGCGAGAAGGTCGGTCGGAGTGGGCTCGCCTTCAGGCGCGTCAAGATCGAAACCGGCCATGATCGGCACGTTGATGATCTTGCCTCCGAGCCGGGCTTCAGCCGCCGCAAGTTCCTCGTCGTTCAGTGGCCGCAGAACATTGGCTTCGTCTCGTCTGCCAACCGTGATCCCGACAATTTCCATGCCGGCCTTCTTGGCTTGGTCGACCAGATGGGTGGCATAACCCCGATCGAACAGCTCACCAAACAGAACGAAAACATCGCCTGGACGGAAAATGTTCGTCCGCGGGAAGTGCGTCAGAGGGTTCGGTTTCTTCATACTGCCGGTTCTCTCAAAGCTGGTCGCGGAGCAACCAAACAAACTACGTGATGAACCACTGCACTGATTGGCGGCAAGTGGGAAGTGACAATAAGTATCGTTACAATTCAAACCGTGAGCGGAACGGAACGGCAGTGGCGTCCATTCCAGCCCCGCAGCGATCCGGAATGGTGAACTTTCCGCGTGACCGTTCACCGCTTCGACTCACCGCTTCGACGTGATTTCTGCCGGCCCCGGATCCTGTCGTGGCCCGGCTGAACGTGGCCTGCGAAACCAAACATATACTCCTGGGCGCACGCTACTTTTCAATCCGCAGTACGATGAGGTCAGACTGTTTGACTGATGATACGGGATGAAGGCCCGGCCCAGCACTGCCTGTCATGATGGCATCGAACAACGGCATCTTCTCGCTTCCCACGAGCCCTAACGGCGCCCGACAAACGGCCAGATAGTCGAACCCGGCTAAAAGAGCATTCCGCTCATTGTTGCTACTCGACATAAAGGCCCGAAGAACCCGTCCGATGGCTGGCGCGGCCCGGTGAAAGGGAACGCTCGACACCGTAAGGCTGTCCTGCGACCTACGGGCGATCTCAAGCCCCAGTGCCGGCGGCGTCATCACTTGTCCAGGTGGAAGGGTAGCAAGCAGCGAGAAATCCGCCCCCTTGCAATCATTCCAGAGCAGGTGGTCAAAAGCATCCGTAGTCTTACGCTCAAAAGGCACGACGAAGTAGAATGAGGTGGCCATCACAACAGCCATCCCGCCAAACGCAGCCAACCGCCTAACCGCCACCTGGCTGTCTTCGCGAATTACCGACGCCGCAGCCGGCAGCAACAACGGAACGACGGCAGCAGAGAAGCGCAAATACCGGTTGGAGACCAACGCGGTCAGGAGGAGCGCTACGGCGACAGCATGGATGATAGCGAATTGCGGATTTGCCGTTCGGGGGGCGTTCAACGCGCGCTGCAAGCTAACAGCCAGGACGCAGCTGAAAATACCCAGTAGAGCAAGTGAGCCGTAGTCCCCTGTTCGGAAAAACTCCAGGGCACTCTTTTCCTGGTCGATGCGATCAAACCAATATATCCGGGCCAGATCGTCGATGGCTGCATATGGGCCGGCCAAAAGCTGTGGATAGGCGAACAACAGCACAGCCGATAGCATCGAACCGGCGGTAGCCAAAAGTCCAAACTTGAACGCCGCGCTCGAAGCCTCCGGCACCAGCCATAAGGTCACGGTTGCGATCGCTCCAAAGCCAAGCAGTGCGAATGCAAATGGTGCGGAGAAAGCATCGTTCTCCACACGCCAGAACCCGGAAGGACCGATTACCAAAAAGGTCAGGATGGGTACCGCAACCAGGCATGTGATGGCGGTTGAGGCAAGCATCGTTCGGGTGCCGTCCAAACCCGCGGCCCACGCTAGTGCCAAGGCTCCCAACACCAGCGCGATAACAGGCAACGTCTCCAGGCCTACCAAGAGCGAGATCGTCGCTGAAATCGCGACGACCGCCCCGCCCATGCGATCGAACCTGCCAACCCCGTATATCAACGTAAGCAACAGCACCATCTGCAAGTTATGGTGGTCAATGCGGCCAGGGCTAAATTCCCAGATCGCGAAGGCCATAAGGACGAGGACGGCGCATAGCATTCCGGGCGAAAGCTCACCTTCTCGTGGCGCTATCCGGCTCAAAACCCCAACAACCCCAATGGTGAAAAAGACTGCCATTACGGCTGGCCAAACCTGGAAGGCCACCGCGAGCGCGTCTTCCGCTCCCAAGGCGGACTGAAGAGAGAAAGCTATGAGCATGTAGGGAAGGTCAACTATTCGCGACCAAGGCGAAATATACGGCTCGGGCATCAGGATCCGCGGTATTGCCGGCCTAAGCCACCCGCCATCCTCAAGGAATGCCTTGATTTGCAGACCCCGCAAACTGTCGTCGATGTCAGCGTTGTGAATACGCTCACCGGACAAATCGAACCCGATGAGTAGGCCGACGATAAAGATGCAGATCAGCCAATACCCCGTTGCCGACCAGCGTTCATCAACTCGCGCGACACTTGTCTCGCCGACAACTAAACTCATGGCAGATGAAACTCGTGTGAAGCGCCCAAACTCACCCGAGATTGCCTACACCTACTCTCTTAATAAGTGTGTAATTCTAGGTTGCGTGCGAAACTCTGCCTCAAGGGCAACCTTGCTTAACTCGGTCTGCGATGCGGGCCCAGAGACTTCACAATCGACATTCACTGCGTCGGTCATCGTTCGGTATTCTCGAGAGAAAAGCGCAACTGGTTCGCCTCAGCAATGCGGAACACTGATCTCAGCCGATGCGGGTGGGAACGCAAACCATTCCCTGATGTTTTCGCGAGTTAGGTTTGTCCAACGGCCGATTATTCACACTCGACATTCTCGAGCGGTTCCTGTGAGAATTGCCTGGACTTTCGCAATGCAGCATATATCTGCCATCGCTAATGCCGACGGTGTTTCAGGAGACCTTATGCCCAATGCTCACAGCGAAGCTGTCGGACCTCGATCGGGAACGCAGAGCTTTCTCGTTCTACTGCTTGGATGCATCGGCGTTGTGTATGGCGATATCGGAACAAGTCCGCTCTACGCTTTTCGGGAGGCCCTTCGCCCCTTCTTGAACGACGGGGCGCAGCCTGACGAAGTCATCGGTCTCATTTCCCTGATGGTTTGGACGTTGACGTGTATCGTGACGTTCAAATACGTGCTTTTCCTCCTACGCGCCGACAATGACGGTGAAGGTGGAACATTGTCGCTTCTCGCGCTCTTGATGAAGAAGACCGGCAGTTTCATGCCCGTGTTGTTTTTCGCGGGCCTAATCGGGGCGGCCCTGTTTATCGGGGATGCCATGATCACCCCTGCCCTCTCGGTCATGTCGGCGCTCGAAGGCATGAAACTCGTCACACCAGCCTTTTCGGACTACGTGCTTCCCCTTGCTGCGGTCATTATGGTTGCATTGTTTGCCGTGCAGTCCAAGGGTACGGAAGCGGTCGCAAGGTTTTTCGGGCCAATCACGGTTGTGTGGTTCCTCGCGATGGCGTGGGGCGGTCTCATCCACATCGGCGACGACTGGACCATCCTGCAGGCTCTGAACCCGATCAACGCCCTGTGGTTCATCACGCATGCAGGCTGGGCAGGTCTGATCGTGCTTGGCGCCGTCTTCCTGACGGTCACGGGAGCCGAGGCCCTTTATGCAGATCTCGGCCACTTCGGGAGGAAACCGATCAGCACGGCATGGTTTATCCTTGTATTCCCCGCATTGGCGCTGAACTACCTCGGCCAAGGCGCGCTCGTGCTGAGCCACCCAGACGCGGTCAACAACCCATTCTATCTTCTCTATCCAGACTGGGCGCTGCTGCCGATGGTCATTCTCGCGACCATGGCGACAATCATCGCTAGCCAAGCTGTCATCACGGGAGCGTTTTCTCTCGCTCGCCAGGCGGTCCATTTGGGCTTTCTTCCTCGACTGCTGATCAAATTTACGTCCGAGACCAACACCGGCCAGATCTATGTCCCTGCCGTAAATGCGCTGCTGTTCGTCGGGGTCATCGTGCTGATTTTCTCGTTCGGGGACTCAGAGTCTCTCGCGACCGCGTATGGAATCTCGGTCACAGGCGCGATGGTTGTGACAACAGTGATGGCGTTCCAGTTTCTCCGCTCCGTCTGGGGATACTCAACCGTTCTGGCTGCACTGCTTCTAGCGCCATTGCTCGTCATCGAGAGCGTCTTCTTGCTTGCCAATCTGTTCAAGATTCATGATGGCGGCTGGGTGCCGGTGGCATTGGCACTGACAATCATGGTGGTGATGTGGACTTGGACGCGGGGATCCGCAATGCTGCGCGAAAAGACCGCGCGCAACGATATCCCGCTGGAAACATTCATCCGCTCGATAGAGAAGTCCACCCATGCGCCCCAGACCGTTCGAGGGACGGCAATCTTTCTAACCAGCGTCGGCGATAAGACACCCGCCGTTCTCCTCCACAACATCAAACACAATCATGTCCTGCACGAACGCAATGTTATTTTGACGGTTCGCACATCCGAGCATCCGTATGTCGCGCAGGAAGACCGCGTCTCAATGACTGAACTGTCAGACAGGTTTACAAGGCTCGAGCTTTGCTTCGGCTTCATGGACGAACCGAACGTCTCGAAGGCGCTGTCACTGTGCAAGAAGGCAGGTTTCAAGTTCGAAATCATGCAGACCTCTTTCTACCTCGGGCGCAGGACCCTTATTGGTGACCCGAACTCAGGTCTGCCCGGCTGGCAAGACAAGCTCTACATTGCACTTGCAGGTCTCGGCATCGATCCATCGTCCTATTTCAAGCTGCCAGCCAATCGCGTGGTCGAGATTGGCGAGCAAGTCACGATCTAACCTTAGGTCAGATGCTTCACGCTGCGATATCAACTCCCGGAACTTCAAAAAATGCCAGTCGTCGCCTCCTACATGTATCGTTCGGGCAAGCGCGCCGAAGAAATCCCGCTTGCCGCCAAACCATTCGAAGCATCAGGTGGCGACTTCGCCTGGATCGGTTTGACTGAACCGACAAAGCAGGAAATGGCCGACCTTCAGGCCATGTTCGCTCTTCACCCACTTGCCGTCGAAGACGCCCTCAACGGCAATCAGGTGCCGAAGGTGGACATCTACGGCGACCAGTTGTTCGTGATCGTCAAGACGGCCCACCTTGAGGGTGACAAGATCACCTACGGCGAAACCTGCATTTTCGTGGGGAAGCACCACCTGATTTCTGTTCGCCACGGCTCTGCCCGCTCCCACAAGGAACTGCGCCAACACCTGGAACAGTCGCCCCAGCTTCTTGAGCACGGACCGGACTATGTCCTGCACGGCATCATCGACTTCGTTGTCGACGGCTATTTGCCGGTGGTCGAAACGCTTGAGGACAAAGTTCTGGAGCTCGAGAAACACGTACTTGTGTCCTTCCTGCAACCCGAGCAGATCAGGCGTATCTTCCGGATGCGCCGTCACGTCATTCGCTTCCAGCGGGTGCTCGGACCGATGGGAGAGGTGGCGGGTAAGCTAACTCATCTCGAGCTGCCCTGTATCGACGACAATGCCAAGCCATTCTTCAAAGACGTTCTTGACCATGTCAGACGTGTGGAAGGCCTGGTGGGCGGCCTTCGCGAGATAATGACGTCCGTGTTCGAGGCCTCCAATCTCCTGGAGCAGCAACGACAGGGCACCATCACACGGCAGCTTGCAGCCTGGGCCGCAATTCTTGCCGTACCGACAGCCATTGCCGGAATCTACGGGATGAACTTCGAACACATGCCTGAACTGGCAACCCGTTACGGCTACTTTGCCGTCCTCGGTGTCATTGCGACGCTCTGCTCTATTCTCTACTGGCGGTTCAAAAGGTCCGGATGGCTGTAGCCAGCGGAAATATCTTTCCGCGGGTTTCGTTTGGTGTCGACACCGCGGCATTGCAGCATGCTATCGGGTAAAAGCTCTGTGTGATGGTATCTCTTGGTGCTCTCGGGCAATCCGGCCTTACCTCCGGCCCGCCTCCCCCATCTTCCGGCAAGTGACCTCCCGGCCTTCCGGAAGTTCGCCGAACTCTATCGGCGCAGGCCGAGCTTGACGCGGAAATCGGGACCGGTGCCCTCTAGGAGATTTGCAATGGCGACCAAGCGCAAGTTCAAGAGCGATGCCTTTGAGGCGATCCATAGCGCCGTCGAAGACATGTCCGCGGCAGGCACCCGTTGGGTCCTATACGTCGCCGGCAGCGTCACTTTCGCCTGACGTCGAGACCCAGAGCCTCGGCGATGATGATCGACTGGTCGATCGTGATGATCGCGTCCTTGAGGCGAAGGTTCTCCGGATCGAAGGCGGTGAGGTCGCTGCCCCTGAGGTCGCAGGTGGTAAAATCTGCCCCATGCAGCCAGGCACCTGAAAGATCGACGTCCCTGAGCGAGCCGCCTTTGCAGGAGGCGCCGGTCAGATCCGCTTCCCGCATTCGCGTTTCCTTGAAGGATGCGCGGCCGAGAGCAGCGCCTGGCAATCCGGTGAAGGACCAGTCGCCGCCCGTCACCTGCATCTGGTCGAACTCGCAAGCGTCGAACATGCTTCCGACGAACTTGCACTCCTTGAAGCGGCTATCGAAGAACTTACAGGAGACGAACGTACAGTTGACGAAGGCGCTGGCCTGATGTGACGATGCATTGAACCGGGCTCGCCGGAAGGTGCATTCGTGAAAGACCACGCCGACGGTCTGCGCCTCGGTCAGGTCGAGATCGACGAACAGCGTGTTGTCGTATCGCTCGCGCTCGATCTGGCGACCGTACCAGTCGGCGCTTGCAATCGTGCTGTCGGTCTTGGGCGGCGCTTCGCCGTATCGTCGTTCAGCCATATCCATCCATCTGCGGCCCCGCACCAAGCGCAATGCCTTTTGTTGCTTCGCCGCTGAGCATTTCCATCTTCGCGATGATTGGCAATGCCGAAAAGTCGAGCGCACGAGCGAAGCCACCGGGGCACGCAATTACGACGGGCTGGTTTCGACGCTATTCCACCAGCCGCACGCCGCCTCCCCTGCCGAAGCCGTTGGGCACGAAATCTTTGCCCTCTTCCCCCGGCTTCTTGAAGAAGGCCGTTCCGGACACGTAGAGGTTCAAAACCCTGGTAATCAGTGCGGTAAACTTCGATTCCGAATTGAGGCTTCCGCTGACGTTCCAGTCGACCACCGCATAGGGCAAGTAGATCGCCCCATTGTAGAAGCTTCCAGCAGACGTGTTGATGCGGAACTGGACGCTGCTGTCCTTCGCCTGCCGGCCCTGGAACATCAGGATGCCGGCATGCGCGCCGCTGGTGGGCGCCGATACCTGCAGGATTGCCGCACCGTTCAAAAACAGCGGCGATTGCGCGTCCTCGAAATAGAAAAGCACGTCCTTGCCTATGACCTTGGCCGATGTGTTCAAGGTCAACGCGCCGCGGCGGAACGCGTAGATTCCGGGCTTCAGCGTTAACTCGTCCGTGGCATTCACGGTCAGCCCACCGCAATAGATCCCGGGCTCGAGCGACGACTTGCCCTGGCTGTTGATCGTCTTCAGGCTTTGGGAGGTACAGGCGTCGTTCGGCGACACCGGTTCGGGCATGCCGGCCATGGGGTCGGGCACGACAGGAGATCCGTCGACCGGCGGCGGCGAAATCAGGCGGCCGGAAAGCTTCGACTGGCCGGTGACGGCGATCAGCGGTGCTGCGAACTTCCCCTGGTTTTCAGCGTAGAACGCACGTTGCGAATGGGACGAGTTCACCTGGAAGCCGCATTCGCTGGTGACCGAGTTCGAATTGATGATCTTCAGCGCATCGGCCCTGCCCGGATCAAGGATCAGGATGCAGGCCGAGCTGCCGGACCCTCGGGCGGCTTTCGCGATGACTGAGATCGGAACCGTCCTGAAGCCGAACATATGCATGATGGCGGTTTCGTAGTCCTCATTGACGGCCACCGCTACCGTATCCCGCTCGACCGTGACCTGATGGTTCCAGCTGGGGGGCTCTTTCAGATCTTGCGTGTCGTTGCTGCCAAGATGGGCGCCGAGAAAACCCACGGCGATCTTCTGCGCCGAACCGACACCTGCTGCAGCTCCCGCCAGTGCCGCAGCATCGGCCGCGCTTTGCATAGCGGCCTTTCGGTTGACCGCGGCTGCGAAATCGATCGCAACGCCAAGAGCGGCAATGAGGGGGATCGCGACAAGCGCTGCCAAGAGGCCGAAGTTCCCGGACCGGCATTTCAGCAGGGCCAAGGCGCAATGCCTGATCAGTGGCAGGTTCAGTATATTCATGGCAGTTTCTTTGCAACCAGATGGAGAGTAGTCGCCTCTTCGTGCAGGGAGCCTTGCCAATCCTTTAATTTCGGGCCGAGTTAACGGTATGCACTCTCTCAGACGCTCTTCAGAGCTCTGACACAGGCGCGAAACGAGGTTATTTGAAGATATTTTGCGCTAAACGCGCGTCACTTCGGCACAACCGGCCAGCTGCCACGCTCGCCGGTTGGAAGCGATTTTGGCGTGCCCGAGAGGCGGATTCTGGGTCTTCTTCACTCAGAGGTTGCCGGACTGCTGAGGCAGTGCGGCGACTAACCCCTTTTGCTCATTGCCTAATCCTTGACTGCTCCGTGCGCTGTGCGACGCTTTCGACTTCATGGTTGTACTGCGTAAGGGGCGGACGATGAAATTCACAAAGGCAAAGAGGAAACATCCCGGTAAGGCATTCAAAATAGGCGGGGCCGATAGAAGCGCATATGACGGCTTCGTCGGGACGGCGCGCGCAGCACCCGGCTTTTCCTATCGGGGACGATGGACCAGCGAAGGGTGCCCCGGCACCTTCGAAACATGGCTCGTAAATAAGGGCATATTGCCCAAACAATAGGGCCTTTCATACTACTCAATCACGATCTGCCGGCGTCAAGGGTGGCGCCGGCCGCGCGCGTCAAGGCGCTCCGCCTAATAAAGCGATTTCGATTCCGCTTGGGCGTTCGAACGCGTTGGCATGCGCGAAAGAACCGGCTTGTCGCGACCGGAGGGGCGGCCGAGAATGCGTCGACGGCTGGCTGACGTCGAGACGTCGGCATCCCTGGCGGTACTGAGAGCAGGTTTCCGTGGCCCATACTGCAGACGGTCTCTGAACTGCGTTCTCGGGTCAGGCCTTCCCGCTCTCAATCGCACGTGCCCATCCCGCGGCTCGCTCGGCCGAGGCCGCCAGAACCGGTTTGGGCGCCTTGTACCACTCGTCCTTTGGGATCTCGCGCTTCTCGCGGACGAAGTCGATGGCGCGCTCCAATGTTTCGAATTGATCAGGCAGCGTCAAATGCAGGAACAGCGACACGACGACGACTGAGCGCGATCGGCCACCGCGGCAGTTGACGAGCACACCGCCACGTTCGCGCCTGGGATAGGACGGCTTTTCGGGCAGGACCTGCTCCAGGGCCGCTCGCAGGATGTAGTGGGCGGCCAGCATTTGCGTGTCCGGGTTCCCATCCCCGTCGATAAGCCCGATCTTGTAGTAGCGGATTTCGCCCGGTCCATGGATGCTGTTGCGGTGATCCGAGACGAGCTTCGGCTGGTCGACGAAATTGAAGTCCAGATTGACCGCGCAATTGACGACCGTCGTGATCCCGCACTTGCGCAGGAGTTCGAGGTCGCTCGCACCTTCCTTCCCGGAAATGAAGATGTCGACGCCATAGGTCGGATGCTTCGGATAGACGAGACTGAGCCTTGGCAATTCGCTGCTGGTCGTTTCCGTGGCGGAGGCATCGCTAAGATTGTCGAGCATGGTTTCCTCGTGGGCTTTCATGGCGACGGCGCCTTCGCGCTGCGCCCGGCAGAGATTGCGGCGGCGACACGGTTCAGGGTTGGATAGTCGCCACCGCGGCCATAGGCGAGATACCCCGGGCAAAGGTAGTCGACGGATCCTTCCGGCACTTTGCCAAGCGACAACGGCGCATAACGGCCGCCTGCGTTCTTCAGGATCAGCGTCGCTGCGGCCACATCCCAGGCGTTGACGCCAAAGCCCGCGGCCGCATCGACAAAACCCGCCGCCACATGGGCGATGCTCAAAGCTGCACTTCCAGGGCGACGCACGGTCGAGAAGGTTTCGACCAGATCACCGAGGCGGGCAAGTGCCTCGTTGCGGCCATCCAGGCGAAAGTCGCGCGAGACCGGGTAGCCGGTGATCAGCGTTGCCCGGCTTTCGTCACCGATGGCTTTGGAGGCAATGACCTTTCCATTGAGATAGGCACGCTCGACGTCGCTCGAAAACAGGAGATCGGCCACCGGGTCATAGACGACCCCGGCCACAACCGATCCGCCTTCGACCGCCGCAATCGATATGCACCAGAAGGCAAGTCCTCGTGCGAAGTTCGCGGTCCCGTCGATCGGATCGACATACCATTGGATGTCGCCCTCACCGACCTGCCCGCCCTCTTCGCCAAGCATCGCCGAATTCGGCTCGTGCGCGAAGATGTAGTCGCGGATGGATGCCTCGGCTTGCCTGTCGTAGACCGTCACGACGTCGTGGAGATCGCGCTTGTAGTCGACGGCCATTTCCGAGCGAAAGGCAGCGAGCAAGGGGCCGGCGGCCGAGCGGGCCGCACCTTCGGCGATCGTCATCAGTCGCCGCGAGTAGTCGCGCATGGCGTCTCTATCGGATTGGCTACGGCTCGTGGCGGGATTGACGTCGGTCATGCTCTCTTCCTGTTCATACTGGAACGGCCGGCGCGACCTGTCCTCGTGAGGCCGCGCCGGCCGGGATTTTACTTGCTGTAGTTCACGCGCCAGAAATCCTGCCACTCCTCGCGCCGGTCGAAATCGTCAAGCCCAGTGGCCGCGTCATAGGGAAAGAGGCGGTCCGCTACCTCCATGATCCCCGACGGTTCGTCCTCAGGCATCTTGATGTCGACATTGGTCGGCAGCTTGCCGTCCTTCATCTGGGGCGCGATGCCCTCTTCCGTCAGCACGTAGTGGATGAAGAGCTTCGCGGCATTCGGGCTCGCGGATTTCGAGGCGATCAGGCCGAGCTTGGTGTAGGTCCAGCCGACCCAGGGGGTCAGCTCCGTGCAGAGCCCGAGTTTGTAGCCTTTGCCTTCGTTATCACGGAACTTGGCGGAGCTCAGGAGCCCGAAAAAGGGCTCCTTCTGGCCGGCGGCGCCGACGGCTTCGGCAACCGGATCGTCGCCGTCCGTTACCAGCGGGCCGTTTTGTGCCAGGGCCTTGATCCAGGCGGCCGCTGCACTTTTTTCAGCGGTTTCGAGATCCTTGCCGAAGTGGACCTTGTAGGCCTCCTTCACGGCGTTGTCGGCATGCTTTTCCAACTGGTTGAACCAGTCGGTATAGGTGCTCTTGGTCAGGGGATCGACCAGCGCGATCTTGCCTTTCCATTTTGCCTCGGTCAGCTCCCAGATATTGCCGACCGGGCATTTGTCATAGGCCTCGGTGTTATAGGCCCAGACATTGGCATTGGTCGAAATCGCCAGCGGGTTCTGGAAGGCCGCCGGTATCTTCTCCTTCATGTCGCCGGGCAGATAGCTTTCGACGAAGCCCTGCGGCAGAAGCTGGGCGAGCGCTGCCGGCGCGTCGGTGATCAGGGCGACATCGCCCTGGACGTTGCCGGCCTGGGCTTCGCGGATGATCATCTCCAGCTGGCTGTTGGCCGAGACTTTGACGCCGGTCGCCTTCACCCCGTATTTGGCGGTGAAGGCCTCGGCCATCTCGACGATCTTGCCGGTGCTGTCATAGACATTGATCGGCTTTTCTTTCTTCGCCGCCTCCACCAGCGCATTGAGATCAAACGCCTCCTCGGCGTTTGCCTCGACGGCCAATGCGGCCGCAAGGGCGGCAAATGCCGCCCCCATGATCATAACCCTGTTCTTACCTTTGCTCATGGTTTCCCCTCCCAAGGAGACCGTTTCACATGTTCAGGCGATTACTTCTGGTAGCTGAGCCGCCACAGGTCCTGCCAGGTCTCGCGCGCGTCCCAGTCGTCGAGGCTCGTTGCCATCTGGTAGGGCATGACCTGATCAAGAACGGCGCCGATGCCCGACGGCTCGTCTGCGGGCAGCGAAACGTCCTTGTTGGTCGACATTTTTCCGTCTTCTGCCTGCGGCGCGATGCCTTCGGCGGTCATCACGTAATGGATGAAGAGCTTTGAGGCGTTCGGGCTGTTGGTGCCCTTGGTGATCAGCCCGACGCCCGGATACATCCAGCCGAGCCAGGGTTTCAGGTCCTTGCAAAGGCCGAGCTTCATGCCCTTTTCGGCATTGTCGCGAAACTTCGCCGAGCTCATCAGCCCCATGAAGGGTTGCGACTGACCCGGCGCGCCGACGGCATCAGCAGCGGCCGCATCGGCGTCCGTCAGCAAGGGAGCGTTGGCAGCGAGCGCCTTGACCCAGGCGGCCGTCGCACTGCCGTCGTCGGTTTCGAGATCCTTCCCGTAAAGCTCTTTATAGGCGGCCGCCACTTTGTCGTCGCCGTGCTTGGCCATCTGGTTGAACCAGTCGACATAGGATGGCTTGCCGAGCGGATCCTGCATGGCGACCTTGCCTTTCCACTCAGGTCCCGTCAGCTGCCAGATGTTGCTGACCGGGCACTTGTCGAAGAGCTCGGTGTTGTAGGCCCAGACATTGGCGCTGGTAACGACGGTCAGCGGGTCCTGATACTCAGTGGGGATGTTGGCTGCGAGATCCGGCGGCAGCCAGCTTTCGGCAAAGCCCTGCGGGATGAGTTGCGCCATCGCGGCCGGTGCGTCGCTGATGATCGAGACATCGCCCTGGATGTTGTTGGCACGGGCCTCGCGAATGATCATCTCAAGCTGGGCCGTCGCCTTGACCTTGGAGCCCTCGGCGCCGACGCCATATTTCTCGGCAAAGGCCTTGGCCATTTCGACGATTTTGCCGGTGCTGTCATAAACCGTAATCGGCGGCTCCTTGCGCGCGGCCTCGATCAGCGCGTTCAGGTCGAACGGCTCTTGTGCCAGCGCCGGTCCGGCGAAGGCGACGATGGTCGTTGCCAGCAGCGCGCGCCTGATTGCACGGTGCGTCCTTTCAGTCCTTAGAAATTGCATCGTCTGTTCCTCCCTCAGATTATGTTTCGATTTGTCGTTCGGCACTGAAGCGCCTTAGTTCAGCGTGGACTTGCGCAGCAGCGCGTCCGCTTCGGCGATCCGCTGGCCGTCCTTGTTAAAAACGTGCAGTGCCTCAGGCGGCGCAAAGAACGAAACCCTCGTTCCGGTCTCGACGCGCGGCAGGGCATTGGTCGTCAAGAACAGCGTGTCGCTGCCGTTCCTGAGCTCCAGGATCCAGCTGCCGCCGGTCGGCAGGACGCCTGTCACTGTCATTTCGCCGGAGAAGCTGCCGGCCGGCACATCGTTGGTTTTGACCGAATAGCCGATCGCTTCCGGTCGGATGCCGATCGAGCCAATGCCGCGCAACGACGGGTGGCGCATGCCAAGATAGGCCTCGGCTGCGCGCGACAGCTCAGAGGCGGCGGCCGATCCGAAGTTCAGGATGTTGATCGGCGGGCTACCGACGAATTCCGCGACGAAGCGATTGGCCGGGCGATCATAGATATCGTTGGGCGTGCCCATCTGCTGCAGCGTGCCCTCGTTCATGACGGCGATCGTCGTTGCCAGCGTCATTGCCTCCCACTGGTCGTGGGTGACGAAGACGATGGTCGTCTTGAACTCCTTGTGGATGCGTTTGAGCTCGGCGCGCATCTCGAGCCGGAGCCGGGCGTCGAGGTTCGACAGCGGTTCGTCGAGCAACAGAACGCCTGGATTGACCGCCAGCATGCGGGCGAGCGCCACGCGCTGCTGCTGGCCGCCCGAGAGCTGCGACGGGTAGCGGTCGCGGTACTTGGCGATGTCGAGCGCCTGCATCACTTTCTCGACGCGCATTTCACGCTCTTCCTTCGGCAGTTTGCGCAGCCTCAGACCGAAGTCGGTGTTGCGTTCGATTGTCAGGTGCGGCCAGAGCGCGTAACTCTGGAATACCAACCCCATCTCACGCTTTTCCGGCGGGATGAACACGCCTGCCCTGACCGAGTCGACCACCCGCTCTCCGATGCGGATCTCGCCGTCCGAGAGGTTTTCGAGGCCGGCGATCATGCGCAGCGTCGTGGTCTTGCCGCAGCCAGAGGGTCCAAGAAGGCACATGAACTCGCCGTCGCGGATTTCGAGATCGAGGTTCGAGACGGCATTGGCGGAATTGACGCCGTAGTTCTTCTGGGCGCCGCTGAGATTGATGGTGGGCATCAGCTTCCGAGTCCTTCTGCGAGATTGGTCTTGGTCAGCTTCTGGGCTGCCAGGGTTCCGAGATAGGCGATCGCCGCGATGATCAGCACGACGGCATTGGCGGCTTGCGTGTAGTGGTAGTCGACGAGCCGGAGCGAATAGGTGGTCAGAACATCGGTGCTCGGCACGGCGAGGATGACGAAGAGGCTCAGGCCCTTGATGCCCGAGATGAAGGGCAGCAGCACGCCTGTTACCAGCGAGCCCTTCTGGATCGGAATGACGATCAACATCATCCGCCGGAACCAGCCTGCGCCGGAAATCTGGGCTGCCTCTTCCGGATCCTTGCCAAGCTGGGTCATGGCCGAGATACCGGCGCGCGAGGCGTAAGGCATCTGGTCGGCGATCAGCGCCAGGACCAGGATGGTGACGGTACCATAGAGGGCTGGCATCGGTCCGCGTGGCACGGCGAAGAGCGACAGATAGGCGGCGGCAAAGGCGATACCCGGCACCAGATAGGGCAAGAAGGTGACCTGCCGCAGATAGACCGACAGGACCTTCACCGGCGTGCGGATGACCACATAGCCGACAAGAAGTCCGAGAATGCCCGAGGTCAAGGACGCAAGGCCGACGATGACGAGCGTGTTTTTTGCAGCCGCCCATAGATCGGGGCTTAAGAGGACCCCAGTCTGCAGTGCCACCGTGTGGAGATCACGGCCGATCCAGTAGTCGAGCGTGAAATTGTCGAGCGTGAACTGCGCCGGCAGCTTCATAATGGTGGAGAGGAACAGGGTCAGAAGCGGCAGTCCGACGCTCAAGAGAAAGATAAGTGCGGCAAAACCGGTCGCCGGCAGACGGTACTTGCCGAGCCGGCTCTGGCGGTTCATCGAACCCTTCGAGCCAACAGTAACGAAGCGCCGGGCTTCACGAACAAGACGCGCATCGATCATCAGGGTGACGATGCCGATCAGCATGATCGAGGCCGCGACGACACCGGCAACGCCGGTCTGGCGCGACGCGATGCTGCGAAAGAGCGAGGTGGAAAGCACTTCGAACTTGACCGGCAGGCCGAGCACATAGGGCACGCCAAACTCGCCGAGGCACTTGGCGAAGATCAGCACCATCGAGGACAAAAGTGCGGGACGCATCAGCGGCAGGATGATCTGCATCGCCACCTGGTAGCGCTTGGCTCCAAGGATACGGGCGGAATCTTCGAGCTGGGAATCGAATCGACGAAGGGCAGAGCCAAACAGCAGGATGACAAAAGGCGTATAATGTAGCGCCAGGATCACGATGATCGGGAAGCGCCCATAGGCGACCCAGTCGGGCGGCGTTAGCCCCATGGCCTCGAACCAGCCCGGCTGGCCGCCGACCGTGCGGTTCTTGAAGAGCGTTGTCCAGGCAAGCGCAAAGGTCCAGGCCGGCAGCATGTAGGGCACGATCAGCGCTGTTGCGAACCAGCGCCGTCCGAACATGTCTGTCCGGCTGATCAACCAGGCGAGCACCGTACCGATCAACAAAGACAGGCTGATCGCTCCGAGCGCAACCGATAGCGTGTTGAAGAGCGGCCGCCAGAAAAGATCGACCGAGACCGGCGACAGGAAGGCTCGATCAAGGTAGTAGAGCGTAAGCTCACCAAAGTCCTTGCCGAGCCGCCGCTCGTGGCCGAATTGGACGCGCACGGAATCGAGCACGATCGAGATGATCGGCACGACGATGAGATAGGTAAAGAGAAGTGCCGTCAGGACGCCGATCAGCGTCGTCGGCTCCCGCGACGCGACCTTCATCCGATAGCGCCAGCGCTGCCATGCCGTCGGCGCCATTGCGCTGCCGGGCAATGTAGCCGCTTTGGCTGTCTCACTCAATAAGGCCATGCTCTTCCCCTTGGAACTCAACATGCGCTGCCTGCCCCGGCGATCGATGCCGGGCGGAACTTTCAAAGTGCCAACGGGGAATAGAAATCAGCCGCCAGGGCGTGGCGCTGACCTACGCAAGAAGCCGCTCAATGACGCAAAAGGCGCGGCTGTCGGTTATTCAATCCTCCCCGTTCGCAGGGCAGGCGCAAGCGCTTGCCAGATGTCGGCGCAAGCTCCTCAACCGCGCCGCCGTCACCACGAACATAGACAGAACAAAAATTCCAATCCAGCTCTGTCTATGGAACGTATGATCCAATGGTGAGGCGCCATTGTCAACAAAAAAATGCACACGTGCGCAATGATATAAGCCGTTGTTTTTGATGACTCTTTTGTGACAATGATGTATTGTTTTTGGAACACGTGATCATTGAGGTTGGGCGAATGACTTCAGCGGGGAGAAATAGCCGATATAGACGGAGCGATGGCGACCGTTCACCGGCATCATCTGCTGGTTCACCGAGCGGGTAGGCTCGAACTTTTTCGTTGGAATGGGGCTGCTTTTGTGGCCCTGATGAAAAGCATCTGATTCTGCAGGAGAAAGGCATGGCGAGGGGCTTTGTGACGGCCGAAGAGGTTGCAAAACGCGCGGGCGTCTCACGCTCGGCGGTCTCGCGAACCTTTACGCCCGGAGCCAGCGTATCCCAGGCTGTGCGGCGCAAGGTTCTCAAAGCCGCCCGGGAGCTCGGTTACCGGGTCAACCGGCTGGCGCAAGGACTGAACAACGACCGCTCCAATCTCATCGGGGTCGTCGGTGCCAATCTCAGCGCACCCTTCCATGCAAAACAGCTCGATCTCTTGAGCATCGGCCTGTTGCGTCGCGGTCTGCAATGCCTGTTGCTCAATGCCGCGGATGCGCGAAAGGATATCGCGCCGCTGATCGAGCTACTGTTCGAATTCCGGGCGCAAGCGATCATCGTTCTTTCCGGAGAGCCGCCGGAATCGATCGTCGACCAGTGCATTGCCAACGGCGTGCGCCTGATCCTGATCAACCAGAAAATCGATCGCACCGATACCAGCATGGTGCTGAGCGACGATTCCCGCGGTGCGGACCTTGCAGCACTGCGCCTGATCGAGGCGGGCTGCAAGAAGGTTGCGGTGATCTCGAGTGGCAGCCAAACCCCTGCTCAGGTGCGCCGCACCACTGCGTTCAAAAAGAAAATGGCGACCGCCGGGGTCGAGGTGGTCGCCTGGTCGGGCGGTACCACGAGTTATGAAAGCGGTTACCAGGCTGGCTGCGAGGTGCTCGGCGACGAGGCGATCGACGGCGCGTTTTGCGTTACCGATCTCTTGGCTCTCGGCTTTCTCGACGCTGCCCGCACCGAAATGCACCGCCGCGTGCCGGCCGATCTTTCCGTCGTCGGCTTCGACGATATTCCGCAGGCAGGGTGGAAGAGCTACGAACTCACCACCGTTGCGCAGTCCTTCTCCGCTCTGACGGAGCATGTTCTCGAAGCGCTGGAAGCCGACGAGATGGAAACGCGACTTCAGGTCGTTCCCGTCACGATGGTCGAGCGCAAGACCGCCCGACGCTAGACCGGAATGCTCAAGTGGCCGCCGGCCGGATACGGCTGTCGATCAACAACCCGCTCTGATCAAGGATGGGGTGCGCGACGGTTGCGATGTGTGCATTGATGCGTTTGAGATCGCGCAGCATGTCGAGATGGAGCGAGCTGGTTTCGATGCTTTCGGCGCGACCATCGCGCAGGCGCTGCAGATGCCGCTCAGCCGACTGCCGCTCCAGCCTGCGGACATCTTCCTTGGCTTCTACCAGGCGCCGCGCCATCGCGTTGTCACGCGTGGCAAACACGGCCTGGGCCATGCGCAGATTGTCGATCGTGATGGCGAAGAGACGCGACAGTTCCTCCTGGCCATCGGAGGAGAAAGCCAGGCCGCGGGCGATCTTCTTTGCAAGTTCGGCAAGGAGCCCCTTCTCGATGATGTCGCCGATATGCTCGAGGTTGATGGCATAGTCGACGATATCCATGGCGTGGCGGCGCTGTTCCTCGGCGATTTCGGACTGGCCGACGCGCGAGACGTAAACCTTGATCTCGTGTTGCACGCGATCCACGCGCCCTTCAAGCGTGCTGATCGCAGCAAGCCTGGAAGGGTCCGTCTGCTGCAGGGCGTCGTTTGCTTCGACCAGCATGCGCTCGACCAGGTCGCCGACGCCGAGCACTTCCCGACTTGCGCCGGCAAGCGCTGCGACCGGCGTGCCGAGATCGTTCTGTTCAAGGAAAAGCGGGCCGTCCGTCGCCTTTGGCTCGTCCGGCAACAGGCGCATGGTCAGGCGGGATAGAGGCCGAGCGAGGGGAGCCGCCAGAAGCGCCAGTGCGAGATTGAAGGCGAGATGCACATCAACCGGCAGATTGCCGCGTGAGACAGGCGACCAGTCGATATGCGGGGCGATGTACCCGGCGAGCGCCAGAGCGGCCAGGCAGCCGACGGCACGCACGATCAGGTTGCCAAGGGCAACCCGCCTGGCGCTCGCCGCAGCCTTGAATGTGGCTAGAACCGGGGGCACAGCACCGCCGAGATTGGCTCCCAGAACGAGGGCGATGAGCGGGCCGGTCGAAAGGCTGGCGGATGTTGCAAGAGACAGGATCAGCACCACGACTGTCAGGCTCGATGACGCGAGCGCTGCGAGTCCTGCCGAGATGACGAGCGCCACCGGCCAGGCATTGTCGAGCATCCCGAAGAAAGCCGAAAGGGCGGCAGAGGTCCGCAGCGGTTCGGTCGCACCGCCAATCAGATGCAGCGATAGCAACATCAGCCCGATGCCGACGAGCGCTGCGCCTGATCCCTTGCGCGTGCTCGAGCTGCCGCGCCCGACAACGAAACCGCAAAGCAGCAAGAGCGGTGAGAGCCAGCCGAGCCCCAAAGCCACGATCCAGGCCGTCATCGCCGTGCCGACGTTGGCGCCGAGCAGCACGATCTGCGCCATGCGCGGCACGATGAGATCACGCTCGACGAAGGACGCGACCATGAGAGCGGTGGCGGTGGAGCTCTGGAGGGCGATGGTTGCGACGAGGCCACTGAAAAACGAACGAAGACCGTCACGCGTCCCGGCCGCCAGTCCGGCTTTCAGACGGGCACCAAAAGCGCGTTGCATGCCGTCGCGCACCTGACCAAGGCCGAACAGGAGGAGCGCCACCGCGCCGAAGAGGTTGATGCTGACGATCGCAGTGCTCATGGCCCCCTCCCCAATGCTGCTTATTGCCGGCCGCGCAGCAACTCCGCTCGAAAGAGTTGCTGAAAGGATGCATAGGTCTCAAAGCCGAGGTCGCTGACGAGCCGCATGACTGTCGTCGTCGAGACACCGCTGCGCACGGCCACTTCCCGTGCGCTCGCAAAGGCGACGTCGTACGGATGGGCAAGCACGAACTTGGCCACTTCCAGGCGCCCACCCTTCAGATGACGTCGGCCCAGACGGCAAGATTCCCGCAGCTCGATGAAAGTCGCCGGCGGCGCGGAGGAAGAGGCCGTGGAGAGCAACTGGTCCATGGTCAGGCAGCCTCTTCCGTGTCGGAGGTGCTCTCGATGCGGATGTGCAGGCTTCCCGCTTCGGCACGATCGAGGAAGGCGTCGAAGGCCCCGAAGAAGATCGCCAGGAAGCCTGATGTCGATCCGTCCCAGCCGGTCCCGGGCGGACGGCCGAAGTGTTTGGCGAGCAGGCGATAAAGCGCGCGGCGCCGCTCAGGTATCTTGTCAAGAGCAAGGACGCCGGCCTGGCGCAGGCAATACCAATCGGCGATCACCTCGATCATGTCGAGGCTGGCGGCGTCCTCAGAGATGGCGATCGCTCCTTGCCCGGAAGCGCTCGTCATGGCGCCGGCGTCGGGCATCAACTTGCAGACCGCAGCGATCGAAAGCCCGGATATTTCGTTGACGATATCTCCGGGCCATTCCTTCGGAAAATAGCGATGCTGGACCAGGGCACGCTTGTGTGCCTTCAGGAAGGAACCGTAATCCGCCGCGGCAAAGGCTGGGTCCGGATATTCGCCGGCTCGCACCGCTTCGCGACGATAGGCGCGCAGCACGCGTGGATCGACGGCCATCGCGGACAGTTCGACGGTTTCGATGGACGACGCCGATTGAGACGGTTCGACGATCTTGAAGGCCGGCGGAAAGGCCACGAGCGACGGCACGGCGACATTGATCAGCGAGCGGCAGCCGCGCGCGCGGCGCGTAACGCCTTCGACATGCAGGTGCCCGCTAAAATGCAGCGTCATGCCGGCGGTCATCAGTGCATCTGCGACCGCCTGCTGTGGTGTCCTGCGGGCAATATTGGTCTCGCCGAAGAGAACGCTTTCGGCTCCCGTTGCGCCATCGAAGGGATCGAGCACCGGATAATGCGAGAATGCGAGCAGCGTTTTTCCGAGTTTTGTTGCGCGCGCGGACACGTCGGCAATCCAGTCGACGATGAACGGTTTCAGCCTGATAAGCGCGTTCCAGCCCGCGCCGGTGCTGTCGACGAAAGCGGCTTCATCGCCCTCCTCAAACAGGCCGTCGCGTGGTTCGAAGACGTTGGCGTCGATCATCAGCAGCCAGAGACCCGGCTCGGGCTCGACCAGATAGGAGGCATCCATCAGCCGGTAGCCATTCCGGCCGTCCGGAGACGAGACCGGGTAGAGCCGATCCTCGACGCGGTCAGACGCCCCGAACGGGGTTTCCCAATGAAGATAGTCCGGCCGTCGGAAGTACCCATGGGTAGCCACAGGGGCAAGGCCCGTCGGATATCCCTCGCAATACATGCGCGGCGTTGCGTGGCTGCCGGGGGCTGCCTTTCCTACGTCGCTCGTGACGAGGACCCTCACGTCGTTCCGATCAAGAAATTGTTTGGTGTGGTGTCGCCCCTTGGGCCCGAAGATGTCGTGGTTGCCCGGAAGCGCATAAAAGCGCGTGCCATGAGTGCTCTCGTGCCCATCAAGAATGGTGCGCAGGCGCGCCGTTGTCTGTCTTTGCCCGTCGTCCGTGTAGTCGCCCAAAAGGACGACGTGACGGATGCCGCGGCGCGCGACCTCCGCCAAGGCCTCGTCCAGCGCCTTGGCACTTTCGTTGAAGACGCGGGTAGATTCGCGCGTGTCGGTCCAGCTTCTGACGGCCAGTTTTTCGCCGTCGATCTCTATCCGCGGGAACTCGAAATCGCCTTCAAGATCATGGAAATGGGCGTCGGCGATGATGGCGATCCGAGGCAAATCAGACATCGGCCTTCACCTCCAGACGGGAGGCCTCGACGAGGTCGATCCAGGCCGAAGCGCGGCGCGCTGCCTCATAGAGCATGGGCTTCGGCGTCTCGAACCATTCATCCGGCCGCAGTTCGCGATGTTCGCGGATGCGGGCGACGGCCGCGTCGAGTGTGGGAAACAGATGCGGCTGCTGCTTGTGCAGGAACAGCGCCACCAGCGACACCGAGCGGCTGCGTCCGCCGCGGCAATTGACGAGGATGTTGCCGCCATCGGCGAAGGGGTAGGTTGCGCGCTTCGGCATCGTCTGGCGTAGCGCGCCGTCGAGAATGTAGTAGGCACCGAGCATCATCGTGTCGGGGCTGCCATCACCGTCGATCATGCCGAGCTTGCAATAGCGGACGGCCGCATAGCCGCTTGCACAAAGATCATCATTGATGCTGACTTCTTCTTCGCGCACGAGGTTGATGTCCAGGTTGATCGCGCAATTGACGACAATGGAGATCCCGTGACGCTTGAGCAGGTCCAGGTCACGCGCGCCGTCACTGCCGCCGATATAGAGATCGGCGCTGTGGGGCCCGAGTTCTCTGGCGATCAGACTGATAGCGGGCCGGGTATAGACCGGTGCGTCCATTGGATTTCCCCTTGTTTATGCGAACGGGTGGCATGCGTGTTCAGGCTACCGCGGTTTCAGGCCAGCTGGAGCTTGGCGGCTTGCTCCCTTTTTTGGACCGGGATGCCTGAAGCCACACTTACGCCGCCGGCAATCGCCGGCGTCGATGCGAGCACCGGCCCGCCGTCGAGCAGGCTGCCTATTTCCATGAAGGGACACACGGCGCCGCCCGCCTCGGCAACGAGCAACAGTCCGGCAAGGCAATCCCACGAGTTCATGTGCAGCTCGACATAGGCGTCCGAGCGCCCATCGGCGACATAAGCGAGCGCAAGTGCTCCCGAAGCGCCGCGCCGCACATTGGCGCCCTTCTCCAGCATCTGCCGCATCGTCTCCAGATAGGTCTCGTCCGGCACCCGCCGCGACCAGCCCATTTCGACCGACGCGGCATCGAAGGTCGCCGTCGACGAGACCGTGATGACCTTGCCGTTGAGCGTTGCACCTTCTCCCCGGCGGCAGAAATAAAGTTCGTCGTGGGCCGGATTGTAGATTGCGCCGATCTCTGCGCGTCCGTGTTCGACATAAGTTATGGAGATGCAGAAGTGCGGGATTCCGCGCGCGAAGTTTGCCGTGCCGTCGACGGGATCGACTACCCAGACGCGATCGGCAACGGTCCCGCCGCCCTCCTCGCCCAGGAACGCATCGGCCGGAAAATGGGTGGCAATTGCGTCGCGAATATGGGCCTCGGAGGCCGCATCGGTTTCCGTCAGAAAATCCTGCGGGCCCTTTAGGGAAAAGCCACGCTCGGCACTTGCCTTGAAGCCGTCGAGCACCAGAGCGCCGGCAGAGCGAATGACATCCCGACACAACAGGGCCCGCCCCGAAAGGTCGCTCGAATAGCGCGGCTTGTGATCGTTCATCGGCGAAACTCCATTGCACACGCGTGCATATTTGCACGCGTGTGCATGTCGCGCAAGTCGAAATTGCCGGTCCGTGCAAGGTGCCTGGAAGATTGGTCGATCGTCGCGGCCGCACTCAGCCGGACATCTGCGGCATTTCTGCAATATTCAAGCAGGCGCGGTCGACGTAGTGTCCACATGTCGAATCTCAAGGCAGGGTCGAATGACGACGATCACGATACAGGAAGCGCTCGACCGGGCGGGCACGGGCCCCTATCAGCGGCGCCTGATGGGCATATTCGGCCTGGTTTGGACGGCCGATGCCATGCAGGTGCTCGCCGTCGGGTTCACCGCCGCCTCCATTGCCGCAACATTCGGGCTGACGGTTCCCCAAGCGTTGCAGACGGGCACGCTGTTTTTCCTGGGCATGCTGATCGGCGCCGTCGGCTTCGGCAGGCTTGCCGATCGGATCGGCCGGCGCCGGGTCCTGATCGTAACCGTTGCCTGCGACGCGGTCTTCGGCATTCTGTCGATCTTCGCTCCGAATTTCGTGGTCCTGCTTGTCCTGCGCTTCCTCACCGGCGCTGCGGTCGGCGGCACACTTCCCGTCGATTATGCGATGATGTCGGAATTCCTGCCGGCGCGCAGCCGCGGGCGATGGCTGGTCATGCTCGAAGGCTTCTGGGCCGTGGGCACGCTGATCGTGGCACTGGCGGCATGGCTCATCGCTCTTGCCGGCCTTACGGACGGATGGCGCTACATCTTTGCCGTCACGGCCATTCCGGCAGTCATTGGCGTCGGACTACGCTTTCTCGTGCCGGAATCGCCGCTTTACCTGTTGCGCGCGGGCAAGGCGGAGGCGGCCAAGGCGATCGTCGATCGAATGCTGGCAGCCAACGCTCGACCGCAACTCGAGCCGACCGTATCGATCGCCCTGCCCGTACCGACCGCCGATCTCAGTATCTTTTCGAAGGACTTGCGTCGCCGCAGCCTTCTGATCCTTTCGGTCTGGTTCCTCGTCTCGGTCTCCTACTATGGCGTCTTTACCTGGATGCCGCCGCGGCTTGCGGGAGAAGGCTTCGGCTTCGTGCGTGGCTATGGGTTCCTCGTTCTCATCGCTCTGGCGCAGATCCCGGGCTATGCGCTTGCCGCCTACGGCGTCGAGAAGTGGGGACGGCGCCCGACGCTGGTCGGTTTCTGCCTGCTCTCCGCCCTCAGTTGCCTGTTGTTCGTCGTGGCGGATGCGGCCTTGGTCGTTGCCGCTGCGCTCCTGATCATGAGCTTTGCACTGCTCGGCACATGGGGCGCACTCTATGCCTATACGCCGGAACTCTATCCGACCGCCTCGCGCGCGACCGGCATGGGGGCGGCCGGCGGCATGGCTCGGCTCGGTGGCCTGCTTGCGCCTTCGCTCATCGGATTGCTGGTGGCGAAGGGCTTCGGCCTGGCGATCGGCACCTTTGCAGGCTTGCTGCTTGTGGCGGCGATCGCCGCTGCGTTGATTGATGCGGAAACCCGCAAGGTATCGCTGACCTGATACGGTGCATTCTTTTCAGGGGCAGTAGCTCACAGTTTGGAAAACTGAACTGCGTTTCAACGCGTTAGCGCCTCCTTTCACTGTGAACAACCTGTGGACCGGCTGCGGACAAGGCCGGAAGTCGGGTCGCCGGCTGTTCGATCGTAAAAGCGGTCGTAAAATGGCTGTGCGGTCAAGCTCACGACCGTTAGTGTAGCAACTATCTCATCGGGGCCGGCACGTGTGCCGGTCCCGATTGTCTGCCGGGGCGACTGTCCTTGGCGACGTCCCCCTCCTCCCGACGAACGCTCATTTTGGCACCGTTTGGCAGTTCCGGCCGACGACCGCGGTGCACGTCTTGCGTTTATGCATAGCTGCATTGCACAATAAATGTTTTCCAGCTGATCAAAAATCAGGCATAAAGCACACAGCTGATGCACATGGCGGGTCTCCTCCCAGTCCGCCGCAGCAGCTGTTCCCCTCTGGAGGTTTTTGACCTTCACACCTTTATGGGCCGCGGTCTTCCGCTGGCCCTTTTTTCTTTTCTGCGATCCTTCACTTTCGGCAAGGCTCCACGCCACTGTTGCTGCACGCGCAATTGCGTTTCGAAAAAACGTGTTCTGTAATGGGCCGCGTCATTGAGCGATGGAGGCGGAGACCGGTGGAGCCGATACATCTGTTCGAACTGGTGATCGGCATGTTTGTCGCGATCATCGCGCTGCACTACGTCGCGCATCGGCTCGGCCTGCCGCCGTCGGTGGCGCTTCTTAGCGGTGGCGCGATGCTCGCCTTCATGCCGGGGCTGCCGGCCATCGCGGTCGACCCGGAGCTGGTGCTCGTCATCTTCTTGCCGCCGCTGCTCCTCGACGGCGCCTGGACGATCGCGGTCGGCCGCCTGCGCCGTCACCTGATCGGCATCGCCTCGCTTGCGATCGGCGCAGTGTTTTTTACCGCGGCCGTCGTTGCCGTCGTGACGCACCTCATCTTCCCGTCCCTGCCTTGGGCCGCATGCGCCGCACTCGGGGCGATCGTCTCGCCGCCCGACGCCGTCTCGGCACGGGCCGTGCTGCAGCGCGTGCAGTTGCCGCGACGGCTGCAGATCCTGCTCGAAGGCGAAAGCCTGCTCAACGACGCAAGCGGCCTGGTATTGTTCCGCTTCGCGATCGCCGCCGGCGTCACCGGGGCATTTAGCGCCGGCGAGGCGGTCGGCAACTTCTTCCTGCTGGCGATCGGCGGTGCCCTTGTCGGCCTCGCCATCGGTACGGCGTGGGTGCTGCTTGCCCGCCGCCTCGGAGATGAGTACCTGATCATCGCCGCGACGGCCCTTTTGTCCTGGACGTCCTACCTGCTCGGCGAGTTCCTGCATGTTTCCGGCGTGATCGCGACAGTTACCACCGGCCTCGTCGCCAGTTGGCACCAGCACACCGTGCTCTCGGCCGCCACCCGTATGCGCGGCTCCGCCTTCTGGACCGTCATCGTCTTCCTGATGGAGGCCGCGGTTTTCATCCTGATCGGCCTGTCGCTTCGCGGCGTGGTCGAGCGCGGCGGCGGGTTCGAGACCGTTGCAGCGACCTTGGGGTGGCCGATCCTCATGGTGCTCTTCGCGCTCACTGTCGCCCGCTTCTTCTGGGTGTTCGGTTCCGACTTCGCAATCTGGCTTGGCAACAGGCTGGGGCTCAAGCGCTACACGCCGGTCGGCGCGCGCGGTGCGACCGTGCTTTCCTGGGCCGGCGTTCGCGGCGTGGTAACGCTCGCGCTTGCGCTGAGCGTGCCCGAAGGCTTCCCCGGCCGGGACTTCATCCTGGTGACCTCCTTTGCCGTGATCCTTGGAACGGTGCTGATCCAGGGAACGACTCTCGGGCGGGTGATCGCCTGGGCGAGGCTCGTCGAGCCTTCGTCTGAAAAGGCGCCCCTCACCCTAAGCCAGGCCGAGGCGGCGATGGCCCAGGCGCAGCTCATCACCATTCAAAGCCGCGCCTATGACACGGCGGGCAATCTCATCCATCCGCAATTGCTGGACCGCTATCAGCGCCGAGCGGTTTCGATCGTCGACTATGCCGCGCGTACGGAGCATTACACGCCGATCCTCCACGCCCATTTCGACGTCGTGCTCGAAGCGGTCGCGACCGGGCGGCGCGAACTCATCCGGCTTCATCGCGCCGGCGAAATCGACGATGAAACGCTGCACGAACTGGAGCGCGATCTCGACCTTGAGGAATTGAGCGCAATATCTGCCAAGGCGTGAGCCTCTTGCCCGAACGTTTCTTTCCATTTTCTCCTTTGACATGAGGGGCGGATGTCCTAGATGTCCGCAAATTGGCGCCAAGTATCGAGGAGCTTGAGAGCGATCAGGAAGTCAAAGGCGCCGAAACCACCAAAACCGAAGACGCTGTTGCAGAAGCTGGCTGCCTCGCCCGAGAAACTGTTTTCGGGTTCGTTTCGCCAGCAATGTGCAGCACTTTGCTATCGTTACGTGCCTGACGGCGCGATCGAGATCCTTCTTGTGACGTCGCGCGACAGCGGCCGCTGGCTCATTCCAAAAGGCTGGCCGATGAAACAGAAGGAACCGCACGAGGCCGCGGCGATCGAAGCCTTGCAGGAGGCCGGTGTTCGCGGGAAAGTTCGCAAGAAGCCGATTGGCAGCTACACCTACTTAAAGATGCTCGATGACGGCGACGTGGTGCCCTGTATCGTTGACATCTTCCAGATCGAAGTCACCAAGCTGGCGGAGAAATACAAGGAGAAAGGCGAGCGTTTGGTCGCCTGGGTCAGCCCCGATGAAGCGGCGCGGCGCGTCCGCGAAATCGAGCTCAAATCGCTTCTGGTCGACTTCAAGCCGCGGTGAGGTCGCGCACCTTTCCGGATCACATCCTCGGACGATAGCCGCGCTGACGCTTGCTACGCGTTAGGTCGAGGAAGAGTTTGACCGCCTCCTCCTCCCGCGCGAAGTGGTGCACCATCATCTGGCCGTGACTTCCGATCCGTCCCCAGCGCCGCGTCAGGCACGCCTCGCCCAATAGGGACATGGAGATCTGCATGGAGTAGTAGCGCGCCATGTTTCTGGCCGCGTCCCTTCGCTCGACATAGATCTGGTAGGGTTGAACGATCGTCATGCGCGAAGATTCGGCGATCGGCGCGCATAGGTCCAACGAGAGTTTTGAATCGATCCGGGGTGATCGATTCATTTTCGTGATCTGTCGCAACGGTGGGTCGGAGCGACGTGCCAGGGCTTAGTCTGGCGCCCAAGTCAAAGGCCGCCGGAGCCGCTCTGGATCCCGCTACTGAACCGCCGCGGTTCCGTAGACGAGGTTCGGCAACCACAGCGAGAGCTGCGGAAACATGCTGAGCATCACCAGCAGCACCATCATCATTGCGAGATAAGGCAGGACCTCCCGCGCATAGGCCATCATCGGTACCTTCAACACCATCGACGAGATGTACATCAGGCCGCCGACCGGCGGCGTGATGCCGGCGATCGTCAGGTTGGTGATGAAGACGACGCCGAAATGCACCCGGTCGATACCGACGCCGTCGATGATCGGGATCAGCATCGGGGTGAGGATGATGAGCGCCGCCGAGCCTTCGATCGCCGTGCCGATGACGATGAGGAGAACGTTGATCAGGAGCAGCATGAGGAGCGGGTTGTCTGTCGCGCCACCTAGCCAGCCGGACATGGCCTGCGGCACCTGTTCCCAGGCGAGATAAAAGCCGAAGGAGGCGGCCGCGCAGATCATGATCATCACCACGGCGGAATCGCGCACCGCTTCTGCCAGGACCTCCGGGATTTGCCGGAAGGTGAACTCGCGGTATCCGAAGATGGCGACGAAGAGCACGTAGACGACGACAACCGCCCCGGCCTCGGTGGTGGTGAAGATGCCGTAGCGCGTGCCGGCGAAGATGACGACCGGGATCGACAGCGCCCAAAGGCCGTCGATCAGCGCCCGGCTCGCCTCCGCCCTGCTGGCGCGTTCCTTGCGGAGCGGCTTGTAGCCACGCTTGCGGGCGATGAAATAGGTGGTGACCATCAGACCTGCCGCAAGCACGAGGCCGGGAACGACGCCTGCAGCAAACAGTCGGCCGATCGAGGTTTCGGCGAGGAAGCCGTAGACGATGAGACCGATCGAAGGCGGGATCAGGCTGGTAATGATCGCCGCCGACGAGGTGATGACCGCGGCGAAGGCACGGCTATAGCCCCGTTCCGACATCTCGACGCCGAGCGTCTTTGCGAGCATCGCAGCGTCGGCGTTGGCAGACGCTGTCAGGCCGCCGAGAAGCGTGCCGAGCACCGTACACATCTGCGCCAGTGCGCCGGTCATGTGGCCGACCAGCACGTCGGCGAGCGTCAGCAGGCGCCGGGTGATGCCCGATGCATTCATGATGCAGCCGGCAAGCACGAAGAGCGGCAATGCCAGCAGTGACACGGACTGGCTGCCCTCGGCCATCTCCTGTGCGAAGTTGGCAAGCGGGATCATGTCCATGTTGATGAAGAAGAAGGCAAGCGCCCCGATCGCCATCGCCCAGGTGATCGGCGTCGACAGGAGGAAGAGGACGACGACCAGCAGCGAGGGGCCGGCAAGATGAAAAAGGGTCATATCAGCGATTCCACATTGCGGTGCAGGCGAACGGTCCATGGCCTTTCGACGATCAGGTGCTGGACGAACATGCCGGCCGAAGCCAGCGCCAGCGGCCCGTAGGAAAGGCTGCGAGACAGATCCATCGCGATCGTGTGCACGTTCCGCGAAGTCCAGGCCTGCCAGCCGAAGAGAACGGTCATGACGATGAAGAATAGCGCCAGCAGCAGGTAGTTGAACCAGGCGATCGCCTGCTGCCAGCCGTTGGGTAGCGCCGCGACGAGGACATCGATCGCCGCATGCGTGCCGAGACGAACACCGGCGACGGCGCCGAAGAACACGAGGTAGGCAAAAGCCATGATCGCCAGCTCGTAGGTCCAGGCAGCCGGCTGCGGGAAGATGTAGCGGCTGACGACACCCCAGAGGATCGAAAAGACGATGACGAGAAGGGCGGCAACGCCGACCGCTTCATCGGCGCGCCGCAGGCTGAAGAGAGGAGCGGTCTCTTCCGGCGAAGGTGAGGTTTCCATGATGGCCCCAATCATTTTGAAAGGCGGAACAGGGCCGGCGCTTGGGCCGACCTGATGGTTTTCTGTCGCGGCATCCTGAACACGCCCGACGCCAGCACGACGCGGCGTCTCTATCGCCGCGTCGTGCAATTGCCTGCTTACTGCGCCATCGCCCTTTGCACCTGGTCGTACACGCCAGGCGTGATGTTTGGCACTTTCTCGTAGGCAGCGCGCGAGGCTTCGATAAAGGCCGGGATGTCGATGTCGGTGACGATCTCGACGCCGGAAGCCGCAAGCTGCTTGGCGTAGGCGTCATCCGTTTCGAGCGTCATTTCGGTCAGCTCCTTGGCGATCGTCTGGCCTTCCTCGAGCAGGATTTTCTGCAGGTCTTCCGGCAGGCCGTTGAAGAATTGGCTTGATGCCACCCAGGCGGTGAACATGATCTGGTGGCCGGTTTTGGAGATGACCTTGCGGGTTTCGTTCAGCTTGGCGCCGGCGATCGAACCGAAGGGGCCTTCGGCCGCATCGACGACGCCGGTCTGAAGCGCGTTGTAGACGTCGCCCCAGGGCAGTTCGGTCGGCCGTGCGCCATAATTGCCGAAGGTCGCCATCATGATCGGCGACGAAGGCACGCGGATGGTGACGCCGGCGAGATCGGCCGGCGAGCGAACCGGCTTGTTGGCGATGATGTGGCGATAACCGAAGAGGCCGTTCGGCATGATGATTTTGATGCCCTGCGCCTCAAGCTTGCCCGAGAGCTCCTTGTAGAGGTCCGACGCGAAGAGACGGTCGGTCGCCGCCAGATCGGGGTAGACATAGGGGCCGGCCAGAATGGAGAGATCCGGGACGAACTGGCCGAGCTGGCCATAGTCGGTGGCGCTGAGCAGACTTGCGCCGCTCATGACCATCTCGTTGACCTTCTTCTGCGCGCCGAGCTGGTCGCCGGTCATGACCGTGATGGCGATGCGGCCACCCGAACGTTCGCCGACACGCTCGGCATAGGTCTTCATGGCTTTGACGATTGGCTCGTTCGGATTCACCTGCGAGGTCGAGAACCTCAGGCTGTATTCCTGCGCGTTGGCGACGGCGCAAAAGGACAGCGCAGCCACGGCTGCAGCCAGAACAAAGGTCTTCATCAATTTCCTCCTCTTCCCGGACTCCCCTCCGGAATTCACAATGAATGAATAGATCATTCATAAATGAACGCATGACGTCAAGGGCTGGGCGCCGAAATTGACCGAGGATCGGACGAAACAACAAAGCCGGAGCGGCTTTATATCGCTCCGGCTTTTGAATCTTGAAGACGTTATTCTTATATAAAACCTACTGCGTTAACCGCCGAACCTGTAGTCGGCGATCGACTGCGGCTTCATCTCGATCGAGAACCCGGGCCGCTGTGGCGGCATATAGGCGGCGTTCGCGATCACGCAGGGGTCGAGGAAGTGTTCGTGCAGATGGTCGACATATTCGATGACGCGACCATCCTTCGTTCCGGATACGGCAATATAATCGATCATCGACAGGTGTTGGACATATTCGCAAAGGCCGACGCCGCCGGCATGCGGCCAGACCGGCAGTCCGTATTTGGCGGCAACGAGCAGCACCGCCAGCACCTCGTTGAGGCCGCCCATGCGGCAACTGTCGATCTGGACGATATCGATCGCGCCTTCGGCGATGAACTGCTTGAACATGATGCGGTTCTGGCACATCTCCCCGGTCGCGACCTTCACCGGACCGATCGCCTCGCGGATCTTGCGATGGCCGGCAACATCGTCGGGGCTCGTCGGCTCTTCGATGAAGAACGGCTTGGCAAAGGCAAGCTGCTTGACCCAGTCGATCGCCTCGCCAACCTCCCAGACCTGGTTGGCGTCGATCATCAAGTAGCGGTCCGGGCCGATCACCTCGCGCGCGATTGTCAGTCGCCTGATGTCGTCGGCAAGGTCGCGGCCGACCTTCATCTTGATATGGTTGAAACCTTCGTCGATCGCCTCCTGGGCGAGACGCCGGAGTTTATCGTCGTCATAACCGAGCCAGCCGGCCGATGTCGTGTAGCAGGCATAACCTTCATTCTCGAGCGTCGCGATGCGCTGAGCCTTGCCGGGTTCGGCCTTCTTGAGGATTGCGACCGCCTCGTCACGCGTCAGCACGTCCGTCATGTAGCGGTAGTCGACGATGTCGGCGATCTCTTCCGGCGACATGTCGGCGACCAGCCGCCAGACGGGCTTGCCCGCCTCCTTGGCAAGCAGGTCCCAGACGGCGTTGACGACGGCGCCGGTCGCCAGATGCATCGCACCTTTCTCCGGACCGATCCAGCGCAGCTGGCTGTCGCTGGTCAGGTGCCGCCAGAACCGGCCGGGATGGGCGAGAATGTCTGATGTCTCCTGGCCGACGATCAGATGCCGCATGGCCTTGATCGCCATGCAGCAAATGTCGTTGCCGCGGCCGATGGTGAAGGTGAGACCATGGCCCGCAAGTCCCTCCCGATCGGTGTCGAGGATGACATAGGCCGCGGAATAGTCCGGGTCCGGGTTCATCGCGTCGGAACCGTCGAGGCTCTGCGAGGTCGGAAAGCGCAGGTCGAAGACGCGCAGATCAGTGATGCGGGTCATGGTCACTCCAGTCTTATGATCAATCGTCCGCGCGCACGGACTGCTTCTGGCTGCCGAGGCCCTCGATGCCGAGTTCGACGACGTCGCCGGCCTTAAGGTAACGCGGCGGCTTCATGCCCATGCCGACGCCGGGCGGCGTGCCGGTCGAGATGATGTCGCCCGGCTGCAGCGACATGAACTGCGACAGGTAGGAGACGAGGTAGGCAACGCCATAGACCATGGTCTTCGACGAGCCGTTCTGCATGGTTTCGCCGTTGACCTTCAGCCACATCGGCAGGTTCTGCGGGTCCGCCACTTCGTCCTTGGTCACCAGCCACGGGCCTGTCGGACCAAAGGTGTCGCAGGACTTGCCCTTGGTCCACTGTCCCTGGCGCTCGATCTGGAAGGCGCGTTCGGAGACGTCATGCACGGTGCAGTAGCCGGCGACATAGTCGAGTGCTTCCGCCTCGGTGACGTACTTGGCCTTGCGGCCGATGACGACGCCGAGTTCCACTTCCCAGTCGGTCTTCTCCGAGCCGCGCGGAATGATCAGGTCGTCATTCGGGCCAACGATCGCCGACGTCGCCTTCATGAAGATGATCGGTTCGGAGGGAACCGTGGCGCCCGTCTCGGCGGCATGGTCGGAGTAGTTGAGGCCGATGCAGATGAACTTGCCGGTACCGGCCACGCAAGGGCCGAGCCGCTGGTTGCCGTCGACAGCCGGAAGGCCGGCGAGATCGAGTGCCTCGAGTTCGGCGAGTTTGTCCGGGTCGAGCGCCGCACCTGAGAAATCGGCGACGTGGCCGGAAAGATCACGCAAGGTGCCGTTCGCATCGAGGATGCCCGGCTTTTCCTGGCCCGGGAGGCCGTAACGAAGAAGTTTCATATCTCTGCTTCCTGCTTGTCTGTTGTCAGATGGTCCAGCCGCCATCGATGGCATAGGCCTGGCCGGTCGTATAGGTGGCGCCCGCGAGATGGACGGCAAGGTCGGCGATCTCTTCCGGGGTGCCGAGCCGTCCCATTGGCTGGCGGGCGATAAAGGTGGCACGCGCAGTTTCATAGTCTCCCTGGGCGCGCATGCGGTCCTGCAGCGACGGGCTTTCGACTGTGCCCGGGCAAATGGCGTTGCAGCGAACGCCCTCAGACACGTAATCGGCTGCGACGGCCTTTGTGAGACCGATGACGGCGGCCTTGGTGACGCCGTAGGCAAACCGGTTGGGTACGCCCTTGATGCTGGAAGCGACCGAAGCCATGTTGATGATCGCGCCGTCCTTGCGGACAAGCATGCCCGGAAGGACCGCACGAATGGTGCGGATCATCGCCTTGACGTTGAGGTCGAGCGCGAACTCCAGATCGCTATCCTTCATCTCCAGGATCGAACCGGCATGCACGAAACCGGCGCAGTTGAAGAGGACGTCGACGGCGCCGATCTCTGCCACGAGCGCTTCGACCGCTTGCGTGTCGAGAACGTCGAGCCGGTGCGTTTCGACGTCGGCTTCCTTTGCAAGTGCCGCAAGCGCATCGGTATTGATATCGGTCGCGTGCACCTTTGCGCCGGCCTTCACAAAGGCCAAAGCCGAAGCGCGGCCGATGCCTTGAGCCGCAGCCGTAATCAGGACGACCTTGCCTTTAAGATCCGCTGTCATTCTCGATCCCTCATGCTTTGCGTTCAACGACCAGGATATGGTCGGCGGCGAGAACGACCTCGCCACGCTGGTTGATGACTTCTAACCGTTCGACGATGCGTCCCGCCTTCGGCCGCTTCGGATCGTCCTCTTTGGCGGCGATCGTCACGCGGGTACGGATCGTATCGCCGATATGAACCGGGCGCACGAAGCGCAGACGATCATAGCCGTAGGAAAAGGCAACCGGATTGATCAGCGATGCCGTAAGGCCGACGCCGATCGAGAAGATCATGGTGCCGTGGGCGATGCGCTGGCCGCCCGGCAGGGTCTTGGCGAACTCCGCATCCATGTGGTGCGGAAAGAAATCGCCGGTGTGGCCGGCATGGACGACGAAATCGGTCTCGGTAATCGTCCGGCCCGTCGTCAGGCGCTCATGGCCGAGCTCGTAGTCTTCGAAATGGATGATCTGTTCCGACATCTCAGCGTCCCGGAAGTGGCGCGATCGCCGTTGCCGGCGACGCACTCGATTGATAGGCGGCCTCGACCAGGGCCATTGTCTGCCAGGCGTCTTCCACCGAGCCGATCAGCTCCGGGTCTTCGCCGGAGGCGAAACGCTGCAGATTGGCCATTCGGTTGGCGAAGGCGCCGGGGAACCAGGCGCCTTCAAGCGGAACCGACACCCACTCGACAGCCCCGGTTGGCCGGATCCAGAGCTCGTCGGGCTCGCCCTTGGGATAGTCGAGGTTGACACCGAGTTTCACATAAGCAGCACCCGACGTGCCCGAGATGCGGAACTCGCAGGCCTGGAACTTACGGCCGAAATCATGGTCGTGATTGATCGAGAGCACGCAGCGCACTCGATCACCATAGTCGAGGATCGCAGCCGTCCGCGTCTGGGCAACCTCATGGTTCGGATGGCCGATCGTCTTCGCATGGACGCCCAAGGGGTTGCCGAGCAGGCCGCGCACGAGATCCAGATAATGGATCGAGTGCATGGCGATCTCGATGCGCGGCAAGCCTTTCAAGAACGGCCAAAAGCCCCAGGGGGTAGCAAGTGCAAGCCAGGCGTCGAAATCGACGACCTCGCCGAGGTATCCCTTCGCGATCGCGTCTTTCAGCGCCAGCATGATCGGCGCGAAGCGGAGCTGGAAATTGACCGCCGCCTTCAGTTTGCGCGTCCGGCAGAGCTCGAGAATGGCGGTCGCGGCTTCAAGGTCCGAGCCCATCGGCTTCTGGATGAGGGCAGCGGCGCCGATCGGAAGCTTCGCCAGGATGGCGGCATGGGCCGCCGGCGGGGTCGCCAGATCAAAGATTGCATCAGCGACCGCAAGCGCATCCTCTTCCCGTTCGAAGGCGGGAATGCGCCAGGCGCCGGCAAGCTTCGCGGCCTTCTCCCGGTCTGGATCATAAAGGCCCGCGACTGGGAAGCCGGCCTGGCGATAAGCCGGCAGATGTGCGTCGCCGACGATGCTGCCGGCGCCGAAGATCACGATCGGCCGGGGCTTTGCCGGTTTCGGCCACCACTGCCTGAGCGCGCCCGGATCGAAATTTTCAGCCATTGTGGGAGACCTTGCCGTCGTGATGGAAGACCTCTTCCATCATCGCCCACCACTCGCCTTCCTGGCGCGTCTCAAGCGGCTTCTGGCAGGGCATACAGACCGACCACCATTCCTGGTTCTTCGGATGTGCGGCCATCTTGGCCATGTCCGCCTCAAAATCAGAGCCGACATACTCCCAGTAGCCGAAGAGCAGGTTTTCCGGCTCCTTGAGGAAGATCGAGTAGTTGGTGACGTTGCACTGCGAAATCAGCGCGAGGATCTCCGGCCAGACGGCGGCGTGCAACGCCTTGTATTCGGCGACCTTGGACGCCTCCAGACCGATCACCATTCCCATTCGCTGCATGATGACCTCCCTATCCTAGCCCCGAAACTCGCGGGTAAACTCGTCGATCGAGCGGGCGCGCACGGCATCCCAATCCCAGGAAATCCCGATGCCTGGCTCGGACGGCGCCAATGCGCGACCGTTCCGGATCTCCATGCCCTTGGTCGTGAGATCATCGAGCTGCGGAATGTACTCAACATATTTGCCATTCGGCACGGCGCAGACGAGACTGACATGCAGCTCCATCAGGAAGTGCGGGCAGACCGGAATGTCGAAGGCTTCCGCCGCATGCGCGACTTTCAACCACGGCGTGATGCCGCCGATACGGGCAACGTCGACCTGGACGATCGAGCAGGCGCCCTTCTGCATGTATTCGCGGAAATGACGGATCGAGTACATGGATTCACCAACCGCAATCGGCGTGGGCGTCGAGCGCGTCAACCGGATATGACCGTCGAGATCGTCGGCCGGCAGCGGCTCCTCGATCCAGGCAAGGTCGAGCTCCTTCAGCCTGGACGCGCGGCGGATCGCCTCGTCGACGGTGAAACCCTGGTTGCAGTCGGTCATGATCTCGAAGCCGTCGCCGAGCGCCTTGCGCATTGCCGACAGGCGATCGTAATCCTCCGAGCCGTGCGGCTTGCCGATCTTCACCTTCGAACCTGAAAAGCCCTTGGCCTTGGCGGCAAGCGCGTCCTCGATCAGCGCTTCCTTTTCGATGTGCAGCCAGCCGCCCTCGGTGGTATAGAGGGGGCAGCTTTCCTTGGCGCCGCCGGCAAGCTTCCAGAGCGGCAGCTTCTGCTTTTTGGCGCGCAGGTCCCAAAGTGCTGTGTCAACTGCCGCCAGCGCCAGCGCCGTTATCGGGCCGATCGTCGTCGCGTGGGTCGCAAATTCTAGTCTGTGCCAGATCGCCTCGATGCAATCGGCATCCTCGCCGATCAGGATCGGCACCAGGTGGTCGGAGAGAAGCCGCATCACCGACGAACCGCCGGTACCGATCGTGTAGCTGTAGCCGGTGCCCGTCGCACCATCGCTGTCGGTGATGGTGACGATCGGGGTTTCCTGGCTGACGAAGCTCTGGATCGCATCGGTCCGCTTCACCTTCGGCGGCAGGTCGACCATGCGCAGTTCAATTTTCTCGATTCTTGCCATGTCAACCTTCCAGAGCCTTGCCGGTATCGATGTCGAAGAGATGGGCGCGCGAGAGGTCGAAGCTCATGCGCACCTTCTCGCCCGGGCCAAGCGGGCGCGGATTGAGCATGCGCGAAACCCAGTCTCGACCGTTGAACTGGATGAAGACCAGCGTTTCGTTACCCAGCGGTTCGGTGATCGACACCGGTAGCTCGACCTCGTGCACGGCGGCCGGGTCGCCGGCATGCAGACCATGGCCGCTCGGATAGATGTCGTCAGGCCTCAGACCGAAGGTGACCTTCTGTCCCGGACGGAGCGCGTTCACAAACCGCGGCGGGATAGGCAGCCGCATGCCGCTTACAAAGACGAGCGTACCGTTGTCGACGATCGCCTCGTCCATGTTCATCGGCGGCGAGCCGATGAAGCCGGCCACGAACTTTGTGGCCGGGCGCTGGAACACTTCTTCCGGCGTGCCCACTTGTTCGATATAGCCGTCACGCATGATGACGATGCGGTCTGACAAGGTCATCGCCTCGACCTGGTCGTGGGTGACGTAGATCATCGTCGCCTGCATGCGGGCATGCAGCTTCTTGATCTCGGTTCGCACCTGGGTGCGCAGCTTCGCATCCAGGTTCGACAGAGGTTCGTCGAACAGGAAGACATCCGGCTGGCGCACGATCGCGCGGCCCATGGCGACGCGCTGGCGCTGGCCGCCGGAAAGCTGCGACGGGCGGCGCTCCAGGAGATGGCTAAGATCGAGGATGGCAGCGGCTTCATCGACCCGCGTCTTGATCTCGTCTGCCGAGCGTCCGGCGATCTTTAGCGAAAAACCCATGTTTTCGGCGACCGTCATATGCGGATAGAGCGCATAGGACTGGAAGACCATGGAGATATTGCGCGCCCGAGGCGGCAGGTCGTTGACCTTCTTTCCGCCGATTTCGATCGCGCCATCGCTAACCTCTTCGAGGCCTGCGATCATGCGCAGCGTTGTCGACTTGCCGCAGCCCGACGGGCCGACGAGCGCGATGAACTCGCGGTCCTTCACTTCGAGGTCGATGCCGTGGACGACCTCGAGCGCGCCGTAGCGCTTGACCAGTTTCCTGAGGGTGACAGGAGCCATGAACGATTATCCTTTCACCGCGCCGAAGGTGAGGCCCGAAACGAGGTGCTTCTGAATGATGAAGGTAAGGGTCAGCGCCGGGATGATCATCACGACGGCGAGCGCACACATGCCGCGCCAGTCGATGGTGAATTCGGCGGTGTAGTCGAGAAGCCCGACCGGCAAGGTCTTGGAATTGACCGAGCGGGTGATCTGCGAGGCAAGCGCATACTCGTTCCAGGACGTCAGGAACGCAAAGATGCCGGCGGATGCGATGCCGGGACCGGCAAGCGGAAACTCCACCTGCCAGAAGGCCTGCCACGGCGTGCAGCCGTCTATCTGGGCGGCCTCGGCGAGATCCTTCGGCACCTGGCGGAAGAAGCCGTCGATCAGCCAGATGGTGAAGGGCACGTTGAGCGCGACATAGGTCAGGATCAGCGAAAAATGCGTGTCGATGATACCGGTGCGGGCGTAGAGCATGAAGAGCGGCAGCGAGAGCGCGATGCCAGGCACGGCGCGCGTCAGCATGAAGCCGAGAAAGATCGCCGACTTCGCCTTGAAACGATAGCGGGCAAAGGCGTAGCCGCCGGCCATGCCGATCGCCAGTGCAATCACCGTCGAGGTCACCGAGATGATCAGCGAATTGCGAAAATAGTCCCAGACGGGAACGCCACCCTGCCCGGCGCCCGCAAACATGGCGCGATAGGCATCGAGCGAAATGCTCTCGGGGATCCAAACCGGTGGTTTCGCCATGATTTCGACGGTCGGGCGCAGCGACGACAGCACGATCCAGAGGCCGGGAAGGCAGATCACGGCCATTGCGAGAAACAGGCCGATCAGGTGCACCGTCTTCAACAGGCGGCGGCGCAGGCGGTGCGAAGCGTTGATATCCATTACCACTCGGCTCCGATCTGCTGGCGCGCCGCGGCGAGCTTGCGGAAGAAATAGACGGTGAAGACGATCGACAGGAGGATCGCGACATAGGCCATGGCGTTGGCGAGCCCCATGCGGGCATCGGCATAGGCTGTGCGGCCGACGAGCGTCCAGAGTAGCTCCGTGCGCTTGGCCGGGCCGCCATCGGTCATGATCTTGACGATGTCATAGGCGCGCGCGACGTCGAGAGAGCGGATCGTCATGGCGATGAAGGCGAACGGCATCAGATAGGGCCAGGTGACATAGCGGAAGGTCTGCCAGGGTGTGCAGCCGTCGACATGGGCAGCCTCGACCGGATCCTTCGGCATGGCGAGCAGGCCGGCCAGAATCAGGATCGCAAAGACTGCGGTCGAGGACCAGACTTCGGCGATGATGATCGAGAGCAGTGCGAGATTGCCGTCGATCAACCAGGGAATTGCCTGATCCGTCAGTCCCAGCGACTGCAGCGCATTGTTGACGAAGCCGATATTGTCGTTGAAGAGGAACTTGAACTGGAAGCCGACGAGCACCGGCGAAAACATCATCGGAAACATCATCATGGTGCGCAGCAGGCGCTGGCCGTGGGTCGCCTTGTTGACAAGCAAAGCCAGGCCGAGACCGAGGAGCATCTCGGCGTTCAGAGCCACAGTCAGCAACAGCACGGTGCGGCCAAACGCGACCCAGAATTCGGCGTTGCCAAGTACGGTCGCGTAGTTGCGCAGGCCGACAAAGACCCACAGCGTCTCCGGTTTGGTCAAGCGGAACGGCGTGAAGCTCGAATAGAAGGAAAAAAGGAGCGGCAACACGATCACCGCCGCGAGCACGACAAAGGCCGGAAGCAGAAGCAGGGCCGGTGCTGACAATTTCTTGAGCTTCATCGGGCAGTCCTGAGGATTGCATGAAATGGCTGAGGCGGCGCCGGCGCCTTCAAGGCATCGGCGCCGCCTCATGGGTAACGATCAGAGCTTGCCCGCGTCTTCGAGAATGCCGGTCGCTTTCTGAGCGGCGGCATCAAGCGCTTCCTTCGACGTCTTGTCGCCGAGGATGGCGGCCTGGAGTTCCGGATAGACGGCGTTGGAGATTTCGATCCACTCGGCCGTCTTCGGAACCGGGAAGGCATGCTTTGCGGCTTCCTGGAAAGCCTGCAGCACTTCCGTCTTGTAGGCGTCGCCCTCGGCTTGCTTGATGTTGTATTCCCAGACGGCAGTCCGGGTCGGCAAGGGGCCGGCAGCCGATTCCAGCTTCTGGCTGTCCTCGTTGGTCAGCCACCAGACGAGCGAAGCGGCCGCTTCCTTGTTGGCGCAATCTTCGGTGACCGAGAAGCCATGATGGCCCGACCAGCCGGTGCGCTTGCCGGAAGAACCGGCCGGCTGCACCTTCACGCCGACATTGCCGGCGACCTTGGAGGACTTCGGGTCGTTGAAGAAGCTCGCCCAGCCAGGCCAGTCGAGATTGAGGGCGATCGAACCCGAGGCAAAGCCCTGGCCGAGGTCGTCCCAAAGATAGTTGGTCGTGCCCGGCGGTACGGCCTTGTCCTTGTAGAGCTTGACGAACCAGTCAAGCGCATGGACACCGGCTTCCGAGTTGAAGGCCGGGCGCCCGTCCTTGTCGAGATATTCGCCACCTTCGGCGACCAGCATTTCATAGAAGCGACCGTTGATTGCCTCTTCCTTACCGGCAAACTGCGTGCCGTAGAAATTCGGCGGGGCGGCGAAGAACTCGGCCTGATCGCTGACCTGGGCCCAGGTGTCCGGCGGCGCGAGGTCGTAACCGTATTTCGCCTTGAAGGCGGTCTTCTTGGCTTCGTCCTGGTAGAGGCTCTTCTGGTAGTAGAGCGCCGACACGTCGAACTGGGCGCGCGGCAACATCACCAGCTTGCCGTCGAGCGTCGAAGCGTCGATCAGCGCCGGCACGAATTTGGCGATCTCCTCCGGCGGCAGGAGCGCCAGGAGATCAGTGTAGATGTCGGGGTATTGCGGCGCGAAGGAGGAATGGTTCGAGCCGACGCACCAGCTGACGCCGCCAGTCGCGATGTCCGACTTGATCTCCTTGTCGAGTTCGAAGTGGTTCTTCTTCGACAGGATGTTGACCTTGGCGCCGGTCGCCTTCTCCCATTCGCCGATCCGCTCGTAGAGCTTTTCGTATTGCTGTCCGCCGATCAGCTTGGCGTCGATCGTGACGCCCTCGAACTTGCCGGGCAGTTCTGCGGCATTCGCCGCTCCCCCTGCACAGGCAAGCATAACGACGCCGGCGGAGACGCCGGCAAGCAGCCTTTTCATATCCACTCCTCCCATGTGCACGCCCTCTTCCTGACGCGACGTTCTCATTTGTGAGAAACTAATTCATATACAAACAACATTTTTATGAGGCGTCAAGGGAGAAGTTTCCTTTGTGGGCGCCTTCGTCTGCGTATATGGATATGAATATTCACCAAGGAGGCTTCATGGACACCGAAGAGTCAGATCGCTACCGCGCACCGGCCCTTGATAAGGGGCTCGACATTCTCGAGCTGCTCGCCAGCGTCGACGGCGGACTGACGCAGGCCGAGATTTCCAAGCGCCTGAACCGGAGTCCGAACGAGTTCTACCGCATGCTCGATCGGCTGGTGCGGCGCGGCTATGTCACGCGCATCGACGGAGATCGCTATTCGCTGACATTGAAGCTCTTCGGGTTGTCGCAACTGCATGCGCCGGTCCGCAGGCTTGCCTCCTACGCCACGCCCTTGATGCGGGATCTTGCCCAGCGCTCGAAGCAGGCAAACCACCTCGCCGTCTTCGATCGTGGCTCCGCCGTCGTCATCGCCCAGCAGGAAGCGCCTGATTATTGGGGCATTTCGATCCGGGTCGGGTCGCATATCAGCCTCTTCGACACGGGTTCCGGCCATATCCTGCTTGCCTTCCGCTCGGCCGAAGAGCGCGAAATGATGATCGCGGAACATGCCAGGAGCAAAGACGAGGTCCCGCGCGGGCCTGAGTTCTACGCGCGCCTCGATCAGATCCGCGAGCGCGGCTATGAAATGATGGCGAGCGCGCAGACAGCCGGCGTCTATAACCTCTCGGCGCCGATCCTGGGGCCTGATGGCCGCGGCATCGCGGCGCTGACCGTTCCCTATATCGCGCTCGTTAACGCGCCCTCGGCGCCAGACATCACTGAAAGCATCGCCCTTTTGCTGAAAACCGCCGAGCAACTGTCGACGTTGGCCGGTTCGGACGTGGCCTCCACAACAGATTGACGGCACTTGGGAACGGTCGTACTTCTTATCTGAATAGATCATTCTTATGTGAGAAGCCGTTCGGAGGAGGCGCGCCTTGATCATCGACACCCATCTTCACCTCATCGACAGGTCGAGGCTCGCCTATCCCTGGCTCGCCGGTGTGCCTGCCCTCAACCAGGACTTTCTCTACGCCACCTACGAGCGCGAAGCGCGGCGGCTCGGCATTACGGCCAGCCTGCACATGGAGGTCGATGTCGATCCTTTAGAGATGGAGAAGGAGACATCCGAGGTCGCGCGGCTCGCAGGCCAGGCGGATAGCCTGCTGAAGGGCGCTATTGCCGCCTGCAGACCTGAAGAGGATGGCTTTTCGGCCTATCTGGAACGCCAGGAAGCAAACGGCCTCGTCAAGGGCTTCCGCCGCGTGCTGCATGTGATGCCGGATGATCTCTCCGAAGGAGCGACTTTTCGCGACAATATCCGCCGGCTCGGCGGCCGTCGCTTCACCTTCGACCTCTGCGTCCTGCCGCACCAGATCGAAAAGGCGATTGCGCTTGCCGATCTGGCGCCCGACGTTCCGTTTATCCTCGACCATTGCGGCGTGCCCGACATTCGCGCCGGCGCCGAGCATCCCTGGCGCGAGCACATGAGCGAGATCGCCCAGCGTGCGAACGTCACGGCAAAAATCTCCGGCGTCGTCGCCTATGCGGACGAGGCCTGGCAGGTCGAGACGCTGCGCCCGTATGTCGAGCACACGATCGACGTCTTTGGTTGGGATCGGGTGGTCTGGGGAAGCGATTGGCCGGTCTGCACACTCGGCGGCAATCTTTCGACCTGGGTCGGCGCCACCCACGCGCTTCTGGAAGGCTGCAGCGCGGAGGAAAAGCGCAAGCTGCTTGCCGACAACGCGCGCCGGATCTGGAATCTCGCCTAGCAAGCCCTGCCCTAAGTCCGTTCCGGGACGCCTGGGCATCCCGGAACTCAGAAATCAGGCTGTAGCAAAACTCTCTGCAAACAGCCGATTGAGATCGTCGACGACCTTTCCCGCCGCCTCTTTGCCCGTGAGGCCGTCGTTGATGCGATCGGATGCCGCCTGCTGGAACGCCATGTAGCCGTCGTGCCGTGGGCGAACCCAGGCGCTCTCCAGCGTCTTGCGCGTCGCACGATAGAAATCGGATGTCGCGGCATTGACGGCGTCGTCATCCCAGGCGGCCGCGTGGCCGGGCTGCCCGCCTCCTGAGGCATAAGGACCGCGCTGGACGGCGCCGCTCGCAACGAAATAGGCGAAATCGATCGCCGCTTCCCGCGCCTGTGAGAAAGCCGAGACCGCAATCCCCGTTCCGCCGAGGGCCGAGCCTGCCGGACCATTGGTTCCGGCAACCGGAACATCGCCAAACGTCACGAGCGACGGCCGGAAGCCCGGCATCGCGTAGCTGACATAGCCGTAGATCAGAGGTGCACAGACAACTTTCGACGCCGGATCGCTCATTGCCTCCAGCAAGGCGATCGGGTCCATGGAAAAGCAGGAGGGATCGATCAGGTCTGTCAGTTCACGCAGGCGCTCGAAGGCGTTGATGCCCGCATCCGGATCGATCAGCGGCCCGGTAGCGTCACTGCGGCAGGGGGAACCGAGATTGCCGGCGAGCGTGTAGAAGCTCATCAGGGAATGCGGTGGGCGCATCGGCAGCGCCACCCTTGCCTGTCGCGCGAGCGCCAGCATGTCGGTCCAGCTTTCCATACGGTCCGTCAGGTCCGGGCGCCACGCCTGGACCTGGGTCGCCGCATCGATCGGAAAGGCCCATTGCCGGCCCTGCCAGGTATAGCTCGGATAGGAGCGCCCGACGCTCGCATCCTCAAGCGCCTTCCTCTCGGCTTGGCGGCCTTCCACATCAAGCGGCGCCAGGCACTTCTCCTTGGTGATTTGGCCGACATGCGGATGATCGATGACGATAAGATCATAGGCCCGCGCCAATTCCTCGACCGGATAGGTCTCAAAATCCTGCAGCGAGCGCTTGTCCCATTCTACCGTTATGCCGGTGCGTTCCTGCCAAAACCGCGAACAGGCGATCATCGGATCGTAGCCGCGCGGGTGGCTCCAGGTCATGCCCTTCAATGTGACGCTCACAGGCCGAACTCCTCTCGGATCGAGGTGCTATGCTCGCCGATCCGTGGTGCTGCGCGGTCCACCTGCGCACGCTTACCGTTGACCCTGAGCGGCGAACGCGTCGTCAGGATCGAAACGTCGTCCTCGCGCACCACCGTCTGCAGCATGTCGAGCACGCGGAAGCCTTCGCTTTCGAGCAGTTCGTTCCAGTTTAGAACCCGGGCGCACCAGATGTCCGCAGGCTCAAGCACGCCAAGCCAATGGTCGATGGTGTTTTCGGCGATCCGCTTGGCGATCAGCGCCTTGATTTCGTCCCGTTCGGAGAACCAGGAAGCCGGATCGTCGCGATAGGCGTCGAGTTGTGGCATTTGCAAGAGATCGGCAAGCTTCGGGATGGGCGTCATGGCGATGGCGAGATAGCCGTCCTTGGCCGGATAGACCCCATAGGGCGCCGACAGATAGGCATGGGCGCTGCGAAAACCCGACCGGGTCGGCAGCCGGCGGCCGTCATTCAAGTGCGTCGTCAGGACTTCGAACTGGAAGTCGACGAGGGCCTCGAGCAGGCTCGTCTCGATCAGGCTGCCCTTGCCGGAAATGCCGCGACGGACGAGGGCTGCAAGGATACCTTGCGCTGCTGCGGCGCCCGCAAGCATGTCGCCGATCGCCAGACCAAAGGGCACCGGCCCTTGGCCCTCATCGCCGTTCAGCCACATGACGCCGGAGCGCGATTGCGCGAGCAGATCCTGCCCCGGCCGCTTCACCCAGGGGCCTTCCTCGCCATAGCCGCTGATCGAGGCATAAACGATCTTCGGGTTGATCGCCTTGACCGCCTCGTAGTCGAGCCCGAGCCGCTGGATGACGCCGGGACGGAAATTCTGGATCAGCACGTCGGCCTTGGCGAGCAACGTCTGCAAGGCTTTAAGATCCGCCTCGTTCTTGAGGTCGATCGCGAGGCTTTCCTTGGCGCGGTTGATGGCATGAAAGATCGTCGAATCGCCGCCGATCTCGGTGTCGCTCAGATAAAGCCGGCGCGACAGGTCGCCACCGTCGGGGCGCTCGATCTTGATGACGCGCGCCCCGAGATCCATGAGGCGCAAGGAGCAGTAGGGGCCTGAGAGAAACTGGCTCATGTCGACGACGACAAGGCCAGAGAGCGGCAGTTCGTTGGTTTCGGTCATCGGTATCTTACTTCTCGGTCTTGCCGACGAAGTCGGCGGGGTTTTTGTATTTCACGGTCTGCAGGTGCTCACAGTAGAGCACCAGCTCCCCCTCGCCCTTGAAGACCTGGTAGCTGGCCCGGATAAGCCCGAGCTCCCTGTAGCGGGGCGTTTTGTCCATGTTGGTACGGATCGTGTAGATCGTTTCGCCGATGAAGACCGGCTTGATGAAGCGCAGCTTGTCATAACCGTAGGAAAAGGCGTTGACGCAGTTGGTGGCGACCAGCCCGAGGCCTGCGGAAAAGACGAAGGCGCCGGCAACGAGACGCCTGCCGAAGATGCCCTCGCGCTCGGCAAACATCTGATCCTGCACGTAAGGATGGATGTCGACGACGAGCGTATTGAAGAGGTGGCTGTCGCTCTCGGCGATCGTGCGACGCAATGACCTTATACGCTGGCCGACTGGCCAGTCCTCATAGAACCAGTTTTCCGCGTTCCACACGGGAAGCGCGGCGTGCTCCTCCGGCATGTCCCCGGGATGGGTCGAGGACACCCCGACAGTGGGCATGAAGTCATCCATTGGTCAGTCCCTGATGCAATAGGTCGGCAACTGCGGGTCCGTTCGACGGTTCCCGAGGGCAATGCCGCTCGATCTCCATTCGGATCCTTATATGAATAGTATGTTCACATATGGATTCCGTTTGCAACCGGCTGTGGGCTGCAAGCGCGTTCGCGGCGAGAAGCGACGCCGTAAAGACCATCACTCAAATAGAGGTTCAGCTGCTGCAGTGCGCGCGACGTGGCGACATTCGTCAACGACGTTGACTTTTGTCAGTATAGATGAAATATGTCAGATCCATCTTGCGAAGGTTCCGCCAATGCCCATCCGAGCCACAGACCAAATCATTCACAAGGCCGCCTGGCTCTATTATACGCACGGCCTGCGCCAGGACGAAGTGGCGCAGCGGCTGGAGATATCCCGCGCCTCGATCGCCATGTATCTGCGCAAGGCCCGCGAGATGGGCATCGTCACGATCACCACGTCGACAGAACTGTTTTCGCAGGACGTGCTTGCCCGCGAGCTCGAAGACGCCACCGGGCTTACGACTGCATGGCTCGTGCCGGAAGATCGGCAGGCGATGGACCCGGCCGCCGAAATGCCCGTCGTCGCGGCCTCCGTTTTTCTCGAACTGATCAACAAGGGCGACCGGATCGGTGTTGCCTGGGGCCGCACCGTCTATCATATCGCCGACGTCATGCCCTTTGCGGACCTGCGCGGCGTCACGGTCGTGCAACTTTGCGGCAACCTCGGCGCGCCCTATTCCTACCGCCCGGATCAATGCACGACGGAAATCGCCCGCCGCCTCAATGCCGAAGGGATTAATTTTTATGCGCCGCTCGTGCTTTCCTCCGAGCGGCTCGCCGAAGAACTGCGCGGCGAACCCGTCATCAAGGAGCAGCTCGCGACCATCTCCGACTGCGGTCTGGCGCTCTATTCGGTCGGCGGCATCGAGGATGACAGCCACCTCGTCAAATGCGGCGCGCTCTCGGCTGCAGACATGCATGCGATGGGCGAAAAGGGCGCGGCCGGCGTCATTGCCGGACAGCTCATCGATCGCGACGGCCAATGGATGGATTGCGAGCACAATCGCCGCTGCATTTCGGCCGATCTGGGCTCCATCCGCACGATCAAGAAGCGCATGCTGGTCGTGCAGGAGGACAGCAAGTTCGAACCGCTGATGGCGGCCTTGAAGGGCGGCTTCGCCTCGCATCTCGTCATCACCGAGTCGATGGCACGCAAAGTCCTCGATCGCTGGAACCGCGAAGGGCTTGGCAGAAGCGGCTCAGGCGCCCCCTGAGCCTCGAATTTGGGTCCGCCGATACCGGCCGGGCCGGTTTATCGGGAGGCTGAACTTATGGATAATCTCTGGCGCGACGACGAGGCGGAGAAGGTCGTTGCGGGCTATCAGGCCAAGGGCACCGGCCGCGATCTGGCGCTGCGGACCTATACGACGCGACTGCTTGGCGGCGAGCCGCGGCTCGTGCTGCATGGCGGCGGCAACACCTCGGTGAAAACCGAAATCACAGACCTCGTCGGGGACACGCATGCCGTGCTCTGCGTCAAGGGCAGTGGCTGGGACATGGGCACGATCGAGCCCCCCGGCCTGCCAGCCGTCAAGATCGCCCCCCTGCTCAAGAGCCGCAAGCTCGAAAGGCTTTCGGACGAGGACATGGTGACGCTGTTGCGCGCCAACCTCATCGACCCGGCCTCGCCGAACCCGTCCGTGGAGGCGCTGCTGCACGCCTTCCTGCCACACAAGTTCGTCGACCACACCCATTCGACCGCCATTCTTGCCATCGCCGATCAGGCCAAGAGCCGGGAGATGTGCGCCGAGCTTTTCGGCAGGAAGATGGGCTTCGTGCCCTACATCATGCCGGGCTTCGCGCTGGCGAAGGCTGCGGCGGACGTGTTCGATCAGGATCCGACAGTCGAGGGGCTGATCCTCGACAAGCACGGGATCTTCACCTTCGCCGACACGGCGAAGGAAGCCTATGATCGGATGATCCACTATGTCACGCTTGCCGAAGAGCATGTGAAAGCGAAGGGGCACAATCCGTTTACGCCCGCCGCCCTGCCCGCAGTGCTTGCAAGCCCTGCCGATATCGCGCCAATGCTGCGCGGCGCCGTTGCCGTCGACAAGGGCGAAGGCCGTTTTGACCGCATGGTCAGTGTGTTCCGCACCTCGCCCGATATCCTCGACTTCGTCAATGCGCAGCAGGTTGAGGAGATGGCAGCCAGGGGCGTTTCGACGCCCGATCTTTCCATCCGCATCAAGACCGGCCCGATGGTGCTTCCGGCGCCGGCTAAAGATGATCTCTTGGGCTACCGGGCCGTGATCGACGCGCGGGTCACCGCCTTTGCCGCCGACTACACCGGGTATTTCCACAGCAACGACGCACGAGACGACGTCAAGCGCATCATGCTCGATCCCATGCCGCGCCTGACGCTGGTGCCCGGGCTCGGCATGTTCGGCCATGGCCGCACCTACAAGGACGCGATGATCGCCGTCGACGTCGGCGAGATGTGGATCGAGGCTGCGCGCGACGCAGAATCCGTTGGCCGCTTCGAGCCGGTCAGCCGGCCGGATCTCTTCGATCTCGAATACTGGTCGCTGGAACAGGCGAAACTCGCAGGCGCCAAGCCGAAGCCGTTTACCGGCCAGGTCGCGCTCGTCACCGGCGGCGCCGGCGCCATCGGCGCTGCCATCGTCAAGGCTTTCGTCGCCGAGGGCGCGCATGCCGTCGTGCTCGATCTCGACGGCGACAAGGCTGCGGTCGTGGCAAAGGCGGCCGGCAACAACTCGATTGGCATCGCCTGCGACATCACGGATCCCGCTTCGGTGCGCGCCGCCTTCGACCGGGTGGTCGCGACCTTCGGCGGCGTCGATATCGTCGTCTCCAATGCGGGCGCCGCCTGGGAAAGCCCGATTGCGACGATGGACGACGCCCTGCTGCGCCGTAGCTTCGAGCTGAATTTCTTCGCGCATCAGACGGTCGCGCAGAATGCCGTGCGCATCATGAAGGAACAAAAGACCGGCGGCGTGCTGCTCTTCAACGCCTCCAAGCAGGCAGTCAACCCGGGCGCGAAGTTCGGCGCCTACGGATTGCCGAAAGCGGCGACGCTGTTTCTGTCGCGGCAATATGCGCTTGAGCATGGTGCCGACCATATCCGCGTCAATGCCGTCAACGCCGATCGCATCCGCTCGGGTCTGCTCAATGACGAGATGATCGCCAATCGTGCAGCCGCTCGCGGCCTTTCGGTCAAGGACTACATGGGCGGAAACCTGCTCGGTCTCGAAGTGACGGCCGAGGACGTAGCGCGCGCCTTCGTGCACCACGCGCTCGCAGAACGAACCACCGCGGATGTGACGACTGTGGATGGCGGCAATATCGCAGCGGCGATGCGCTGAGCGCTTCCGTCTAAGCGTAAAAACGTGCCACACTGCAGTCTCCCGCCAGAGTTGTTCGGATGGAGACGAAATGGTCGATCGATGGCCCGCAGATGCCGCGTTTCAAATGGGTGACTATGCCGCCAAGAAAGGCCGCGCCTCATGGCGCGGCAAGATCGTCGGCTGGTATCGCACAGACCTGACCAGCCTCGGCTACGCGATCGAAAGCCATTTCGAGCCGGGCTCCGTGCAGATCTATCCCGAGACGGCGATCGAAGCCTGGGTGCCGCCAAAGGCGGAAAGCGAATTAGAGTAACCAGGACAAAAAAAGGGGCGGTCTGATCGACCGCCCCTTTCGTTTCGCCTTGGGAGATTAAGGCTTCGGCATCCATGCGGGCATGGCAACATCTGCATGGGCGAACTGCGGCAGCTTCACGCCGAGCTCTTCCATGTTCTTGATGTCCTGATCGTTCAGGTCCTTCTGGGTGATCAGCGTCGGCGGTACGACCACCTGGCGGCCCGGGTCTTCGCCGGCAAGCAGCATGGCGAGCGAGCGGACCGAGACCTGGCCGACGACGGCGGGGTTGGTGGCGGCCGTCGCCGTCCAGGCCGAGCCCGTTTCGCGCATGGCGGCGATGTCGGACGTCGAAATGTCGGCCGAGTAGATCTTGACGCTGGAAGACAGGCCCGCTTCGTCGACGGCGATCTTCACGCCCTTGGCGAACTCGTCATAGGGCGCGAACATCACGGTGATGTCGGGCTTGGCCGAAATCACCGCGCGGGCCTGGTTGGCTACCGAGTTGGCGATCGGGTTGTCCATCGTTCCGAATTGTGCGGCTTCCTCGATGCCGGAATACTTCGCCTTGAATTCCTTCCAGGTCTCGTCGCGGCGGTCGAGCGGCGCGATGCCGGCGACATAGACGTAGCCTGCCTTGAAGCTTTCGCCATTGTCCTTGACGGCCTGCTCGAGCGCGAGGCGGGCGAGGTCGCGATCGGACTGCTCGATCTGCGGGATCTTCTCGTTCTCGACGTTTACGTCGAAGGCGACGACCTTGATGCCGGCGTCAACCGCGCGCTGGGCAGCTTCCTTCATCGATTCGGTCAGGCCGTGCTGGATGATGATGCCCTGCACGCCAAGCGCGATCGCCTGGTCGACCATGTCGGCCTGGAGCGCTGCATCCTGGCGGCTGTCGAAGACCTGAAGCTGCACGCCGAGCGCCTTGGACTGCGCCTCGACGCCTGCGAGATAGGACTGGAAGAAGTCGCCGGTCGAAAGGTAGCGCACAAGCGCGATCTTGACATCGCCGGCCTTGTCGAACGGCTTTGGCATGTCGGCTGCAAAGGACGGCACGCCGAAGGCGGCTGCCCCCATCAACCCAAGCGTCAAGCGGCCCAGGCTTCTGCGAGTCATGTTCATGTCAGTCTCCTCCACTGGTGAACTTTTTGTTTTCCGCTGAAGGGCACCCCTTCAGCGTTTGCCTCTTTTCGAGAGCGCAAAGGTGAAGATCAGGGCAGCGACGAGCACGGCGCCCTTGATGAAATCCTGGGTGTAATAGGGCGCGTTCATCATCGTCAGGCCCTGCAGCAGGATGCCGACGAAGAGCGCGCCGATCGCCGTGCCGAAAGCATTCGGCTTGGCGGCGCCGAGCACGGCAAAACCGATGAGCGCTGCGGCAACCGCATCGAGCAGCAGGTTGTTGCCCGACGCGATGTCTCCGCGACCAAGACGGGCGGCAAGCAGGATGCCGCCGATCGAGGCGAAGACGCCGGAAATGATATAGGCCGAAATCTTGTAGGCATTGACCGGCGCACCGGCGAGGCCGGCTGCCCGCTCGTTGGAGCCGACGGCATACATCATGCGGCCGAAGCGGGTGTATTCGAGGAAGAACCAGATGACGATCGCCAGCACGATCAGCACCACGACCGAAACCGGCACGAGGTTGGGCAGGACGAAATCGAAGCGGTGGCGGCCGAGTGCCAGGAAGGCCGGGCTGAAAGTGCCGCCGGCGACCGAGCCGTCGGGAAGCGTCATGCCTGTGGCAATCGACCGACCCTCCGTCGGGATGCGCTGGAGGCCGAGCAAGAGGAACATCATGCCGAGTGTCGCCAGCAGGTCAGGCACGCGCATGTAGACGATAATGACGCCGTTGACGAAACCGACCAGGACACCGATGGCAAGGCACACGAGCGTCGCCGTCAGTGCGTCGCCGCCCATCACCACCATCACATAGGACGAGGCCATCATCGCCGTCGTCGCGACCGAGCCGATCGAAAGATCGAAGCCGCCGACGACAAGCGTGGCCGTCACGCCCAGCGCCAGGATGCCGGTAATCGACACCGACTGCAGGATGAAGACCGCACTCTGCGGTGAGGCGAAGCCGCCGGTCACGAGCGAGAAATAGAGGACCATCCCGGCGAGAAGCACGAGGAAGCCGTATTTGATGGCCGCCTCGCGAATTCCCGATGCGCTCGAAGGGACCGCAACCGGTGCTGCGGAATTGCTCTGTTCACTGCTCATGACGCATGGACCTGTTGATAGAATTGACCGGCGATTTCCGACAGGAGCCGCTCGACATCGATGTCGGCATTGCGGTGCTCGCCGACGATGGTCTGTTCCGACATCACGAGGATGCGGTCGGCGACTTCGAAGGCTTCGTCGAGTTCGGTCACGAAGAGGATCGTGGCGCGGCCCGCGGCCGAGGCGCGCAGCTTCTCGCCGATGTCGCGGCGTGCGGCGATGTCGACGCCCTGGAACGGTTCGTCGAGGATGAGCAGGCGCGACGGCTCGGAAAGCCAGCGCCCGACCATCACCTTCTGCTGGTTCCCGCCCGAAAGCGTCTGCAACTCGTCGCGCTCGCTGCGGCAGACGACACCGAGGGCGGCGATCTGCTGGCGTGCCTTGGTCTTTTCCGCCCGCCGGCTCGATATGCCGAAGCGCGAGAGCCGGCTCAGGAACGGCAGGCTGATATTTTCGTAGATGTTGAAGTCGGGCACGATGCCGCTTTCGGCGCGGTCCTTGGCGACGAGGAAGACGCCGCGGGCGATAGCCCTTCCGGTGCTTGCCGGCGCGTAACGCGCGCCGTCGAGCGTCATCTCACCCGCAAACGGAGCGCGCGCGCCAAACAGGGTTTCGGCAAGCGCGGTCTTGCCGACGCCGACGAGCCCGGTGACGGCGACGATTTCCCCGTCACGGAGCGTGAAATCGAAGGGGCGCGCCTGTTCCGACAACTTCAGGCCGCTGACCGCAAAGACCGGAGCGCCGCCGTCGCGCAGATCAACGGCGCCAGCCAAGACCTTGCGACCGAGCATGGCGTTGACCGCACCCTCATAGTCCAGTTCCGGCCCTTCGAAGCGGCCACTGATGCGGCCATCACGCAGCGCCACGATGCTATCGGCCAGCCGGCGAATATCCGACATGCGATGCGAGATATAGAGAATGGCGACGCCGCGCGCCTTCAGCCGATCGACGAGATCGAAAAGCCGGTCGGCCTCCGCGCTCGACAGCGACGAGGTCGGTTCGTCAAGGATCAGCACCTTCGGCTCATGCGCCATGGCACGGGCGATCGCCACCATCTGCCGGTCGGCAAGCGTCAGGTCGTTGATATTGGCGGCAAGATCGATCGCAAGCCCCATGCGCGAGGCGACCGCGGCGGCCTCTCGGCGCACCCGACGCGGGTTGAAGAACAGCCGCGCACCGCGCCCGTTCAAGCGGTCGAGCGTTAGATTGGTGGCGACGTCGAGATCGGCGACCACCCCGTCATTGATGTTCTGATGCACGGTGACAACGCCGGCGCGGATCGCCTCGGCCGGGGCCGTCGGCTCGAAGGGCATGCCGGCGAGCGTGATCGTGCCGGCGTCGCGCGTGTAAACGCCGCTCAGGATCCGCACGAGCGTGGATTTGCCGGCGCCATTGGCGCCCATCAGAACGGTAACCGCCCCAGCCTTGAGATCGAGATCCACCCCTCGAAGAACCGGTACCGGCCCGAAGGATTTGCGCACGCCCTCAATGCGAAACACTGCCTGTTCGCTCATTCTCTCCTCCCGATGAAGGCAGGTTAGGATAGGCTTCCGTCAAATGTCAAGGCCATTGACATTTGCTAGCATGCCGCCTTAGTTGTGACCACACACGGCATGGCTGCGAGCGGTGGAGGCCCGCGCCATGCGTTGGAGGAGAACGATATGGACAAGCAGGTCTTCGAGGCGTTGAGCGCTGCGACGTTGCCGGAAAAACTCGGCGGCAACACCGTCCTGAGAGAAAAAATCGGGCCGGACTTTTCGCGCTGGAGCGTTAAGGAAGTCGGCGACGGCAACCTCAATCTGGTCTTCATCGTCTCCGGCGACAGGGGCGCTGCTATCGTCAAGCAGGCGCTGCCCTATGTGCGCCTTGTCGGCGAAAGCTGGCCGCTGCCGCTGAAGCGCTCCTATTTCGAATATCATGCCCTGAAGCGCCAGGCAGCGCGTGACCCCGGTCTCGTGCCGGAGATCTATTTCTTCGACGAATCCCAGGCGCTCATCGTCATGGAGTTCCTGACGCCGCACGTCATTTTGAGGCGCGCGCTGATCGACGGGCGGCAACTGCCGAAAATCGGGCGTGACCTCGGCCTCTTCGTCGCCCGCACGCTCTTTCGCGGCTCCGACCTCTCCATGGCCACGCGAGAAAAGAAGACGGACCTTGCGCTTTTCGCCGACAATATCGAGCTTTGCGACATCACCGAAAACCTGGTGTTTTCCGATCCCTACGTCGAGGCCGAGCTCAATCGTCACACCACGCCCCAGCTCGATCCGATCGTGGCCGAGCTTCGCGCCGACCGCGACCTCAAGGTCGAAGCACAGCGGCTGAAACATCTGTTCTCGGCAAAAGCCGAAACGCTCTGCCATGGCGATCTGCATACCGGTTCTGTTATGGTGACCGACGACGAGACCCGCGTCATCGACCCGGAGTTCGCGTTCTACGGACCGATCAGCTTCGACGTCGGCATGCTGCTTGCCAATTTCTGGATGAGCTATTTTTCGCAGAGCGGACACGAAAACGCGCCCAGTGCCCGAGATGGCATGCGCACCTATCTGCTCGATACGGTCGAAGTCATCTGGGAAACCTTCCGCACCGAATTCGCCCATCTCTGGCGCACGGAGCGTAACGGCATTCTCTATCAGGCAAGCCTCTTTGAGGCGCGCAACGATCCGTTCGGTGCCGAACAGGCGCTCGATATCGTCATCGACGAGATCTGGCGCGAGATGTTGGGCTTTGCCGGTGTCGAGATACACCGCCGCATCCTGGGGCTCGCCCACAACGCCGACTTCGAAACCATCATCGACCCCGATCGCCGTGCTGCCTGCGAAACCAGGGCGCTGAAGCTCGGGCGTCACCTCGCCGTCAACCGGCATCATATCCACAGCCTCAAGGACATCCGCGCACTCGCGGAGCGCCTTCAGAAGGAGACATCAGCGTGAAAGTCGGAGAACGCCACTACCATACGATCTGGCTCAACGAGGACGGACGCTCCGTCGATATCATCGACCAACGCTGGTTGCCACACGAGTTCCGCGTCGTGACGCTGAAAACGGTCGCCGATGTCGCCGTCGCCATCCGCGACATGTGGGTGCGCGGCGCACCGCTGATCGGCGTCACGGCCGCCTACGGTGTTGCGATTGCGATGGCCAAGGACCCGTCGAACGCCCATCTCGACGCCGTCTGGGAGGAACTCAACGAAACACGCCCGACCGCCATCAATCTGCGCTGGGCGCTGACCGCCATGCGCGACCATCTGCGCCCCTTGCCGGAAGGCGGGCGTGCCAAGGCGGCCTATGATCGTGCCGCCGAGATCGCGGCCGAAGATGTCGAACTCAATCGCGCCATTGGCGCAAACGGCCTGAAGGTCATCCGCGAGATTGCTGCGAAGAAGGCGCCGGGTGAACCCGTGCGCATCCTCACCCATTGCAACGCCGGCTGGCTTGCGACCGTCGACTATGGCACTGCGACTGCACCCATCTACATGGCTGTCGAGGAAGGCATTCCGGTGCATGTCTATGTCGACGAAACACGCCCGCGCAATCAGGGCGCCTATCTCACCGCCTGGGAAATGAACGGCCACGGTGTGCCGCACACGCTGATCGTCGACAATGCTGGCGGGCACCTGATGCAGCACGGCGATGTCGATATGGTCATTGTCGGCACGGACCGGACGACGGCCAATGGCGATGTCTGCAACAAGATCGGCACCTATCTGAAGGCGCTAGCTGCGCGCGACAATGGCGTCCCCTTCTATGTCGCCCTCCCCTCGCCGACGATCGACTGGACGGTCCGCGACGGGATCAAGGAGATCCCGATCGAGGAGCGAACCGCCGACGAAGTGAGCTTCGTCCAGGGGCGCGCCAGCGACGGCTCGATTGCCAGCGTGCGCATTTCGCCGGAGGGCAGCCCTGCCGCCAATCCGGCCTTCGACGTCACGCCCGCCCGACTCATCACCGGCCTGATCACCGAGCGCGGCATCGCAACACCATCGCCCGAAGGCCTCAAGGCGCTTTTCCCAGAACGGAGCTGAGACGATGACACTCACGAACCGGGTTTCAACGGAAGAGATCGCGCTCGGCATCCGCCGACGGGTGTTCTTCCACACGATGAAGAACAATGGCGGTTACCTCAGCCAGGCCTGCTCGGCTGCCGAAAGCCTTGCGCTGCTCTATAACGAGCTTCTGACGCTCGGCGAGCCGACGTTGCCGAAGGTGCCGCTGCCGTTTCGCGGTGTTCCTTCGGCGCACAATCCGGACGCCTTTACCGGCGCCGGCTATCACGGACCGGTTGGGCCGGCGTTCGACCGTTTCTTCATCTCGCCCGCCCACTATGCGCTCGTCATCTATTCGGCGCTGATCGAGATGGGGCGCATGGACGAGCACGCGCTCGATCACTTCAACAAGGACGGCGGTTCGGTCGAGATGATCGGCGCCGAGCACAGCCCCGGCATGGAAGTGACCACGGGCTCGCTGGCGCAGGGTCTCTCCATGGCCTCGGGCGTCGCCTGGGCGCGGCTGCAGAAGAAGGAGCCGGGCAAGGTCTGGGTCTACATGTCGGACGGCGAGTTCCAGGAAGGCCAGACCTGGGAATGCCTTTCCGCGATGAGCTACCACGGCATCGACAACATCCGCGTCGTCGTCGACGTGAACCGCCAGCAATGCGACGGCGCCATGTCGTCGGTGCTCGACCTTGGCAATCTCGCCGCCCGGGTAAGCGCCTTCGGCGTCACCTGCCGGTCGGTCGACGGCCACGACCTGGAAGCGCTCAGGGCCGCGGCCGGAAGCGCCGAGCCCGGCAAGCCGCTGGTCATCCTCGCCAACACCTCGCCCTACCAGGGCATGGACTTCCTTAAGAAACGTTTCCCGCGGCTTCATTACGTTCGCTTCAAGAGCCAGGAAGAGCGGCTTGAAATGCAGGCGGCACTTGCGGCCGAACTCGGCGTCGACGCCGACGCAATGAAAGGGGCCTGAACATGGTCGAGATCGTCAATCGTCCCTACGCCAAGGCATTCGAAACCTTCGCGACCGCGCGACCCGAAGTCCTCTGCCTTTCCGCCGACCTGACCTCTTCCTGTGAGGTCGACGGCTTCCGCGACCGGCATCCGCAGCAGTTCCTCTCGCTCGGCATGGCCGAGCAGAATATGTTGTCCTTTGCCGGCGGGCTGGCGATGGAAGGCTACCGGCCGTTCATTCACACCTTCTCGGTTTTCCTCTATCGCCGCCCCTATGATCAGCTGATCAACTCCATCGCCTATTCCAATCGCAAGGTGCGACTGATGGGCTTCCTGCCCGGTATCACCACGCCCGGCGGCATCACCCACCAGGCGATCGAGGACATTGCCGTTCTGCGCGCTGTACCGAACATGACGATCCTCGAGACCGGTGACGCGACCGAGGTGGAGACCGTACTCGAAGTGGCCGACAGCATCGATGGCCCCGTCTATGTGCGCGTGCTTCGCGGCGAGGTCCCGCGTCTCTTCTCCACGCCTTTCGCGTTCAACAAGCTGCGGGTTCTGTCCGAGGGCGACGACATTCTCGTCGTTTCCTCAGGCGTCTGCACCGAGGAAGCACTGCGCGCCACCCAACCGCTTCAGGCACGCGGCATCGGCATCACCCATCTGCACGCCTCGACCTTGAAACCCTTCGATCGCGAAGGCCTTTTGAAGGCCGCGCGGGGCAAGAAGGGGATCGTCACGCTGGAAAACCACACCATCGTTGGTGGCCTCGGCTCGCTCGTGGCGGAAATTCTGGCCGAAGAAGGTCTTGGCATCCGCCTGAAGCGGCTGGGCCTCAATGACACCTTCGCCCATGGTGCGTCCAAGCCCTACCTCATGAAAAAGTATGGCCTGGACGCCGGCGCGCTCGTTGGCGCCATCAGCGAGTTGGTCGGCAAGCCGCTGGAGATCGGCGAGGACGAATTGACGGAGGTCCGCATCGACCACGTGCATTCGGCTCAGAAGGCGGAGGCGCTCTAGTGGCTCCGCGTTTCACCGTCACCTACTACGTGCAGGCCGCTGACGCCGACGAGGCTAAGGCGCGCGCACTCGATATCGCTCTGGAGCAGACCGTCGAAATTCCGCGCAGCGCCGTTCCCAAGGGCTACGTCGAGGATGAAATCCTCGGCAAGCTGGAAGACCTGAAGCCGGATCCGGTCGGCCGGCCGGGTTTTCTCGCCTCGATCTCCTATTCCGACGACGATGTCGGCGGCGACTTTCTGCAGCTCTTGAACGTCATCTTCGGCAACAGCTCCATCAAGCCCGGCCTGAAGGTCGAGGATATCGGTCTTTCGCCGGGTATCCTTGGGCTTTGCACAGGACCCCGCCACGGCATTGCCGGGCTTCGCGCCCGCGCCGGCGTGGGCGAAAGCCCTCTTTTGATGTCGGCGATCAAGCCCGTCGGGCTTTCGACATCCGAACTTGCGAGCCGCGCCCATGATTTCGCGCTTGGCGGCATGCACTTCGTCAAGGACGACCATGGTCTCGTCGATCAGGTGACGTCGCCTTTTAATGAACGCCTGAAGGCCTGCATCGAGGCCGTCGGCGAGGCCAATGCCAAAACCGGCGGCAGGACAAGCTTCGTGCCGAATGTCACCGGGCCGGCTTCGGCCGTGCTTGACCGGGCGAAGGAAGCGCAGGCCGCCGGTGCGGGCGCCGTGATGCTGGCCCCGGCATTGACCGGCTATGATGTCGTGCGCACACTTGCGGCCGATCCCGACTTCAGCTTGCCGATCGTTTCGCACCCGGCCTTCTCCGGCGCAAATGTGGTTTCTGCCGATTGCGGCTTCTCGCACCGTTCGTTCTTCGGCACGCTGCATCGCCTGATGGGCGCGGATGCGGTGATCTACCCGAACTTCGGAGGCCGCTTCGGTTTCACGCGAGAGGAATGCCTGTCGATTGCTCGGGCCTGCGCGGCCGACATGAGGGGGCCGAAGGCGATCGTCGCTGCACCCGGTGGCGGCATGACCTTCGAGCGCGTTCCCGAGATGCGTGAGGCCTACGGCAACGACGTCATGTATCTGATCGGCGGCGCCCTGCTTCAGCAACCGAACCTCGTGGAGGCCTGCCGCCGCCTGGTCGCCGCGGTCCATAGCTAGACGCACTCGCCATGGGTCGAGCCGGAAGGGTCGAGCCGGGATGGTGCAGCCCTCGTATTCCCGTAGGCGAAAGGGCGGCCCTCCCGTTGCGCGGCAAGAGAAGCAGCTAGCGGATGGCCGCAGCCTGGGACCAGGCTGCCATCCAGCGCGACTGCGAGCTCATGGGCCGCAATCCGCTTAGTCGCGCTCCGTTGTCGCTATGCGTTGGAAGTGCGGGTCGGCACTACAACGGCCGAGAACGCCGACCAAACCGCTGGGCTAAGCGGCGACAACTCCTCGGCCCTCAAGCTGAGCGCTTCCGAAGACGTCGGCGCCGCTTCAGGACTACCGATCACCTGTTACGCTTCGAACGTCTAGCGTTTGCGAACAAACTCAGTGCGTAGAACAAGACCTTTGATCGCCTCATGGCGGCAATCGATTTCTTGAGGATTATCAGTTAGCCGGATCGACTTGATCACCGTTCCCTGCTTCAGCGTTTGCCCGGCACCCTTTACCTTGAGATCCTTGATCAAAACGACTGAGTCGCCATCTGCAAGGACGGTCCCTGACGCATCGCGAACCTCGGCGGCTCTTGCTTTCTCGGCAGCAAGTTCGGAGGCTGGCCGCCACTCACCCGTTACATCGTCGTACACGTAGTCGTCGTTCTGGTCGCTCATGGTCTGCCTTGCATGGTTTTTCGGATCTTGCAGTGGTCGCGGCCGCGATCGCTGCAATAGGGGTGCACCCCTACCTTCTCTGCGGTGCTGACGCAAATGTCACGGCTCGTCCTTCGGTTTTGCTGCGATCTAAAACGTCGGTCGTCCGCTATAAGGCCGCATTTGCGCCGCGTGGCGGCCGGCATCCGTCGCCGCGCGGAGCGGACCCGCTTGCCTTTCGCAGGGCACTGCCTCGTATGCCTGCAGATCGTCTCCGCCTGTCCGGCCGAGCCCGAACATTGAAGCGGCCGTCTTCCGCCGGTTCGGCACTGGGCCGGAACCACTTCGGCCCGAAAGAAAGAGACATGGCCAAGCCCGCAACCAACCTCCGCCCCCGTTCATTCAGCACTGTGAGTGCTCTAGTTGGCGAAGGCCTGTTCTTTCACAATGATTTCCAGATCCGTCTCTGCCTTGATGGTGCTCCGAGTTCGATTTCGGCCCGCGCTCTTTGCTTCGTAGAGGAGCTTGTCGGCCCGTTCATAGAGTTTCTCAAAACCTTCATCGCCGAAGGTATCCGCCACTCCCATGCTGGCGGTTACAGGTCGCTCGAGACCCGGAACGGTACTGGCGACAATTACCGGAATTGCCTGTCGCCGGCGTTCGGCCAGGGTGGCGGCATCATTGCCGCGCAAGAGAAGTACAAATTCTTCACCGCCAAGACGGTATGCCCGCACGTCCGGCCCTGTCTGGAAAGCATTGGCTACAGCTTTGAGCACGGCATCTCCAACGGCATGTCCGTTTACGTCATTGATTGACTTGAAATGATCAAGGTCAATGACCGCCAGTGTTGCAAAGCCATCAGCTCGAAGCTGCGCGAACTGTCCCTCAATAGCTCGACGATTGAGCAATCCCGTCAATGGGTCCGTTTCGGAAAGCCGTTCAAGCAGATCGGCTTCGATGCGTGCGCGATCTCGCTCCCGCTTCATGGTCACGAAGCGATCAGCTACGCCGAGCGTGGTGAAGAGGGCTTCGAATAGACAGCCAGCATAAAACGCGAGCGTGGCGTCGATGCTGTCGAACCAGGGTACGACGCCCGTCACCAGACGGATCAAGCCGACCGCGATCATTGGCGTGTATCCGACTGCCTGAAATTTTGCCGCGCGGCTCCCGCGGCGCAATGCGTCGACCATCGACAGTATGAAAATGATGAGGATCGGTGCAAACGCACCCGTGTACGCGGTCGATTGTATTGGCCGCGCAACGAACGGGAATGCCGCGTGAAACGCACTCAGGAACAATGCCGATGCCGCACAATAGGGTAGCAGACGCCGTAGTCCAGGATGCATCAGTCCAGGTTCGATGAAGCTGTACGTAAACATCGCTCCTGATGCGACCGTCATCCCGAAGAGCAAGGTGGTCATCCAGCTCAAAGTCATGGCCGGCGGGTCGAAAAATACGACTGACAAACTTGATGAGGTCATAATGGTCATCAGCAACGACAGCGTCAAAGCCGAGTGCCAGAGAACAAAAGGTTCGCGCAGGATCCGATAGAACGCCGCATTGAAGATCAGAAGCATGGCGAGCATGCCAGCTAGGCCTGCGACGAACGTCAGGAGTTGCATATCGTCGATGCTATCGACTGCGACATCCACTGGTGCAAGATATGCTCGCTCCAGTGTCATCCGATGGCTGGGCAAATCGATTGCGACGACGACTTGCCGCGTCGCATCTGTCACTACAGGCAGGGGAGCCTTGAAATACCCACCGGCCATTGAGCTGGGCAACGCTGCTGCAGAAACGGAGGCTTGCCGCACCGCGCCGTCCTGGTCGATTGCAAGGAGATGCACCGCCTCAAGTGCGCTCCGCCTGGAGAGAAAGTATCGAGGAGGGCTATCGCCCGGCCTGAGATCGAAGCGAAGCAGCACTCGTTCGGAATCAATCGAGAATTTCCGGTCATCACAGGACCACCGCTCGGCTGCCAAAGCTATGGTGATCACGTTCTCTGAGATGCGGCCGGATGCCCAGCAGGAATTGCGAATGTTGCTGGAATCACCAGCGTGGGTCGATCCAACGCCCAGGTGCGTCAGCATCAACAAAAGCAGAAATACTGCCAAAGCACGACTTCGAAACCCACCCCCAAGCATAGGGCTTCGATACAGCCAGAAGCTTTCGATACCATTAAGCGCCGCAAAAACGCGCCTGTTATCGGCTCGGCGAAAGGCGCCGACCTTGCTATAGCGCCTGAACGCGAACCGCGGCCCGCTCACACTTCCTGTCTTCAATTCTGGCGCAAGGCGCTGGACGACGACAAGCGGGCAATCATCCATGCGGCCGCTCCAGAAGAGCGCGCGACCGCCTCTCTTCATGAACTGCAACCGGACACGACGGATGTTTGAGATGGCTCTTTGAGGGTTTGCGCCGATCGCGCGCTAGAGCCGGTCGCCGCTTTCGATGGCGGCCGGTGCCTCTACTGAGTTCTCGGATGCCACGTGCTCTTCGGCAACGCTCAAATCCAGTTTCCCCCAGATCGATAGTTTTTCGCCGTTGGGTTTAAGCTTTCGGGACTGCTTGATCTCAACGATAAACGGCTTTGTCTGCTGACGCATCTTTCCTCCAGGCGACGAATCGCAGAGCAACTCTATCGCAACGCATTCGTCTCGCAAGCGGACCTTGCCCGAAGGTCGTGCGAGAAACGGGCGTATTTTCACTGTGGGTGTGGCAGTGTGCTGCAGCGGCGCTGCGTCCCTTCGGGTAGGGGCGCGATTGCGCTGACGCCACTGTCAGATCTCTTCCCTTCGGCCGTTGCTCCAAGTGCGGGCTCGATGAGGCAGGTCTGACCGTAGAACGGCTGCGCTTCGCTCTTGTTCCCGAAACGAGCTTCACAAAGACAGGCATCGAGCCACTCGCAGGCTTACGTCGCTCGCCGGCCATCGTTACTTCGTCTGCGGCATCAACCCGCGTTCTAGACGTTTTGCCGGGGTTCGAACTTCGCGGTGACCATCTCGCTCTCCTTCGAGACGAGCCTGGCGGGCAAGAAGTTGATCCAGCCTTCGTTCGGCAGCAGGCACATTGGCGCGCATCACTGTATCGCGGAGCTTTCGCGCAATGCGATTCTGTCCCGCTTATCCCCCGTTGACAGCAGGAAAAACCACCTCCTACCTCTCCTGGATCGGCCGACGGCTTGCTAGGAAGAGCGTGAAAACCCGCGTCGGAGCGACTGCCCCCGCAACGTCTGGGCGTTCAAGCACCACCGCACGCGTGATGCCTTTCACCGACGATGCCAAAGGTGGTTTCGATAGAGCCAACGGATAAAGCGGCGCATGCGGTTGCCGGCAGCACAAAGATCTGCCCGGAACGGCAATGGCCGAGCAGTCGAGCGGCAGCTACCGACTAAAGGACAAGCGCGCTTGTCCTGTTCTCGATCAGGCGAACGAGGTTCAGTGCCGTCATCTCCGAGGATTTCGGATTGGTTGCGAGCGGGCGGTTCTGAAGGCGGATTTCGAGTGTGCCGAAGGCGCCGCGGGCGATAATGCTGTGCGTGTTTTCCACTGCTTTGGGATCGGCGACGAGCTGCACACGCGTATGTTCCATACCGATGCCGGCAAGGGAGATGGTCGCCGCCACATTGGCATTTTGCGGAAAGGCCGTCGCCGCCTCAGCGGCCGATCCTGCAAAGAAAGCTTCCGCTTCCTGAAGTTCGCCTAGGCGACAGCACTCTTCGGCGGGCGTCCCAAACCAGGCCCTCGCGGGCTTGGTGATGGTGTGCTCCACGCTGTCCAGACCCAACCGTGAGGCCGCCGAGAGCGCATCGATGCCGCCGAGCGCGCCCGGCGGTATGATAAGCTTGCAACCGTTCCGCCGCGCAAGTTCCACGAGTTCGTCGAGCACGGTGGCATCCACCAGGGCCGAGGTCGAGGACACCGCGAAATCCATGCCCGCCGCCAATGCCGCCCGGGCGAAGGGCTGGACGCTTTCGCGGCTCGCCGCCTCGACGACCAACGTCGCGCCGGTCGCCGTCAGCGCTTCTGGACCGGCAACATGAACCGCCCCGTCCGGCATGGTCGCTTCGATTTCCCTGGGATCGCGCACGGCGATCCCGACAATCCGGGCGTTCGCGCCCCGCGCCTTAAGAAGTGCTGCCACCCGCTGTCCGATGGCGCCCCAGCCCACGAGGCAGATGGCTTCGACTTTCGACATGACGATCCTTTGCTGGTCTGCTGCCGGGTTCAGAGCGTCACCCAGCCCTCGGGCGGGGTCTTGCCGGGGTGCACGGTTCCGCATTTCGGGCACGTGCGCAGCTTTTCGTCCGCGTAGAAGGCCTGATAGATCGGCGGCAGATCGTCGACGATGGATTCGAGGTCTACCTCCGCGCGGTGCACAAGTTCCGTGCATTCGAAGCAGTACCATTCGACAGCGTCGAGCAGGCCTTCAGGCCGCGTGGGCTCGATCACAAGGCCGATCGATCCCTCCATCGGCCGCTGCGGCGAGTGGCGCACATGCGGCGGCAGCAGGAAGATGTCGCCCTCGCGGATCGGCACGTCGTAGAATTCCTTGCCGTCATAGAGCTTCAGCACCATGTCGCCCTTTAGCTGGTAGAAGAACTCCTCGACGGGATCGTCGTGATAGTCGGTGCGCTTGTTGGGGCCACCGACTATCGTCACCATGAGGTCGGCGTCTTTCCAGATCTGTTGGTTGCCGACCGGCGGCTTCAGCAGGTGCTTGTGCTCGTCGATCCACTTTTGCAGATTGAACGCCTTGAGCTTCGTCATCGATATTCCTCCCTGTCCCGTTCAGCGCAGTTTCAGGCCGCATTCCTCGAAGGCGGCTCTGGTCAGTCTCTTTTCCGCATCCGTCAGCTCCAGCAGTGGCTGGCGGACGGCTCCCCCCACTTGGCCAAGCAGTTCCTGCCAGTACTTCTGGTGCGCATGGGGCTTTTCCGCGGGCTTGGACTTGCGGAAGGCGTCACGCACCCCTTGCAGGCTCGCGCTGACGGCGCGGCTCTCCTCGGCCTTTCCGGCAAAGGCGAGTGCTGTGTACTCGGCCATGCGCCGGTCGGCCTTGGTCTGGAGCGTGTAGGGTGGCGACGAGCAGAGATAAAGCTGCCAACCGAGTTCCAAGACGTTATCCAGCCATTCCTCTTCCGAAGCGGTCGAGACGAGGATGCGGTCGCCGGCGAGCGCCGTCAGCGCCTTGTACATGGCGCGCGGCACCGAATACTTGATCGCTACCACCGTCTCGATGTCGGCAAGCCGGTTGCACAGTTCCGGGCTCATCAGATAGCCGCTGTCGGGATGCGACCACAGCGCCATGCCGATATCCACCTTTGAGGCGATGGCCTCATAGTAGCGCAGCAGCGTTTCGTCCTGCTGCTTGAAGAAATGCAGGATCGGCGCATGCACGACGATGTAGTCGGCGCCGCAGGCCTGCGCATGACGGGCAAGATCGATCACCACATCCATGTTCTGGTCGGAGCAGGACATGATCGTCTGCGCCCGCCCTCCGGCCGCTTCCACCGATAGATCGAACATCCGCTTGCGCTCGTCGACCGACATGGAGAAGAACTCACCCTGCTTGCCGGCAATGAAGAGGCCGTCGATACCGAGATCGGAAATCCAATGCTCGACATTGCGGCGGTAGCCCTCTTCGTCGATGGCGCCATCGACTGTGAACGGCGTGTTCGCCGCCGCCCAGATGCCGCGCATCGTGGCACGGGAATGGGCCTTTGCATCTTTACGCTGGTATTTCATGACGCTCCCTGTCGCATGTCCGTCCGGTGGCGCGTGAAGCAACCGCTCCGGTCTCTCTCGGCGCATTTAGCGCAGGATTTTTTTATTCATTAAGACACATAGTCTGTATATATTCATGCCGAAATCAGTATGGATCCCGCGATGCTCAATCTCCGTCAGATCAAGTGTTTTCAGGCCGTGGTCGAACTCGGCAACTTCTCCCGCGCCGCCGAACGCTTGCGCACCAGCCAGGCCGGCATCTCGCATGCGATCCGCGACCTCGAGGCGCTGCTCGGCGCGCGGCTCTTCGACCGCACGACCCGACGCGTCGAACTGACCGAGGCCGGTCGGGTCTTTGCGGCGGCCGCGCTGCCCGGCCTTGCGGAAATCGAGCGCGCCGTCGATGCGGTGCACGATCTCGGGCAACTGAGAACGGGCCTGGTGCGCATCGCCGCCCCGCCCTTCCTTGGCGCAACCGTGCTGCCGCGCCTGCTGCAGGAAGCCGCTCAAAGCCATCCGAACCTCAAACTCAGGATCGAGGACGTCGTGACGGACATGATCGCGCCCCGGGTGCGCAGTGGCCTCTGCGACCTCGGCGTCGGCACCTTTGCCAGCGACGAGGACGGCCTTGAGATCCAACGCGTGCTGCGCGACCAGCTGATGGTTTTTGCGCCCGAGGGCCACGCCATCTGCACGAAGGCCGAAGTGGCCTGGTCCGCGCTTTCCGACCAGCCGATCATCACGCTGACGCGCGAAAGCAATATCCGTCTTCTGACCGAGGTCGGCTTCGAAAGCGCCGGCGTGCCACTGCGCCCTTCTCTCGAAGTGCACCAGATCAACACGGCCCTTTCGCTCGTCGAGCGGGAGGCGGGGGTTGCCATCCTCCCGACCTATGCCTTTACCGGCCTCAACGGTCGGAAGATCTCAGCCCGCCCGTTGGTCGAGCCGTCGATTGCCCGCGATGTCTCTGTCATCACGGCGCGCGAACGCACGCCCTCCCCCGCGACGCTCGCGGTGCGCACACTGCTGCGCAAGGTGCTGCGCGACATGGTCCCGGTTGTCGGCTGATGGAACGCAAGAAGGCCGAAACCACCCAGACAGCGGTTTCGGCCTGATCATCCATTCATTGCTGCGCGCGATGCCGTCAGGCGGTGCGCAGCGAGACGTTCTTGACGACGGTGTAGTGATGCAGGCCCTCCGCGCCACCCTCGCGGCCAAGGCCGCTTTCCTTGACGCCACCGAACGGCGTTTCGGCGACGGAGGCCTCGAGCGTGTTGATCGAAAGATTGCCGGCCTCGATGCCCTGCATCAGGCGGTCGATGTTGGCGGCCGAGTTGGTGAAGCCGTAGGCGGCAAGACCAAACGGAAGCGCATTCGCTTTCGTAAGCGCTTCGTCGATCGAGGCAACCGGATTGATCAGCGCGAGCGGGCCGAAGGGCTCTTCGCTGAGCGCGCGGGCATCATCCGGCAGATCGGCAATCGCGGTCGGCGCGAAGAAGTAGCCCTTGCCATCCAGACGTCCGCCGCCGCACAGGATGCGGGCGCCCTTTGCGCGCGCATCGTCGACAAGCTCCTGGAGGGCAGCGATGCGGCGATCGTTGGCCACCGGGCCCATCTGCGTCCCTGCGTCGAGGCCGTCACCGACCTTGATCGAACGCGCCTTCTCCACGAAGGCGTCGGTGAAGCGCCTGTAGAGCGTTTCGTGCACGAAGAAGCGCGTCGGCGACGTGCAGACCTGGCCGGAATTGCGATACTTGCGGGTGGCGCAGGCAATGCCGGCCGCAACCGGATCGGCATCCTCGCAGACGATGACGGGCGCGTGGCCGCCAAGTTCCATCAGTGCAGGTTTCATCACTTGCGAAGCGAGCGTCGTCAGGTGCTTTCCGACGACGGTCGAGCCGGTGAAGGCGACCATGCGGATCCGGTCCTGAGGGATGAGATAGCCTGAGATTTCGGCGGGGTGGCCGAAGACGAGGTTGAGCACACCGGCAGGAAGGCCTGCATCGTGGAACGCCCGCGCTATGTGCACGACGCCGGTTGGCGTCTCCTCGGACGCCTTCATAATGATGGAGCAGCCGGCCGCAAGTGCGCCGCCGATCTTGCGGGCGGGCTGGCTCATCGGGAAGTTCCAGGGCGAAAACGCCGCGACCGGGCCGATCGGTTCCTGCAGCACGATGTAGCGGATGCCCGGCGCGCTCGGGATAACCCGGCCGTAGAGACGCACGCATTCGCCGGCGTCCCATTCGAAGAATTCGCAACCGCGAATGACCTCGGACCGCGCCTCGGAAAGCGGCTTGCCGTTTTCGAGCGTGATCGAACGCGCGATCTCCTCTGAGCGCTCGCGCATAAGCTGGGCCGCCTTCAGGATGATCGCCGCGCGGGCAGCCGGCGATGTCCGGCTCCAGACCTGAAAGCCCTGCCAGGCAGCGTCCGTTGCATCGGCGAGATCCGTCTCGCGGGCGACCGCCACCTTGCCGATGACATCCTCATTGGCGGGGTTGATGACGGCGAGCGCCTCAGAGGTCGCCCTCCATTTGCCGCCGATATAGAGGTGAGCATGCGTATCCTGAGCCATGAGATTGCCTTTTCGCCATTCCTTCAGAGGCTGCGCCTTCCTGTTCTGGTAATGGATGCAATCAGCGGTCTAATATAACAATCCACATAGGTTGAATGAATTGATATCGAGATGTGATAAGTCTCGAGCCAGCACAAACGAAAAAAAGCGCCTTCCCGGACAGGGAAAGCGCTTTTCCATTTTTCACAAGCGATCGCGATCAGGTCACGGCGCTACGGACAGCAAAGCGGGCGTCGCGCCAAGCGCCAGTCTCCATCACGTCATGCAGCACGTCCACGGCGTTCCACACATCCTTAAAACTCGTATAGAGCGGTGTGAAACCAAAACGGATGGTGGCCGGGGCGCGGAAGTCACCGATGACGCCCCGCTCGATCAGAGCCTGCATGATTTCATAGGCCCCCTCGTGCTCGAAGGAGACCTGGCTGCCGCGCACCGTGCCGTCGCTTGGACCGACCAGCTTCAGGCCATGCGCGCCGCAACGCGCTTCGACGAGCTTTATGAAGAGGTCGGTGAGTGCGATGCTCTTCCGGCGGATGGCCGTCATGTCCACTTCATCCCAAAGATCGAGCGCGGCCGAAAGCGTGCGCAGCGACAGGATTGGCTGCGTGCCGGAGAGGAAGCGCAAGATGCCCGCGCCGCCGTCGTAATTGCGCTCGAAAGCGAATGGACGGGCGTGGCCCCACCAGCCACTGAGCGGTTGGCTGGCCTTTTCCTGATGGCGCCTGGCGACATAGATAAAGGCTGGCGCACCGGGGCCACCATTCAGATACTTGTAGGTGCAACCGACGGCGAAATCGACGTTGCAGCGATCGAGTTCCACCGGCAGCGCACCGGCCGAATGGCAGAGATCCCAGACGACGAGCGCACCCACATCGTGCGCGCGCTTGGTCAGCGCCGCCATATCGCGCAGAGCGCCGGTCTTGTAGTTGACGTGATTGACGAGCACCACGGCGACGCTCTCGTCGATCAGGTCTTCGATCCGCGGGCCATCGACGCCCTCAAGCCGCAGGACGGTACCGGGCCGCGTCGCAATCACGCCCTCAGCCATGTAAAGATCGGTCGGGAAGCTCTCGCTTTCCGCGACAATGACCTTGCGCTCCGCATTGAGGCCGAGTGCGGCGTGCAGCGCCTTGTAGACATTGGCCGAGGTGTGGTCGGTCACGGCCGTCTGGCCGGGTGCTGCGCCAATGAGGCGGCCGACGCGGTCGCCGAGCGTTAGCGGCAGGGCGAACCAGCCAGCCGTGTTCCAGCTGCGAATGAGGTCGCGGCCCCATTCGAGTTTCGCGGCCTTCTCGATTTCGGCATAGGAGGCAAAGAGCGCCGCGCCGAGCGAATTGCCGTCGAGATAGGTGACGCCTTCGGGCAAATCAAAGCGCTTCTTGAAGGCCGCGAGCGGGTCGTCGCGGTCGAGCGCCTCGACAGCATGGATATCGATGTTCATGGGGCAGTCCTTCTATTCACGGACGGTTTCGCGGGCCGGCATGGGGCCGCGGGCGCGCTTGAGGGTTGGGAGCGCCAGCATGGCGAGCACGAAGAGGCCGGTGGCAAGTTTCAGGTCGGTCGGCGGCATGCCGGCGGCAAGGCAGAGCGAGACAAGCTGGTAGTAGACGATGGCTCCGACGAAGGGTGCCGCAAGCTGGCGCCGGATCGTCTGCTTGCCGACAATGGCTTCGCCGATCATCAGCGCCGCAAGACCGTTGATCAGCGTACCGATGCCCATGTTGACGTCCGCAAACCCCTGCGACTGCACCATGAGCGCGCCGCTGGTGGCCGAGAAGGCACCGGCTAGACCGACCCCGCCGATGGTGAAGGCCCAGATGCTGATCCCCTGCGCTTCCGCCATATCCGGGTTGGAGCCGACGGCGCGCATGGCCGTTCCGCGTTCGGTCCGGAAATAGAGGTTCAAAAGGCAATAGACGGCAATGCCGAGCAGTCCTGCAACGACGATCTTCGCGACCGGGGAACCCGGCTCGGCAAAGGGTACGCCATCGAAAATGGTTGGCGTGCCGTACACCGAGAGGTTGGACTTGCCCATCAGCCGCAGATTGATCGAGTAGAGCATCGTCATCATCAGAATGCCGGCAAGCAGCGTGTGGATGCGGAAGCGCAGATGCACGAAGGCCGTGCAGCTACCCGCCAGGAAGCCTGCGGCCATCGCAACGAGGATCGCCAGCCAACCGGGTGCGCCACCGGCGAGCGACAGCGCGCAGACGCAGCCGCCGAGCGGGAATGCGCCCTCGCTCGTCAGGTCCGGAAAATTCAGTGTGCGGAACGGCAGCATGATGCCGAGAACGATGAAGGAAAGGATGAGGCTCTGCGCCAGCGTGACCGGGACGAGCGTGATGAAGTTCGAAAATATCGTAGAAACCGTTTCCATGTCCGTCTCAGCTTGCGAGCAGCATCCGGTCGGTCTTCATGCCGAAGTGACCGATGAGTTTCGGGATCGTGACCTCGGCCTTTTCCGCGCCGGTGATCTCGAGCCGGATCTGGCCGGCATCGAGCATCACCACGCTATGGCCGAAATCGACAGCGTGCTGCATGTTGTGCGTCACCATCAGGGTGGTGAGATTGAAGGCTTCGACCGCGCGTACCGTCGCCTGCATGACGATGTCAGCCGTGCGGGGATCGAGGGCTGCGGTGTGCTCGTCGAGGAGCAGCAGATCCGGCTGGTCGCAGGTCGCCATGATCAGCGAAAGCGATTGGCGCTGGCCGCCGGAGAGCAGTTCGACGCGCGTGTCCAGCCGATTTTCCAGCCCAAGGTTCAGCGCCGCGAGGCGTTCGCGGTAGCTCGCGAGCCGCCTGGCATTGAGGCCTCGGCTAAGGCCGAGTTTCTTGCCGCGCAATTCGGCGAGCAGCATGTTTTCCGCAACCGTCATCGAGGCGGCGGTGCCTTTCATCGGATCCTGGAAGACCCGGGCCACCCGTGTCGCACGTTTGTGCACGGGCAGTGCCGTCACATCGTCGCCGTTGATGAGGATCTTGCCTGAATCGAGCATGAGCGCGCCGGAAATGGCATTGAGCATGCTGCTCTTGCCGGCGCCGTTCGATCCGATGACGATGGCGAAGTTGCCGGTCGGAAGCGTCAGGCTGAGATCGTTGAGGGCGATCTTCTCGTCGGGCTGCCCCTTGTAGAAGACCTTTCGTGCAGATCGGATTTCGAGCATCCGTTCCTCCTCTGAGCAATTCCGTAGAGGCCGCCTCCGCAGCCTTGCTTCCGGAATTCATGTAAATACGAATGGACAGGGCGCGCGGGGCGCGCTCATGGACGGCGGCGTCGTGGCCGCCGCCGTTGCTGGCGTCGGATTACTCGACGATGCAGTTGCAGTCGGCGAGCGAAGCCGGGATCTCGACGCCGAAGGCGGCCATCGCCTTCTTCGAGATCAGTGCCTGGTGGTCCTCATAGGCAGGGAAAACAGGAGCAATGGACTTCGGGTCCTTGCCCTTCAAGACTTCAGCCGCAATCTTGCCGGCATTCTTGCCGACCTGCTCGTAGTTGACGGCAAAGCTTGCCGGCACGAAACCCTCCTGTACGGCAGTATCGACGGCATTGACGACCGGGATACCCGCCTGGCGCGCGGCCGACGCGACCGCCGCGATCGCCGGCTGGATCATGTTGGAGGTCGGGCCATAGATGACGTCGACCTTGCCGGAGAGCGAGGTGATGCGCTGCTGGATGTCGTTGAGATTGTCGACGCCGACTTCGACGACTTCAAAGCCCTGCTCAGGCGCAATTTTGCGCACAGCTTCGAGCAGCGCGACGTCGTTGGCCTCGCCCGGATTGTAAGGCAGACCGAGGCGCTTGGCGTTCGGCAGAAGCTTCTTGGTAAACGCGAGCACGGCCGCCATGTCCTGCCTGTCGGTCGCCCCAGTGATGCCGTCGTCGCCGCTTTCCTTGGACGGGACGAGCTTGGCGGCGACCGGATCGGTCACGGCCGTGAAGATCACCGGGATGCCGGAGCCTGCGAGCGCCTTCTTGGCGATCTGCGAAACCGGGGTGGTGACGGTGTAGACGAGCTTTGGCTGTTCGGCCTGCAGCTTGGCTATCATCTGCGGCACCAGCGAGGCGTCGAAATTGGTGTGGCTCTCCGTGTAGACGACGTCCTTGCCCTCGACGAAGCCGTTTTCGGCGAGCGCCGCCTTGAAGCCGGCAATGGCGGCGTTGAGCGGTGGGTGTTCGCCGAAATTGGCGATGCCGATGCGGATCGGATCGGCAGCCGCCGAACCGATGCCGGCAAGCACCAGGCCCGCCGCCATCAGGCCTGTGATGAGTTTCGATTTTGTCGTGGCCATGTGTTCCTCCTCCAGCTGTTGCAGTGACAGCACGAGGGATGAGGAAGCGCAGCCCAACGGCAAAGTCAACGATATAGTATACAATTATAGCAATTGGCGATTATCATATATTATTCTCGCATATATGATCACCGAACATTCGGGCGGTAAATTTTGGAGGTGCCTTTGGCCGACGAGCGGGAAAACAGCACAAAAACAGAGGCCGCCTACAGGATTTTGCGGACCGAGATCCTCATGGCCCGCCTGCAACCGGGGGCGCCGTTGCGGCCCGACCTTCTGAGCAAGACCTATGATGTCGGGCGGACACCTCTTCGAGAGGCGCTGTCGCGGCTGGAGGCCGAGCGGCTGGTGGTGGCTATCTCCAACCGCGGTTTCACCGTCGCACCCGTGTCGCGCAAGGGGCTGGAGGATCTGACAAAAGCCCGCGCGGTTGTCGAAATCCCTCTGTTGCTGGAAGCCATGGAGCGCGGCGGCTCGGAATGGGAATCGGCGATCGTCACGGCGCACTACCGTCTGTCGCGCTGCAAGACGATCGTCGAGGATTCTTCCGACCTTGCTGTGGATACCTGGATGGAACGGCACGAGGCATTTCACGCCGCCCTCTTGAGCGCTGCGCAATCGAGTTGGCTGATGCACTTCCGCTCGACCATCTCCGACCAGCTCCAACGCCACTACCGGTTCCTCGCCTTCGCCCCTGTTCTGCGCGCGGCGCACGGAGAGACGGCCGGCTATGCGGAGGCCATGGCCGCGCTGCATAAGGCGCAATCAATCGGTCCGCACACCGAGCTGATGGAGGCCGTACTCGACCGCAACGCCGAACGCGCTCGGATCCTGATGGACGAGCATTTCGGCTATCCGCTCGAAGTCTACGCCGTCGAGGAAGGGGAAGTTGCGTCATCTGCATCCCGCAAACCATCAACACGCCCGGGAACTCATAAGAAATCCGCATGAATTAATGCTGATTAAGGCGATTGTTATGGGGAAAGCGACCCTGTTTCATGGCGCCTAAGCAAACGGAAGCGGCGTGATTTGCGCGGGCATGAGGAGGCCTGCGCGATCAACTGACACGACGAAAGAAGAATTCGGAACGCGACACAGGGGTGTGTCGCCGCCGAGCTGTCGTTTGCTTGCGCCGCTGCCAGCCTTGGACGCGTCCGTTCACCGATATTCCAGGAGGAGACCAACATGCCGAGAAGGCTGATCATCACGTGCTCAATTTTGTGTCTGGCCGCGGGCACTGCGCTTGCCGCGGGTTGGGAAAAGGAAGTACCGACGGAGATCAACATCCAGGATCCCCACCTCAAGCGCTGGTCGGAACTGACCTACGACAAGCAGCCGCCGGCGCTGACGCCGGGCAAGGACTACGGCATGGATCCGGCGACGGGCAAGTTCAACGCGCCGCGCGCCACAGCACTCGGCGCATCGCCGAACTTCCCCGGCCAGCTCACCCATTGGGACGACAAAACCTACAAGAGCAACGTCGAGGAAATCGCCTTCTACCCGCACATCACGTCGCCCTGGCATGCCTGGCCCGACGTCGCGGATTTTGACGGCAAGCGCTACATGTACCTGCATGACCGCGACTACATGCGCGTGCTCGACATCACCGACCCGGCCAAGGCCAAGGTCGTCTATTCCAAGGGCGGCGTCTGGGGACAGGACGGTTCAAGCGAAGACTGGGACGCCAAGACGGTCCAGGACTATTTCGGCGGTATGACGATTGCCTGGAGTGAAAAGCTCCAGAAAAACGTCGTCGTAGCCTCCTACGAGATCGGCCGCTTCGGCATTCTCGACAACAAGCGCACCCAGCCCGACATCGTCGAGACGCTACGCCACTACAATTCGCTCAAGGGCTTCAAGGTCTACGAGATGAACGGGCCGCTGCCGAGTGACTGGACGCTGATCGCCACCCGCACGACTGACATCAACAACCCGGACGCGCCCATCGGCAAGCAGCAGGGCTCCGGTTCGCTCGACGCGCCCGCCTGGTTTGGCGGCAAGTACATGTACCTCTCGTCGGCGCCCGACGACAGCTACGCATTGACCGAGTATCCGGACTACCTGCATTCGCCGGGCTACCAGGCTTGGGACATGACGGACCCGGCCAATCCTCTTTTCGTCAGCCAGGTCACCGTTCCCGGACAGGTCGTCGGCGACAAGGCAAGCGAGGACGTCTACCTGATGAACCCGCGCGCCGGCAACCGCACGTCATGGATGGGCTCGCGCATGCCGCTGTTCCTGCCGAAGCCGGTGGAAAAAGGTGGCAAGATCGGCTTCGGCGCGATGGGCGGCCTCGGCTTCTACACCTTCGATCTCACCAATCCCGGCACGCCGGAAATGATGGGCCATCTGAGCATCCCGCCAAGCTTTGCCGGTACCGAATTCGACAATGCCGATACCAGCCAGTACGAGCGCACCGGCTATGTCTTTGCCAACGGCTACCCGATGAACTCCAACTGCTACGAGCCCTACAAGGACGTGCTGGTCATCGACGCCAAGGATCCGAAGGACCCGAAGGTCGTCGCCACCTTCCCGCGTCCGACACCCCCGGCAGAGGCCGAATTCACCGACTATTGCCAGCGGCGCGGCAGCTTCGGTCCGAAGCGTTCCGGCACGACCCACCAGCCGGGTCACAGCCGCGACGGCATCCTGCCCTATGCCTTCTACAATGCCGGCCTGCAGATCTTCGACGTCAAGGACCCGAAGGATCCGAAGATCGCCGGCTACTACGTGCCGCGCTTCCCCAAGCCTGAGGAAATGCCCGAATACACCTATGAAAACGCCAGCTTCGCGGTCTTTACCGAATACGACCGCAATATCATCTGGCTGATCAGCATCGACGGCATCCGCGCCCTGAAGACGCCGCTTCTCGGTGAACCGAAAACCGGCCTTGCCGGCGAAGTCTGGCCGCCGCGCGGGTAACCCCCGACTGGCCGGTATCGCAAACGATACCGGCCCTTTTTCCTCTCATTCCATACAGACCGGCTCAGCACCCGCTTGTCCCGCACGCCACGGACGGAGCCGGCGAAGCTTTGCCAATTTTCAAGAACCGACAAGGGAACGAACTCGATATGTACAAACCAACCAGTGCTACGGCACTTCTCCTCCTGAAGGGTGCCGCAGCGGCGCTCTGCCTGATGGCCGCCACCCAAGCGGCAACGGCTGCAGACGCGGAACCGGTCGAATATGTCCGCGTCTGCGATGCCTATGGCAACGGTTTCTTCTATGTTCCGGGCACCGAAACCTGCCTGAAGATCAGCGGCTACCTGCGCCACGAGGTTGCGGCCGGCGACGATGTCTACTGGGGCGGCTCGCTCGATGGCTTGCCCGGCAAGGCGCGGGCGACACTGCGCTTCGACGCTCGCAATGAAACCGAGTTCGGTACGCTGCGCTCCTATCTGGAGACGCGCTTCGAGCACAAGGCATCTGGCGAGCGCATCTACATTTCGGAAGCGCTTATCGAGCTTGCCGGCTTCTCGGTCGGCATCGCCGATTCGCTCTTTGCCAACTGGACCTGGGGTGCCGGCAACGTCATCTACGACGACGTCATTTACTACTCGGGCGACCGCACGATGCAGGCGAGCTATACCCACGACTTCGGCAACGGCTTTTCCGCCATGGTGGGCGCAGAGGAAGGCAATGGCTCCTGGGAACTGGAGGCGGTCGACGCGTCCGGCGTGGCAAGCCGCGAGTGGTTTGACCTACGGGCCGACAGCATTCCCCACCTCCTCGGCGGGGTGAAATACGAAGCGGACCGGATGACGCTTTTCGGCATGGCGGCCTATGACACGCGCTATGATGCCTGGGCCTTCAAGGCGCGCGTCAACCTCGACGTCACCGACGCGTTCTCCCTGTTCGTCATGGCTGCCTACCAATCCGACCCGAGCCGGCCGAATTATTATGGAAGCTGGTACGGCGACTGGGCGATGTGGGGCGGCTTCTCCGCCAAGATCAGCGAGAAGGCGACGATAAACGCGCAGATCGATTTCGAAGAGGACGGTACCTGGAACGCGGCGCTCAACGTTGCATACGAGGTCGTGCCGGGCTTCAAGATCACGCCGGAACTCGACTACACCGCTTTTCGCGGGTTTCGCGGACACGAGGACGCCTTCGGTGGTGTCGTGCGCTTCCAGAGAAACTTTTAAGCTTCGCGTTGAGGAACCGGCGGCGACCTTGCTGCCGGTTTCTATCCGGCTGCAATAACGGTGCGGGCTGCCCTTGCCAGAGAAGCCTTCGCGACTGGGCAACTCCCTGAACGGAATCGAACGCTGCCGCCAGCTCTTTCAAAGCTCCCGAGTACTCACCACTCCCAAATGAGCCTACCAGGCGGCGACGGCTCGCGGCCAGAGCCCGTCGCTAGGCCGTCAGCCTTTTGGCAATCCCTCTGGCCTCAGGTACTTCCGTAGCGCTGCAATGCGGAAAATCGCGTTGGCGGCTCCGTAGCCGCGATAGCCCCGTCTTTCGACGATCTCGAAGAAGAAACCTTCGCCAAAGGTCGGGCTGTAGAGCTGGAAATACTCGCCGTCCTCGTCGCGGTCATAGAGGATGTTTTCGGACCTCAGCCTTTCGATGAGTTGAACGTCGAGACCGAAGCGCGCTTCGACGTCATCGTAGTAGTTCGGCGAAATCGGTAGCGCCTTGAAACCATTGGCGCGCAACGCCTGCGCGGTCGAAAAAATGTCATCGGTGGCAAAGGCCAGATGCTGGACGCCGGAACCGAAGGTTTCGGCGATGAACCGGCCGGCCAGCGTGTTGCGATTTTCCGCGCCGTTCAGTGTCAGGCGCAACGTGCCGGCGTCATTTTCCACGACCTGACTGCGAACGATACCTGCCGGATCGACGATGTCGATCATCGGCGTCTTATGAGCATCGAGCAGCGATGTGTAGAAGAGCAGCCAGGTCAGCATTTCCTCATATTTTACGGTCTGAGCGATGTGATCGATGGAGCATAATCCGGCCGCGATGACCGAGCCGCCGTCGCGCACTGGCTCAAACTCGATCTCCCAGATCTTGGAGAGCTCGGATTTGTCGTCCAGAAAATAGATGAGCCCTCCGCCCACGCCGTGGATCGCCGGAACCGCGAGCTCGCCTGGACCAACCGGCTGCTCGAACGGTTCTGCTCCAAGCACCCGTGCCCTTTCTACAGTCGCCGCAGCATCATCCACCATGAGGCCGAAGGCATAGGCGGACGTGCCGTGGACGAGATAGGAAGCGCTGGCAAAGCCTTCGCGCTCGGTGTTGACCACCAAGTTGATGGCGCCCTGGCGATAAACCCCCACTTGTTTCGTCCGATGTTGTGCTGTTTTCGTGAATCCGATTGAAATGAGCAACGCTTCGAGTTCGCTTGCTTCCTCTTCCGAGGCACTGAACTCCACGAACGCTACACCTCTCACGTCGACGCGGGGGGGCATTATGGGGACCGGCAAACGAGTATCCGGTTCGGCGCGCCTAACCTGATCCCCGAGATAGATCAGCGAGCGATATCCGTCGACAGCGATCGCATTGGCATTGCCGCCACGAAATTGGTCGTTGAAGATTTCGAGCGATAGATAGCCGTCATATCCAGTTGCCGCCACCGCGCGGGTAAAGTCTGTCACCGGGAGATCGCCCTCGCCCGGCATATTGCGGAAGTGCCGGCTCCAATACAGCAGATCCATGTCGATCAGCGGGGCGTCGGCCAACTGGACTATGAAGATCTTCTCCTTCGGGATGGAGCGGATCGAGTTGATCTCGATTTTGCGCGACAGCGTATGAAAGCTGTCGAGAATCAGCCCGATACTCGGGTGATCGGCGCGTCGGACGATTTCCCAGGCGTCTCGATGATCGCTGATATGACGTCCCCAGGCGAGCGCTTCGTAACCGACGCGCAAGCCCCGCTTTGCAGCCCTTTCGCCGAGTTCGCTAAAGTCCGCGGCCGCCCTGTCAATGCCACCAACGGCAGCCGGCGAGACATTGGAACAGACAAGGACGAGGTCGGTGCCGAGCTCCTCCATCAAGTCGAACTTGCGCTCGGCACGGTCGAACGTTCGGGCTCTCAACGGCTCCGGCATGCCCTCAAAATCCCGGAACGGCTGAAACAGACTGATCTCCAAACCGAAATCTCGCACCATGCGGCCAACCTGACGCGGGCTCTCGTCAAAGGCGAGGAAATCGTTCTCGAAGATTTCGACACCGGCAAAGCCCGCCTTGGCGATGGCACGCAGCTTGTCCTTGAGGTCGCCGCTGAGCGAAACCGTTGCTATCGAGGTCTTCATCACTTGCTCCTCGGTGGAATTTTCGGGAATCAGCCGGTCATTGCCTTGAAATGGGCAAGCATCCGCGTTGTGTCGGGCTCAAGACCTGTAAACAGGCGAAAAGCGCCAACTGCCTGGAATACCGCCATTCCCCCACCGTCGAGCGTGCGGCATCCGCGTCGCCTCGCTTCTGAAAGCAGCGGCGTTTCGAGCGGGAAATAGACGATCTCGGCGACCCAGTGCCGCGGATCGAGAAGTTCGGCGTCAAGCGGCATGCCGGGATAGTTCGCCATGCCGGTCGGCGTGGCGTGAATCAACCCGGATGCCGATCGCATCGCAACAGAAAGGTCCGTACCGGCGGTGATATCCGCTTCTGGAAACAAGGCGGTCAGCATCGCGGCAAGCAATCGCGCCCGTTCCGGCTCGCGATCGAAAACGATGAGACGCTTCAGGCCAAACGAAAGCGCGGCATAGGCTGTTGCGACACCCGCACCTCCTGCTCCCAGCTGCACGCCCGAGGAAAGATCTGCATCGGGCAATCCGCGCCTGAAGCCTTCCGCAAAGCCCCACCAATCGGTGTTGTGGCCATATCGTCGCCCTCCCGTGAGCACGACCGTGTTGACGGCACCAAGCCTGTGTGCGTCTGGCGAGAGTTCATCGAGATGGGCAATGACCGCCTGCTTGCACGGATGGGTTATGTTGAGGCCGGCAAACCCCTGCCTCTCAGCGTCGGCGAGCAGCCGCGGCAGATCATTTTCCGTCGCACCAATTTCGGAAAGATCGATAAGCTCATAAGCATAGGGGAGTCCCTGAGCTGCACCTTCGGCCATGTGCATGGCGGGCGTCAACGAGGCCTGGATGCCTGCACCGATCAGGCCCGCCTTCAAGGGTCTTACAAGCGTTTCGGACATTGTTTCCGTTTCCATCTTCTGAGCCCGTTGCAAAGGGCAGCCAGCCTGCGGCCCGCCGCGACTTTGCGGGCGGGCCGAAGTATTCGCGCGGTTACTGGCCCCGCGCGGCACCTATCTCCTTGAACAACAACTGCACCGTGTCAGCGCCGATCTCGGCGCTAAACTTCTCGATCACCGGCTTGACGGCGTCGCGCAGCTTCTGCGTCTCCTCGGGACTGAATTCGCTGACCTCCATGCCTGTCTTGCGGATTTCCTCAAGGGCTGCGGTATCCGCCTCGCGCGAGACCTTGCGCTGATAGTCGCGGGCCTCGGTCGCGGCCGCCTGCAGGACGGTCTTTTCCTCGTCGTTCAGGCCGTCCCAGAACTTCTTGCTGACGAGCACGATCTGCGGATTGTACTGGTGACGGGTCAGCGTCATGTATTTCTGCACTTCGTAGAACTTGGCGTTCAGGATGTTTGCGGCGGGGTTTTCCTGGCCATCAACCGTCCCAGTCTCAAGCGCGGTGTAGAGTTCCGTATAAGGCAGCGGCACGGCATTCGCGCCGAGCGTGTTGAAGAGTTCGATCGGGATCGGAGATTGGATGGTGCGGATCTTCAGACCTTTGATGTCTTCAAGCTTGGTCACTGCATGGCGATTGTTCGTGAGATTGCGGAAGCCGAGTTCCCAGTATCCAAGTCCGACTAGGCCGGTATCGGGCAAAAGCTTGCTGAGGCTCTCGCCAAAGGGGCCATCCATCACCTTGTCCGCCTCCTCGCCACTATTGAAGAGGAAAGGAAGGTCGACGGCACCGAATTGCTTGACGTTGTTGGCAAGAATACCGGCGTTCAACACGGTCATCTCGATAACGCCGCCCTGGAGAGCGGAGACGGTCTGCACGTCACCACCAAGCGTGCCGCCGGGGAACAGCTTCACCTCGATCTTGCCGCCACTCTTTTCATTCACGAGCTCGGCGAACTTCTCCATGCCCGTCACTTGGGGGTGACCCTTGTTGTTGGCTGACGCGAACTTGATGGTCTGGTCGCGTATCTCTGCAAGCGTTGGCGCTGCTGCAAACAAAACGATCGGCAGGGCGACGCCCAGTGCCATTTTTGTCAATCGGTTCAACATGTTATCCTCCCAGATTGAGCCGGTAATCCCGCCGGCCTGTTGAAGCGCAATAAAAAGTTGCCGTCAGTGCCCGAACCAGGAGACCGGTACGGTCACCAGTTCTGGGAACAGGACGAGCAGGAATAGGACGATCAGTTCGGCAATGAGGAAGGGCCACACGCCCTTGATCAGGTCCTCCATTGTCAGTTTCGAGACGCCGCAGATAACGTTGAGAACGGTGCCCACTGGCGGGGTGATCAGGCCGATCGAATTGTTGATGATAAACAGCACGCCGAAATAGACCGGGTCGATCCCCGCTTGCTTGATGATCGGCATCATAACCGGCGTCATGACGAGGATCGTCGGTGTCATGTCCATCGCTGTCCCGACGACAACGATCAGGACCATGATTGCGATGAGCAGAAGGGTCTGGTTGTCCATCAGCGGTTCGACAAGCGCGGCAAGCGCACCGGGGACGTCTGCAACCGTAATCAGCCAGGCGGAAACGGCAGCGCAGGCAACCAGGAACATCACGACGGATGTAATTTTCGCGGCCGCTACGAAGACATGGAAAAGCTGGCCGGGCGTCAACTCGCGGTAGATGACCATCGAGACGAACAGGGCGTAGACCGCCGCAACAACGCCGGCTTCGGTTGGCGTGAAAACGCCAAACTTCAGACCAACGATGATGATCACCGGCAATAGGAGCGCCCAGACACTGTCGAGCAGCGCTCCAAGCCGCACGCGGGCGCTTTGTCTTGGCGGGAGTTCGAACTGCTCCTTGCGAGCGACGATAAGCCAAGTGATGCAAAGGGCCGCGGCGATCATCAAACCCGGGAAAATGCCCGCAAGAAAGAGCTTGGTGATCGAGACGCCGCCAACCACACCATAGAGGATGAAGCCGATCGACGGTGGAATGATAGGCCCGATGATCGATGCAGAGGCAAGCAGCCCTCCGGCGCGCGCCGGATCATGACCGCTCTTCAGCATCATCGGCAGAAGCAGCGCGCCGAGGGCCGCCGCGTCGGCGACAGCTGAACCAGAGAGGCTGGAAAGAATGCAGGCGGCAAAGATCGCCACGAAGCCGAGGCCGCCGCGGATGTGACCGACCATGGCCATCGCCAGGGCGACGATGCGGCGGGAAAGCCCGCCGGTGTTCATGACCTCGCCTGCAAGCAGGAAGAAGGGCACGGCCATCAACGGAAAGCTGTCGGCGCCGTTCAAGACATTTTGGGCGACGATCTGTGCATCGAAGAGCCCGAGAAAGAGCATCAGGGCGACGCCGCTGATGATCAGCGCAAATGCAATCGGCACGCCGAGCGCCATGGGGCCGAGAAGTGCGCCAAGGAAGATGGTGACCGTCATCGGCTCGTCCTCAGCGTTTGACGGGCAGCGGCCCGAGCGTGGCCGTGGGGTGTGGGTCAAGCGCCACTTCGTCTTCGCTGTCGCGCACCAGTTCCGCCGTCGTCACGTCGATGCGTCCGGTCGCGATGGCGAAAGCGTCGGCAAGCAGGATGAGGAATGCGGGTACCCCAAAGGCGAGACCGGCCCCGTAGAAGAAGCCCATGGAAAGCCCAGTCGCAGGCGCGCCGACATGCAGGTTGATGAGCGTCTGCGTCCAGCTGCCGCTGATCATCAGCCAGGTAGCGTAGAGCATCAACACATGGCCAAGAAGCACCGCGACCTTCGCGGCGGCCGGCGGCAGTCGTTTGATGAGCGTATCAACGCCGAGATGCCCGTGTTCGCGCAAGGCAACCACGGCGCCAAGAAACGTGAGCCAGACGAAGAAGATGCGTGATAGCTCCTCAGAGACCGTGATGCCCTGATTGAACGCATAGCGCAAAACGACGTTGCCGAAGACGAGGACGACCATGCCGGCAAGCAGCAAGGCAATCGCCACCTTCAGCGCGAAGAAATAGAAATCGATAATGCGGATCATGCGCTCCTCCCAAAGCGGAGTGCCGTCTTGGCGCCCGCGCATCACATTGGCGTCACGGGGCGGCGTTAGGGCACCGGTGCGAACACATCCTCCTCAAGTCGTCTTCGCCACTACAAAATGTACGAACTAGTACGTATGTCAAGCAGACTCTCTTGAAAGACCCCCGTAACCTCAATATGAATCTCACGGGAGGTGGTGTGGCGAGCGTCTGCGCTCGCCCGTTTCGATTTGGTTTCATTGGAAAATTTCGGCGAGTGCCGGGGGAGTGATCAAAAAGAATGGCGGGGCGGGCTGAGGCAAGTCGGAAGAACGATCCGGAACGCACCAAGGAAGACATCCTTGTCGTCGCCACGGAAGAGTTCTCCACACACGGCCTTGCGGGCGGACGCGTTGACGCGATCGCAGAACGGACCCGAACCTCCAAGCGCATGATCTATTACTATTTCGGGGGCAAGGAGGGACTTTACCTGTCCGTGCTTGAGCGCGCCTATCGCAAGATCCGCACGCTCGAGGAGGACCTGAAGCTTTCAAGCCTTGCCCCGGAAGAGGCGTTGCGTACGCTAATTTCCAGCACATTCGACCACGACGAGGCCAATCCCGACTTTGTGCGATTGGTCAGCATCGAAAACATCCACCACGCAGCGCATATGCTGCGGTCGGAAGCGATCCGTGATCTGAATGTCTCGGTCATCGAAACGATCGCGGGCATTCTGGAACGCGGTATCGCTGAGGGTGCGTTCAAGCGAAAGGCCGACCCGATAGATGTGCATATGCTGATCAGTGCCTTCTGCTTCTTCCGGGTTTCGAACCGATATACATTCGGAACTATCTTTCGCAGGGATCTTTCCGAATCGGCCACGATCGGCCGCCATCGCCGAATGATCGCCGACGCCGTGATCAGCTACCTCCAGACGGAGGAAGGGGCAGCGAACCCCATATCCTAGGGCTATCGCGCATGGGATGGGAAGCACTCAGGCAATGGGGTGTTAATGCCAGAACGCTGCCGATCTCAACGACGTGCAGCCCAGACCTCGATAGGCCTCGTCGGCAAGCGCTTAGCTCACGCACGTCACCGTCGACCGTTGGCTTGACGTTGTCGATGAGAGTGTGTCAGCTTTCCCGTCAGGAGGGCGCTCGATGTCGACGTCGCTGTCGCATATTCGTGAGATAGAACGAGTCGCCTCCGGGGCCGCGAGCCCACGCGACGAGCCCGTCGTCCAATCCTGGCTTCGCTGCCTCAATGATTACAAGCTGGATCCGACGATCGCGCAGGAAGCCTATATCGTTCCGGGATCGAAGCTGCGCGAGCATCGCGAACAGGCGGAAGAACTGATCCGCATCGGGCGTTCCGGGCTTGAAGGGCTGTTCAACCAAGTCGCCGAACAGAACTATGTCCTGTTGCTGTCCGATGCCCGCGGCGTCACCGTCGATTTCATGGGGGATCCGACCTTCGACAATCAGCTGCGTAAGGCGGGCCTCTATCTCGGCTCGGAGTGGTCTGAGAGCCGGGCGGGCACCTGTGCCGTCGGGGCGTGCATCGTCTCCGGCCAGCCGGTCATCATCCATCAGGACGATCATTTCGACGCGAGCCATATCGGTCTGACCTGTACGGCGGCGCCGGTCTTCGACACGCTTGGCGACCTGACCGCCGTGCTCGACATCTCCCAGCTCCGGTCGCCCACTGCCAAGGCAAGCCAGCAGCTGGCGCTGCATCTGGTATCCGCCACTGCGCGGCGGATCGAGCTTGCCAACCTCATGACCCGCACCCGCAACGACTGGGTTCTGCGGCTTGCCCGCTCCCCGGAATTCCTGGATGTCGACCCGGACGCCGCGATCGCGCTCGACGGCAGCGGCCGCATCACCGGTATGACCCATGGTGGCTTCGGCGCACTCGCCCGCTCGATGAACATCCGCGGCCTCCAGACACGCAATTTCCTCGGCCTTCCGCTCTCGGAGGTGTTCGATATCGACGTGGACGATTTGCCAAACTTCATGCGCGGACGTCCGAACGGCGAACGCTTGCTGAGAGCCAAGAGCGGCCTAGTCCTATTCGCCAGCGCCATCGCGCCCGTCGTCAGCCTGCGCACGCCCGCCGCGCCCGAAGCGCGCCTCCCCCGGGCCCTGCGCGATCTCAGCCAGGGCGACGCGACAATGGAACGGGTGCAGACCCGCGCGGCAAAATTGGCCACACGCCGCATCCCAATTCTCATTCAAGGGGAGACGGGCAGCGGCAAGGAGTATCTTGCTCGCGCGATCCATGACAGCTGCGGCGACAATGGCAATTTCGTCGCAGTCAATTGCGCAGCCATTCCCGAACATCTCATCGAATCCGAACTGTTCGGCTACGCACCCGGTGCCTTCACGGGCGCCAGCCAGAAAGGTAAGCGCGGCCTGATCGAGGATGCGGACGGTGGCACCCTGTTCCTCGACGAGATCGGCGACATGCCGTTCACGCTGCAAAGCCGGCTGTTGCGCGTGCTCTCGGAAAATGAGATCCAGCCGATTGGGGCGCTGAAGGCCCGGCCAATCCGCCTGCGCGTCGTCTCCGCCTCCCACCGCGATCTGGCGGAACTGGTTAAGCAGGGCCGTTTCCGGGAAGACCTCTATTACCGCCTGAACGCCGCCACGCTCTCGCTCCCCGCCTTGCGAGAGCGTCAGGATCTTAGCTGGCTGATCGATCAATTACGCGCTCGTGTCGAGAAGGAGAACCACGAGTCCTACCGCATCGACAAGACGGCTCGGGCGGCCTTGCTCGCGCATGAATGGCCCGGAAATCTGCGTGAGCTTTCCAATGTTCTGCGCGTGGCCGCGGCCCTTTCCGAAAATGGTCTCATCGATAGCGAGTGCCTGCCGGAACATCTCTTCTCCGAAGCCATCCACTCGTTGCCCGGCGAGGATGATGCGTTACGCCAGGCACTCAGGGACTGCGGCGACAACGTTTCGGCGCTTGCGAGAAAGCTCGGCGTCAACCGTTCCACGATCCACCGCCGTCTGAAGCGGCTCAACTGACGCAACGCCTGCAACACCTGTTGCACCCGGACTGTTGCATTTTCAGTGACTTTCGCTCCCGTCACGTTTCAAGCCTCTGATATCACAAACAAAATAGACGCAGTTGCGATCTGGCATGCTGCTTGCTGCCTCTCCTGTGCAAGAACAAACAGGAGGAAACACAATGAAAGCTCTGCGCTTTCACGCCGCCAAGGACCTACGCATTGACGATGTCGACGCTCCGCCTGCCCCTGGCCCCGGTGAGGTACTGGTGGAAAATCGTTTCTGCGGCATCTGCGGGACCGATCTGCACGAATACGCCTATGGCCCGATCTTCATCCCGAAGGAACCGCATCCCTTCACGGGTGCTCATGGACCGCAGATCCTCGGCCATGAATTCGGCGGCGTCGTGAAGGCGATCGGCGAAGGGGTTAGCCATGTGAAGCCGGGCGACAGGGTCTCCGTCCAGCCGCTGATCATGCCGCGCCGCGGAGACTATTATGCCGATCGTGGTCTGTTTCACCTGAGCGCCAACCTGGCACTGGCCGGCCTATCCTGGCACTCCGGCGGAATGGCGGAAGCGGCGCTGCTCAACGACTACAATGTCCAGCCCATTCCCGATGCGCTATCCGACGAAGAAGCCGCTCTGATAGAGCCGACCGCAGTCGCCGTATATGCGTGCGATCGCGGCAGCGTCACCGCCGGCAACAGCGTGCTGGTCACGGGCGCAGGACCGATCGGCATTCTCGTTGCCATGGCAGCGCGGGCAGCCGGCGCGTCGAAGATTTTTCTCTCCGATCTCAACGAGACGCGGCTTTCACTGGCGAAGGAAGCACTCCGCGAGGTCCGCACCATCAATCCCAAGATCGAAAAGGTCAGCGATGTTGTCCAGGCCGAAACCGAGGGCGGCGTTGGCTGCGATGTCGCCATCGAATGCGTCGGCAACGAACATGCGCTCAAGAACTGTGCGAGCGCAGTGCGCAAGCAGGGCGTCGTCGTGCAGACCGGCCTTCATCCAGGCGAGAACCCGCTGAACTGGTTTGACGTGACCTTCAAGGACATCGATATCCGCGGTTCCTGGGCCTATCCGACCCACTACTGGCCGCGCGTGGCGCGCCTGATCGCGAGCGGCCAAATACCGGCTCGCCGCATCGTCACCAAACATGTCTCACTGAGCGAAGCTGTTTCGGCAGGGTTCGACCAGTTGCTCGATCCCGCCGGTACGCACCTGAAAATACTGATCGACCTCAAGCGTTAGGCCGGTCCCCATTGCGGGACGGTTGAGGAGCCGTTCCGTTTGTCATCACAGAGCAGGAGGATAAAGGATGCTCGAGAAGACCCCCACCACCCGCGTTCAGGCACAGCTTGATGCCCTTGGCGCTGCACTCGAAACCGGCCGTATCGACGATGCGGTCAACCTCTTTGCAGAGGAATGCTACTGGCGCGACCTCGTCGCCTTCACCTGGAACCTCAAGACTGTCGAAGGCCGGGACGAGGTGCGCGACATGCTTCAGGCACAGCTTGCCTCTGCAAAACCCTCCAACTGGCGCGTCGCCGCCGGCGAAGAAGCAACCGAGGCGGATGGCGTGCTTGAAAGCTGGATCTCGTTCGAGACTGCGACGGGACGCGGCTACGGCCTCGTGCGCATCAAGAACGGCCTGATCTGGACGCTGCTGACGGCACTGGCCGAACTCAAGGGCCACGAGGAGAAATCCGGCTTTACCCGGCCACTTGGCGCCAAGCACGGCCAGAATGTCGGCACGAAAACCTGGAAGGAGGAGCGCGAGCACGAGGAGCGCACGCTCGGCTATGAGACGCAACCCTATGTCGTGATCATCGGCGGCGGACAGGGCGGCATTGCGCTCGGGGCCCGGCTTCGCCAACTTGGCGTGCCCACCATCATCCTCGAAAAGAACGACCGGCCAGGCGACAGCTGGCGCAAGCGCTACAAGTCGCTCTGCCTGCATGACCCCGTCTGGTACGACCACCTGCCCTACATCGATTTCCCGAAGAACTGGCCGGTCTTCGCACCGAAGGACAAGATTGGCGACTGGCTGGAATTCTATACCAAGGTGATGGAGCTGAACTACTGGACACGCTCCACCGCCAAATCGGCAAAATGGGACGAAGCCGCGAAGGAATGGACCATCGTCGTTGACCGCGACGGTGAGGAAGTGGTGTTGCGGCCAAAGCAGCTCGTCTTTGCGACCGGCATGTCCGGAAAGGCCAACATTCCGAATTTCAACGGCCGTGAGCGCTTTGTTGGTGACCAGCATCATTCCTCGCAGCACCCGGGGCCGGATGGCTACAAGGGCAAGAAGGTCGTTGTGATCGGTTCCAACAATTCGGCCCACGACATCTGTGCCGCGCTGTACGAGGCGGGCGTCGACGTCACGATGATCCAGCGCTCGACGACCCATATCGTCAAGTCCGACACGCTGATGGATATCGGCCTCGGCGGGCTTTATTCGGAACAGGCGCTGGCCAACGGCGTAACGACGGGCAAGGCGGATCTCATCTTCGCGTCGCTTCCCTACCGGATCATGCACGAGTTCCAGATCCCGCTTTACGACAAGATGCGCGAGCGCGACGCCGATTTCTACGCGGCGCTGGAAAAGGCGGGCTTCCAACTCGATTGGGGCGCGGATGGCTCAGGTCTCTTCATGAAGTACCTGCGCCGCGGGTCCGGATACTACATCGATATCGGCGCGTCGCAGCTGATCATCGACGGCAAGGTGAAGCTTGCCGCAGGACAGGTGGAAGAGATCACCGAAACCTCGATAAAACTGGCTGACGGCAAGGAGATCCCGGCCGACGTCATCGTCTATGCGACGGGCTACGGCTCGATGAATGGCTGGGTCGCCGATCTCATCGACCAGGAGACAGCCGACAGGGTCGGCAAGGTCTGGGGACTTGGCTCCGATACGCCGAAGGACCCCGGCCCCTGGGAGGGCGAGCAGCGCAACATGTGGAAGCCCACGCAACAGGATGCCCTGTGGTTCCATGGTGGTAACTTGCACCAATCGCGCCATTATTCGCAGTACCTGTCACTGCAACTGAAGGCACGATTGGAGGGTATTCAGACGCCGGTTTACGGTCTGCAAAGCGTCCATCACAAGCGCTGAACCATTTAAGAGGCAGAGGGAGCTTGAGCGCCCTCTGCCTGTCGGTGTGTCCGCGTGCAGGCACCCCAGTGCGGCTGTGTGCCATGCGGACATAGCCAGGAGATTGACGCTGAGCCCGCACTTAATCCTCGTCCGAGACTTGCCAGACCCTCCGGTCCGAACATTAGAGACATCACCTAGCTGGAACCCTGGCCATCGGGTTAGGGCGCATCTGCGGAGACAATCAAGACTGACAGGAACCAGTAGCAGCGAGGAGCGTTAATGCAACGGATCCTTCATGTCGTCTTCAGGTTGGGTCTAACGCGAGCCCCACACGCTTCGGGCCCCTAAAGTCGCCTTCGGGGCCATTGTACCGGATGTGGCCGGTTGCACCCTTGTCTTAAGCCAGGAGCCCCCATGCGCATCGCCTTCCTTGTCAACGCGATCGAAACCGAAAGGCCGTCCTATACGACAACATCCTTGGCGCTTGCTGCGCTTGCTCGTGGCCATGAGGTCCTCTACATCACGCCGGGTGACTTCATACTTGGGCCCGACGACGCATTGATGATCCGGGCGGCACATCTTGGCGACGCACGCCCCAAGAAGTCCGAAACTCTGCTACGCGCTTTGATCGCGCCCGAACAGCAAAGAGCCCTTGTCAATGTTGAAGAGGTGGATGTTCTGTTCTTACGGAACGATCCGTCGCTGGATGCCGATACTCGCCCCTGGGCCGCGCATGCGGGTGCAAATTTTGGTCGGCTTGCCGCAGAAAGAGGCACGATCGTCGTCAACGACCCATGTGGTCTGGCCTTGGCGCAAGACAAGCTTTACTTCCAGGATTTCCCGGCCATCGTTCGTCCGACCACTTTGATTTCCAAGGACATCGAGGAGATCAGGGCGTTTATCGACGATCATTCAGACGGCGTAATCATCAAACCGCTACAGGGATCTGGCGGCAAGAACGTTTTTCGGGTCGGAAGCAGCACCGAATCCAACCTCAATCAAATCATCGATGCCGTGGGTGAGGTCGGCTATCTCATTGCGCAATGTTACCTTCCGAAGGCGTCGGAAGGAGATACCAGATTGTTTCTCATGAACGGGCGACCTTTGCAGCGCGGCGACGTCTACGCTGCGTTCAGGCGCGTTCCCGCGAAGGGAGACGTGCGCTCCAATATTCACGCGCGTGGGACGCCAAAACGGGCGCATGTGACAAAGGAAATGCTGGCGATCGCCGAGACCTTACGCCCGAAGCTTGTCGAAGATGGCATGTTCCTGGTCGGCCTCGACATCGTCGGCGACAAGCTGCTTGAGATAAACGTGTTCACGCCCGGTGGTCTCCAGACCATTCGTGAACTCTACGACGTCGACTTCTGCGAGGACATCCTCGAGTCGCTGGAGAACAAAATTGCGACCAGGAAGACGTATCAAGGAGCGTTGAACAACCGGATCTTGTCGACCCACTAGGACTTTGCCGAAGAACTCTGGGCACAAGGTCGCTAGCAAATTGGTGCTTTAAAAAAGATCTTTCCAAGGATTCGGAACCGATGGCGCTGTCCTCGGTTTCTCCTGCATACGCGATAGGAGAAGAAGGCGATGGCCAAAGACGACGATCTAAAAGCCGGCTTTACCGGCACACCCGAAGAACCTCTCGCTGGCGTTCGCAAAGCTGCGCAGACAGCCACCGAAGCAGTGAAGAGAGAGACGAGCGCTGTCGCGACTGCCGCAGCAGATCATCCTCACACCGCGACCACTCTCGGATTGCTGATCGGCGCCCTCGCCTTTACCATCGGCTACGTCGTGGGACGGTCATCGGTCGATACCGGGCGGGGATACTGGCGATAGATCCGCCAGCCGGCGAAGCTGATGTTCGCCGGCGCCTCTCAAATCACGATAACTCCCTCGTTACCATGAATTTAGGCGCCGCTAATATCTATTGACTATAGCGTGCACTATGCAAGGCTGAAAGCTCTTGATTGTGTCGTGACGCTGTAGGGTTTCTTCATGTTCTTGGTCCGCACCGATCTCGATGTCGCCATCACACGATGGCGCGAGATCATCTTGACTTCCTTGCCGTGGGACCAACTTGGCGGCTACGTTGCGTTGCGCAAGCATGATTTGACAATCGAACTTCACAACCTCGATGAGGATAGCGATCTGCTCGTCTTTGCCACCGATGGCGAAGTTCTGGCCAGCCGGTTCCGTTCAGCTTATCCCTTTGTGGTGACATACGGGAGGAATCCCGGCTACCCGCTGGAATACCTGGTCTGGCTTTCATTCCACATGCAAGCGAACTTCGATCGGTTGGGTGTCCTGGAGATGAGCGCGACTTACGAGGACGAAGAGGGCGACATCGAAAGCATGTCTGCCATGGCGATGGGCTTCTCGCGTCAGGCCGACCTTGACGACTTTATAGCGCGGTTCGACGGCAAGGACCTGAGCCAGGATTTGTTGTTCGGCTATGACGCTTATCTATTGGAGGTGGGAGAGAAGATCGGCTAAGGCATCCTTCCCCAAGGAATATCTCGCTCCCGCCCCTCGACTGAAGCTCATCTCGCTGAACCAGCGCCGGCCACTCGATTTTCTAGCGTGCCTGACGGTGAGCGTTCGACGGCGTCGGTTCCAGCGACTTCTGCTCGGCCGATCCGCCAGTCTCCTCCCATCCAAACACACTGCGACCGCCCCATTCGGGCGAGTGGCGAAACTCTCCGGCAACAATTTCCTTGAGGTCCGGGCCGGTGGCGTATCTTTCGAGCTGCCGTGCCTGGTCGTCAAGACGCTTCAGCGCCTCCAGTTCCTCGCCAAGTCCGAGCCGCGCTTTCGTCACGGCCGATCGCATGACCGCGATCGTGTGGTCGTACACCTTGAGGGGCACGGGAAACGGATGGCGGTCCTTGCCACCGTGCGCAAGCGAAAACTGGGCCGGATCGGCGAAACGGCAAGGCGCGCCATGAACGACTTCAGCCACCATCGCGAGCGCGTTGACCGTGCGGGCACCGACGCCCGGAACCATCAAAAGCTGCTCGAAATCTTCCGGCCCGCGATCGGCAGCCGCAGAAAGTGTCGCATGCAGCCGTCGCATGTTGACGTTTTCCTCCCGTACGTCGTGATGTGCCGGCATCACGAGATGTGGGAGCAACGGCTGATCGGCCTCCTTCGGTTTAACCTTCGGATCCATAGCGACGACTTCCCGGACAATTCGGTCAGGCCCAAGCGATGCCAAAAGCTCAAGCTGCCCGTGGCGGGATGCGGCAGCCCGTCTGTCTGCGAGATTGACGATTTCCCCCTGACCTTTTCCCTCGATCGCGGCATGGGGAGAGTCGACGAAGCTGGAAACGCCCTCCGACAACCAATGATAGCGCCGGGCCTGGCGTTTATCGCCGTTCATGCCTTGCTGTACCACCACCCATTTACCATCGTCAGCGACGATGAAACCGTGCAGGTAGAGGTCGAAGCCGTCCTGGACCGCGGCACTATCGACCTTTGCAACAAGCCGGCTGGTGGCCGCAAGGCCGGCACCATCGATGCCGACGCGGTTGCCGATGGCGATCAGTTCGTCTGGCGTCTGCCGCGAATGTCGTCCGCGACCGCCGCAGACGCTTATCCCAAGATCCTGCGAACGAGGAGCGAGACCGCGCTTGAGAGCGCCGATGACGCTGGTGGTGATGCCGGATGAGTGCCAATCCATGCCCATGACGCAGCCGAAGGACTGGAACCAGAAAGGATGGGCCAGACGGCGCAGAAACTCGTCACGGCCGTATTCGATGACGATGGCTTCGGCGATGATCGTCCCGAGCTTCGTCATGCGATCGCCGAGCCACGGGGGAACCCTGCCGCCATGAAGAGGGAGATCTGCACTTCCAGCTCGCTGAACCATTCGTGTCTTATAGGCCGCTTACAGGCATTGTGACAGGGGAAAGTTCTTCAAACGTTCCTACCGCCGGGAACAAGTCGCAACCCTTGCTGTTTTGTGGTTGGAATGTTGCGAGGCGCCGTTGCGTCTCACGATGAGATGGGCCAATCCCTGCGGAGGCCTTCCAATGCAAAACCGTTTCCCGTGTGCGGCAGTCGTCATCCTCCTAACCGCAGCTTTACTGGCGGGTTGCGCCAACGTCTCAGCCAGGCAGACAGCGAGCAACACCGGCAAGGTTGGATACGGTTCGGATCCGGTTCTGCCAAAACCACGCCCAACCGTGATCCCGACGGTCAACATCGCCGATGCGACCGGGTGGCGGGGCGGAGAACATCCACTCGCTGCCAAAGGATTGAAGGTCAACGCCTTTGCGACGAATTTTGACCATCCGCGCTGGCTGCGCGTCCTTCCCAACGGTGACGTTCTGGTGGCCGAAAGCAATGCTCCGGCCAAACACGACGAGGGCTTCAGCCTGAAGAAGGTCTTCATGAGCGCGGCCATGAAGCGCGCTGGCGCCGCCACACCAAGCGCAAACAGGATCACGCTGCTTCGCGACACCGATGGCGACGGGGTGGCCGACGTGCGGACCACGTTCGCCGAAGGTCTCAACTCGCCGTTCGGCATGACGCTGTCGCGGGGCAAGCTCTATGTCGCCAACACCGACGCTCTCGTCGCCTTCCCCTATTCGAACGGACAGACCCGGATCACGGCGCCGCCGCAAAAGATCGCGGATCTACCGGCCGGCGATCTCAATCACCATTGGACCAAGGATGTGATCGCAAGCCCGGACGGCCGCAAGCTCTACGTTACGGTCGGCTCCAACAGCAATGTTGCCGAAAACGGCATGGCCGTCGAACGGCACCGTGCAGCCGTGCTCGAGATCGACAAGGCAAGCGGCCACATGCGCCCCTTCGCCTCGGGCCTGCGCAATCCCAACGGGCTCTCCTGGAACCCTCAGAATGGAAAGCTGTGGGTCGCGGTCAACGAACGCGACGAACTCGGTGACGATCTCGTCCCGGACTACATGACATCCGTGCGCGATGGCGCCTTCTATGGCTGGCCCTACAGCTACTTCGGCCAGAACGTCGACACCCGCGTCAGGCCGCAGCGTCCTGACCTCGTCGCAAGGGCCATCAAGCCCGACTACGCGCTGGGCGCCCACACGGCATCATTGGGACTGGTGTTCTCGAGGGGCTCGTCGCTCGGCCCCACCTATTCGAACGGCGCATTCGTTGGACAGCATGGCTCCTGGAACCGAAGCGTACCCAGCGGCTACAAGGTCATCTTCGTCCCGTTTTTGAATGGCAAGCCCAGCGGCCGGCCAAAAGATGTCCTCACCGGGTTCGTCGGCAAAGGCGGCAGCGCCATGGGGCGCCCGGCCGGCGTGGCAATCGATAAGACGGGTAGTTTGCTGGTTGCCGACGATGTCGGCAATGTCGTGTGGCGTGTCAGCAGAGAATGACCTTTTGCCTGTTTCAAAAGCGATCAATGTGCATTTGGTCGTCCCGCGTCGGCAATCGCCCGATGAGAACGGGATGCCGCGCGCCGGCGCTCTTGAGTTCGGGCTGTTTCCTGGAAACCCGCAATTCCTCCAGATCTGGAAGCCACCAGCCGCTGCAATGATCGGGACCGGTGCGTGCCGGCCATACAGAGATCAATTCCGGTAGTGTTGCGGGCCGCCAGGAGGCCCAGACAAACTCCATCAGGCTATTGTTCATGAATGGATACGAGCAGGAGAAAGTTCGAGGGACAATCTCCTGTGAAATCCCGATGAATATTATGACGCCGTAGGTTTCAGTGGAGACGGCACGCCCGAGCCGCGGTGGAAAAACCGCAGGAACAGGATATCGCCGTCTTCTCCGTTCGACGCTGCGACTTCTCGCTTCCAGTTCCTCGGCGGACCCCCGCGACGCAAGTCGGCGTTGCTTTCGTGCATCCGGTTCATTGCGGCGGGCGGCCGCTTCGATCACAGGCCACCGTTTCCGCAATTCCTCGTAGGAGCGGAACGGAACATGCCACGTCCTGGAATTGTCATCCCAACGCGCCCACGGCACCTGTCGCAATTCCTCAACGATGGTGCGGGAGAAAGGTGTCCGCAGGCAAAGGTCATCGCCTGCCTCCAGATACGGACTGCCGATGGGATCGAAGTCGTAAGCGTCCCTGCCCTTTGATTCACCGAACGGATCTCGTTCCGACAATTGGCCGTCCATCCATCTGGTAAACCGGCGGTCGGCAGTCTTGCCCGGAATAAACCAATTGCGCCTATCATCGCTCCATATGGCCCGGGGAAAAGCCCGTCGAAACTCTCCCAGCATGGTTCGGTCGTAGGGAAACGAAATATACGCACCGGGGCGATTTGATGGCTCACCCGACATTGCTTCGCGAACCCCTCCTCGTTCCGACACATTCTCCCGTCTCACTCAACGAATAGGCTTGGCCCGCTGTTCCCCGATTGCGCAAAAAAACGAGAGCCGAACGGCTTTTTCGATGCTGTAAACCGAGGCGCGAAGTCCACATCGCGCCCAATGGCGGACATCGAACCGCGTTCGGATGAGGTGGGCCGAAGCAAATCCCGGTGAGAGGATGAGCGGACTACGCCGCAAAGGCGTGCACGCCCGCGCGGACTGTCTCCGGGTCGCAGTTTTCGACGCCGTACAGAATGTCGAGAAGCGGAAAGGTCATTCGATAAAAACCCATACGATCCCTTGCCGCCGTGTCTGGGGAAAAGTGCGCGAGCACCAGGTCGACGAACGGGTCACCAAGCCCTGCCGCGAGGCTCGCAAAATCGTAAGCTGGGTCGCCGGGGCCGCAGCCGGAGAAATCGATGACGCCTGAAAGTCTGCCGCGATCGACGAGAATGTTTCCGGTCCCAAAATCCCCGTGAATAAGGCACTGCGGAAGCGCGTCGCAGGTCGCTAAAAAGTCGGAAAAGCGCTTCCGCAGACCGGTGACGACATCAGGCGAAAGCAGAGGAAAGGCCACTGCTTCGCATTGCGCCAAAAGGCCATTCCACTCGGATAAAGACGCCTCGGCAGGCTCGGCCTCCACGCTGTCGATGGGGAGCGAATGCAGAGCCTTTAGAAAGGCGGCAAGATCCGCGGCCAAAACCCTCTGTGCGCCTATCCTCAGGCCGGTCAGGTCCGAAAGCGGTTCGCCCAAGATCTTGGCGTGCAGCGAGACGAATTGGCCGTCGATGCGGCGCACCTCAAGATCAGGTACCGGCACCGGGAGAAGCGGCCGCACCGCGCGAAGCGCCGCGGCTTCGCGCACCAGGTCGCGTTCAGCGCCGCAATGACGCGGCAATCGAAGGATCCTGCCGTCAAGCTCGTAGGCCACCGAGTTCTGCCCCGAGCCGATCAGGACAGCCGGAGGTTCGGATGGCAAGCCAAGTTCCGCAACGATCCTCTGAAGGGGCATCGCATCGGTACCGCCACGAGTGGCGTCGACTTCCCTCTCAACGGAGGCGGTCGCGATTGGCTCTAGGGATAGATCCTTCACTGCGTTCGTCATTTGCAATCCCACCCGGCAGGCCCTGGCCGCACGTCTGAATTCTGTAGCCGCTATTCTTCGCGATGACGGCCGGAGACCGACACCGAGACGAAGTCCGTGGCCGACGGGCTGGCTGAAATACTACGCCCGCTAAAGGGGGGTGTTGGGCTCGTGCTCCTGGCACCTGCGCAACCGCCCCCTCACAAAGTATCGAGGCCCATTCTTCGGCCGGCTTCGATTGGGGCCATGCGTGACGGCAAGCGAAACGCTCAAGGGATGGAACGGCATTCGTTCCCTCACCCTCGACCATATCTCATTGGTTGTATCGTTAGCAATTTATCGCAAGCAATGCGAACGCATGGCAGCGATATCCAATTGCGAAACGGACGAAAAAACTGCACCGCCAGTTCAAAGCCCTTCCGCAGCCGTTCTTGATTTGAGACCGATGGTCACGATCGCCACAAGCGCGGCCACCGCGTTGGCGCCTCCGCTGATCGCAATGGCCGGGAAGTAACTGTGGCTGGCGTCGTAGATAAAGCCGGCGAGGCTCGGGCCGATCAGCGTGCCGATTGCGACGCTCGTGTAAAGAAGCCCGATGATCCCGCCCACATTGCGGCGGCCGAAATGATCGGCAACCACGGCCGGCAGCACCGCGACCCAGCCACCGTAGAACAATCCGAACAACAGAGCGAAGGCAACAAGGGCCAAAAGCCCGGTCGCAAAGGCCCAAACCGCAAGCGACACGGCGATGCCCGCGTACATTGCCGCCAGGAAAGTGTCGCGACCCAAACGATCGGCAAGCCCCCCAAGGCAGAAGCGCCCCGCAGTGCTCCCAACGCCGATCGCGCTCAGGAGGAGGACGCCGACCGTCGGAGCGATCTGGTGATCGACTGCAAACGGGACGAGATGAACAAAGGGAACGAACACGCCGACTGCACTCAACAGGCATGCGACATACATGCCGACAAATTGCCGAGTCCGTATCGCATCCTTGACCGAAACGCCCTCCTTTGCCGCCGAATTCACGACGCCCGGTTCGACGAAGACTCCGTCCGGCCGAAGACCACGTCGCCCCGGATCGTTTTCGAGCAGCAATGCGGCGCCTATGCCAAAGGCCGCGGCCGCTCCACCGAGCACCAGATAGGCCTCTCTCCAGCCCAAAGCGGCGATCAACCAAGTCGCCAGCGGCGGCATGACAAGCGTGCCCAAGCCGATACCGCTGACCGCAAGACCCGATGCCAGGCCACGTCGCGCGACGAACCAGCGCTGAACGGCCCCAAGGGCCGGCACATAGGCACATCCCACGCCCAGACCTATTCCGAGCCCATAGGCGGCATAGACCTCGGCGATGGTGCGCGCCTGGCCCGCCAAGGCAAGGCCGAAGCCGACAAGCACCATGCCGACAAGGCAAAGCGATCTTGCTCCGAACCGATCCGCAAGGGGACCGGAAATCACGCCCAGGGCGAAGTACAAAAACCCTGCCAAAGAAAAAACAAGCGAAACGGAGCCACGCGATGCCCCGAGATCCTGCTGCAATACCTCGATGAAGGCGCTGAAGGTATAGGCGCTACCAAAACCTACGAATGTCAGCGTAAACGTCGCGGCGACGACGACCCATCCGTAGAAGATGCCTTGGCGCTGGCGGTGAGCGTTCATGATCGTTCGTCTCCGTCACCCTTTTCCCGGGTGTCTCTGGTGCCAAGCCGTATGCCCCTGGAATGCCGCTCCGGCGCGCACAAGGGTCAGTTCCTGGAACTGACCAGCCAGCAATTGAAGGCCGATCGGCATCTCGTCCTTTGCGACACCTGCAGGGAAAGTCAGTGCCGGATGGCCGCTCATATCGAGGGGGCAGGTATAGCGCTGCAGCCTAGCGATCAGATCCGGCTGCTCACCAAGTGTCGCGATGGCAGCGAGTGTCAGGGGAGCGAACGGCTGAACCGGGGTCAGAATCAGGTCGACGGATGCAAACAAGGCTTCGACGTCACGGCGGAAAATCGCGCGTCGCAGAAGGATCTGCTGATACTCCGCCTCCGAGACGGCTTTGCCCTTTTCAATGACGCCGGCAAGGATAGGCCCGTACAAGTCTTTGTTCGCAGCAAAGTCTCGCGCGTGAACGGCTGCCGCCTCCACGGCGCAGTTCGGCACCCAATCGGCAACGGCCTGGCTCACGTCCGGGAACCTGATCTCGACCATGTGCGCGCCAAGATCGGAAAAAACGTCCGAGGCAGCGGCGAGTGCGGCCTGTGTCTGAGGCTCCACGTCCTCGCTGTTCCAACGTGGATCAAAGCCTATCCGCAGACCGCCGACCCCGCTTCGCGAAGCGGAAGCGAAATCCGGCACCGGTTGCGCTGCCGCCGTCGGGTCCTTCGGATCACTTCCCGCGATGGCGGCAAGAATGATCCCCGCATCCATGGCGTTTCGCGCAATCGTACCGATGTGGTCAAGGGAGGGAGCGAGATCGAAAACGCCGTGCCGGCTGACGCGCCCCCATGTCGGTTTGAGGCCCGTGACACCATTTGCGGCCGCCGGCCAGCGGATCGAGCCGCCGGTGTCGGACGCGATCGCACCGAAACAAAGGCCCGCTGCCGCCGCGACAGCTGAACCGCTCGAGGAAATCCCGGTCCAGTAGTCCGCGCTCCACGGATTGACAGACGGGGTTATTGCCGGATGGTAGTCCGAATACGCTCCCTCGGTCATTTGCGTCTTGCCGATAATGATCGCGCCTGCTTGCCTGAGGCGTCTGACGACAGTGGCGTCTTCGTCCGGAACAAAATTGCCATGGACGAGTGTGCCAGCCCTGGTTGGCACGCCTTCGATCCAGCACAGGTCTTTGACGGCGATCGGAACGCCGTGCAGCGGGCCGCGATGGCGTCCAGCGGCGATTTCCTCATCCGCCACCTTCGCCTGTTCCAGCGCGCTTGTGTCCATCACCTGCGCATAGGCGTGGAGGTCCGGTTCCAGTCGCGCGATGCGCCGAAGCTGCGCCTCGGTGATCGCCAGCGAGGAAATGATCCCTCTTTTGATTCTGTCTCCGATCTCCGTGAGGCTGAGCAAAGTGAAATCATCCGAAACTATCGTCATTCAATTTTTCCCGACTGCGGTGAGCGAAATACATTAGAAAATCTATCTACCTTCAATCGCGCCTCCTGTTCCTCGTGAGGAGCGAGACAAGCACAGTTTAATGTGATAAAGCACATCATACTCGGCCGACAAACCAGATTTAATCATCCTTATAACTTAGAAAATCTAAATCATGAGCCGCCACCTTCCCCCGCTCAATGCCCTGAAGGCTTTCGAGGCCGCCGCCCGCCATCTCTCGGTCAAGATGGCGGCCGACGAGCTTTGCGTCACTCCGGGCGCTGTCAGCCAGATGTTGAAATCGCTCGAGACACATCTTGGGGTGAAGCTGTTCGAACGAGTGACACGCGGCATCTATTTGACCGATGCGGGCCGGGACTATCTGCCAGCGGTCCGCAATGCCTTTCGCCAGATTGCCGAAGCCTCGCGACGCGTCATGGCCTCCAACGACAGCGGCATGCTGACAGTCAGCGTCACGCCATTCTTCGCATCGGCATGGCTCTTGCCGCGCATGCACTCCTTCCAGGAGATCAGCCCCGAAATCGATCTCCAAATCGTCGCAAGCAGCACCCTTGCCGATTTCTCTCGCGGCAGCGTCGATGTCGCGGTGCGTCATGGTGCCGGCCGTTATCCGGGCTTGCGCAGCGACCGCGTCGTAACCGTCGAGATGGTCGCCGTGGCAGCCCCTGATCTCGTCGATCGCCTCGGCGTCCCTCGATGCGCGGACGATCTCATCCGCTGGCCGCATGTCCATGATGCCAACCGCAAGGGATGGAGCCTTTGGTTCCAGGCAAATGGCGTGGAAGAGTTCCGTTCTCCCCGCGGTCCGTCGTTTGACGATAGCAGCCTTATTTTGAAGGCGATCCTGTCCGGCCATGGCGCAGGGTTGCTGCCCGCTGCAATGATTGCAGCGGAACTCGCCAGCGGTGAGTTGGTGAAGCTCCTGGACGCGGCTTTGATAGACGAGTTTGCCTATTACCTGGTGTGTCCCGAGCACGCCCAGGACAATCCAAAGATTGCGACCTTCCGGGATTGGATACTCAATGTGGAGAAGACGCCGTTGGCCAAAACGTCCACGGCTCAGAACAGCCTCCTTCCTGGCTGATGCGCTCCCGACCGTGGCACGGTCAGCGTCCGGATCGATGGCGATGCCTCGGCACCGGACGTCACCATGGCAGTTCTCTTGGTTGCCTGGCTCTATCCTGCACGGCGGCACGGCGGATAGTCTGGGAGGGCAAGCCGGGCACGAGGTGCCCGAACGCACCCGGCGGGTTGCCTGCCTGTCAGCTCCGATCGGCACTCGATCTCATCGACGCCGATAACAGCAATGCCGCCGCTGCCAGCGCTGCCGCCACCAAGCCGAGATTGCCAGCACCTGCCCACTCTATTCCAAGCCCACCGATCGAACCGGATAGCGAAATGGCAAGGTAGAGAATGGCCTGATTGAGCGAGACCAGCACGCCGGCGGCCTCCGGTTTCAGCGAGATCAGCCGGTGTTGCTGCGGCGTCGTGATCGCAAAGGCGGCGATCCCGTAGAATGCGATGATCGCGAAGGCCGATGCCAGCCTCTCGGTGGTCAGCGGCAGGATCAGCATGCTGACGATGAGCCAAAGCAAGGCGATTACCACAACCTTCTGACCGCCAACCCTATCGGCAAGCATGCCGGCACCCAGGTTGCCGATCGTGCCGATCACGCCGAGCGTCGCCATCAGGCCGGCCAGATAGACGCTGTTTCCTTGCGTGGCGGTCGCAAAGATGATGCCCATATACGTGTAGGGCAGATAGACCGCGGTGAAGGCGAGAAGCGTTACTCCGAGGACCGCCAGGATTTGCGGGTTACGCAGCAGCCGCAACTGCTGCAGCAAGCCCGTCGTCGTTGCGATCCTGATCGACTTCGGAATGACGACGGCGACGCCGACGACGCCGAGGGTTGCCAGCCCGGTTGCAAGCCACATGGTCGATCGCCAGCCGAACACGCCGCCGAAAGCCGTGCCCAGCGGCGCGCCAAGCGCAGTGGCCGCCGTAAAGCCGCTGACGACCAGGGCGATCGCCCTGCCCCGATGTGCCCGCAGGACCATGGCGGCGGCGGTGACAGTGGCGGTCGGCACGAACAGCCCGACGCCAAGAGCCGCCACGACCTGACCGATCAGAACCTGCGCATAGCTTGGCGCAAGCGCGGTCCAGACACTGCCGAAGAGATAGACAAGGGCTGCGACGAGGAGAACGGTTCGGCGTCCCCAGCCGCCAGTCACGCCCACGAGAACCGGACCCGCGATCGCGCACGTCAAAGCGAAAATCGTAATGACCTGCCCTGCAACGGATGGCGCGATGTCGAGCGAACTGCTGAGAAGCGGCAACAGGCCCGCCAGAACGAACTCACCTGTCCCGACAACGAAGACGCCGAAGGCGAGCATCGACACCGAAAGCCATGGATTGGTCGCCTGCGGCTGATCGGCCTCATGCGGGGTTTCGAGCGTGGCATTGACCATGACAAGACCTTTCCGGCACGGCCATGTTACGACCGGCGCCAAGATGCGAATGACAAAACTGGAATAGGATCGAACTACGGGCGCGCCAGCGCAGTGCGGCTCATCAGGAGGTCAGGCTTGAAGCGAACCAGCCCGTTGATCGGCATGCCCTCGTGCGAGCGCCTCAGGCGGCCGTCGAAGCCGTCAAGCACGGCGTGTCCAGTCATGACCACCATCTCGCCCGTGCCAAAATCAGGAAACAGCAGACAGCAGGCAGGATCGACGAGCAGGTTGCCGAGGGTGTTGAAATAGTAGTTGCCGCGATATTCCGGCCAGATCAGGCAGTCGCCGTCCCACCGAACGAAACCAGGCGGACCGCCGCGATGGGAAACATCCATATCGCCGCCGGCATCGGAGGCGGCGCGGGTCGCAACGAAAAACGTATCGGCACCAGCAACGACACGTCGAGCCAAACTTGTATCGGCCGAGATCAGAAGCGGCTCTCCACTTGCGCCGACCGCCTGTTCAACGTCCCTCGGACGAATGTATTGCGGACAGTTTCCAAAGGCCTGCTGCACGTCGACGACAAAATCGCTTTGTCCCACCCGACCTACGCTACCGTTGACGCGGATGCGCCGCCGGGTCGAAAGATCGATCGCAAGGATCGCGATCGGAGTTCCCTCGACAATGCCACGAGCCACTGGATCTGCTGTGTCAGGGCGTGCTGCGACACGCACACGCATGGCATCTGGTGCGCTCAGAAAGCCGGGCCGACCGAAGACCATTGTGACCCAGATCCGCCCCTCCCGGTCAGGCACGGCAAGAACGACATAGTGCAGTTCCGCAAGGAAACCCGCAAAGCCGGGTGGCAGGCTCGCCTGTATCGCGCGCGACCCGGCCAGTTGCTCACGGACGGCAAAGAGGCTCTGGAGTTGCTGCTCTCCGGCGTGAAAGGGGTCGTTGTCCATCACACACCCCGTGCCGCGGCAAGGCGCTCCCTGGACGCACGGCGTGCCAGCTCGAACTGCTCAGGCTCCCCCATGAGCGCTGCCACATTGGCCGATGCCTGGTAGGACGTCAGTTCGAAGGCCAGCACGCCGACATCAATGCCGCCTTGAAGTTCGCCTGCGTTGATCGCCGCGTTTGCCAGATCGACGATACGCTGTCTCGCCTCGGCCCGGTGATGCTCGACACGGTCGCGGATCTCTCCCGGCCGGGTGCGATACTCGCTGCTGAGCGCATGCACCAGGCAGCCGCCGGGCAGTGTTCGCTGCTCAACGAATGTGTACCATCCCTCAATCAGAGCGATCAGGCGCTCGACCGCTGTCGGGAGTGCCATCGCGGGGCCAACCACCGTTTCGGCATAAAGTGCCACGCCGTTCTCGATCGTCGCCAACTGCAAGGCTTCCCGGTCGCCAAAGAGAACCTGAACGTTGCCTCTCGCCACACCGGCATCAGCCGCGACCCGTCCGAACGTCAATCCCTCCAGCCCCTCCACCGACGCGATCTGCGTCGCGTGATGAAGAATGTTCGCCCGGGCGCGATCGCCGCGCTCCTTCCGCTTGTCGTTCGCCTTCATGCCGTCTCCTGGTCGTCGTTCCGCAATACTGACTAAAACTATACATACGTATGTATAATGTCAATTGGAATGACGGCACGAACGCAATCCCGGTCCGGACGAAATGTGGGCCAAGCTTCGGGTCAACGGGTTCAAGAGCACCATCGAAGCCGATTTCCCGAGATCAAGATCGTCGCCGAAAAGGCCGGCGGCACCAAGGATGCGGGCATCGCGGCGACCGACTGGACCAAGAGCCACCCGGACATTCACGGCATCTTCACCGCGGCCGACACCATGGCGGTAGAGTCGATCAAGTCGCTGACACAGGCTGGGGCGACCGACAAGATCAAGGTCTCGACCTCGAACCTCAACGACGACGCGCGCGCCGCCCTTGAAAGGGGCACGCTCACCTGCGCGTCGCTTCAGCCGGCAGTGTCGATGGGACGCGATGCGATGCGCGAGGCGGCCGCCGCGATCGAAGGCGGCAAGGTGCTGGGCCGCATTGAAGCCCCCGCTTTGCTGGTGACGCGCGAAAAGGTCGCCTCCTACGATTTCAGCAAGATCATCGCCCCTACCGACTACCAGCCCTGATATCGCTACGGACCAACGGGGAGCCGAGCCCTGCCCGGCTCCCTCGCCCCTTGGCGGTCGCTAAAACGAGCGCAGTCCCACATCATCGATAGTGCTCGTCCACGGCCCGGCGCGGCACGCTAGGCACCGCGAAAGCGCAATGCCTCGACCAGCAATGCAAACGCGGGCGACGCCAGCCGCCGGCTTGGATAGTAGAGATGGAATCCGGGAAAAGGCGGGCACCAATCTTCCAGCACGGGCACCAGCCGCCCCGATTTGACGAGCGGTCCCAAGTGATCGTCGGGAAGACAGGCAAGGCCCAGGCCGCCCAGAGCCGCGTCGATGATCATCGGCACATCATTAGAGACGAATTGCCCTTCGACGCGGACATTGAGCGGGCGACCGTCGCGTTCGAACTCCCACGCGTATAGTCCGCCAAGCGTGGGCAGGCGCAGATTGATGCAATTGTGCCCCGTCAGATCATGAGGTGTCTGAGGCCTGGGGTAGCGTGCAAAATAGTCCGGCGACCCCGCCACCACCATTCTGAGATCCGGACCTATGCGGACGGCGATCATGTCCTTTTCGATGCTTTCGCCCAGCCGCACACCCGCATCATAGCGCTCAGTGACCAAATCGACGAAGCGCTGGTCGATCGAGATCTCGACGCTGATCTCTCGATACTCGGCCATCAGCCTTTTCACGGCGGGCATGAGGATCGTCTCGGCCGCGTGGCGGCTGGAGGTTATGCGGATGGTGCCGCCCGGCTGCTGGCGCATCGCGCTCAGCGCGTCGAGCCGGCTGCGAATGTCGTTGAAGGCCGGGCGCAGCGTCTCCATCAGTTGTTCCCCTGCGTCCGTCGGCACGACATTACGCGTCGTCCGGGTCAAGAGGCGCACGCCCATGCGCTCCTCAAGCCGTCGCACCGTATGGCTGAGCGACGACTGGGACGTGCCGAGGCGGGCGGCCGCTCGGGTGAAGCTACGTTCCTCGCCAACCGTCAGGAACGCGACAAGATCACCCAGTTCATCTCGCTTCATTCATGAATCCACAATATAGGTTCATTCTTGATTTAGCATCTAATCGAATTTCTCCGCGAGATCTAGATTGGGGCCAGGACGCGTTGAACCGGCGTGCCCTCTTGAAGAGAGCGCCGGCTGGTCTCGTGCGCGCTCGCCGCTATCACGAACGGAGCAAAGACATGAAGAAGCGAATTCTCGGAAGAGCGGGTCTAGAAGTCTCAGCCCTCGGCTTTGGCTGCATGGGCCTGGATTTCGGCTATGCCAGCAAGGTCAGCAGGCAGGAGGGCGTTACGCTGATCCGCCAGGCGGTCGATCGCGGCGTGACCTTCTTCGATACCGCGGAGGTCTACGGCCCCTTCACCAACGAGGAGATGGTCGGCGAGGCCCTGAAGCCCGTACGCGACCGCGTGGTCATCGCCACCAAGTTCGGCTTCAACATCGTTGACGGCAAGCAGTCGGGCTTGAGCAGTCGGCCGGAGCACATCCGCTCGGTCTGCGACGCATCGCTGAAACGCCTCGGGGTCGATGTCATCGACCTCTTCTATCAGCATCGCGTCGATCCAAACGTGCCGATCGAGGACGTCGCAGGCGCTGTGAAGGATCTCATCGCTGCCGGCAAGGTTCGGCACTTCGGCCTGTCCGAGCCCGGGGCTCAAACCGTGCGGCGGGCGCATGCAGTCCAGCCGGTCACCACGCTCCAGAACGAGTATTCGCTCTGGACCCGCGTCCCAGAGACGAACGGCATCCTTGAAGCCTGCGAAGAGCTCGGCATTGGCCTTGTGCCCTATAGCCCGCTCGGAAAGGGCTTTCTTACCGGTGCGATGAGCAAGGATACCAGGCTCGGCGAGGGCGACTTCCGCAAGATCCTGCCGCGCTTCACGCCCGAGGCAATGGAAAAGAACCAGGCGCTCGTCGATCTCCTGAAGAGGATCGCGGACGACAGGGGCGCCACGCCTGCGCAAATCGCACTCGCCTGGTTGCTGGCACAAAAGCCATGGATCGTCCCGATCCCCGGCACGACCAAGCTTCATCGCCTGGAAGAGAACCTCGCCTCGGTCAATGTCGCGCTGACGGATGCCGATCTCGCAGAAATCGAAACAGCGGCCGCGGCAATCCCGATCGAGGGAGAGCGCTACCCAGAACAGTTGCTGAAGACGACCGGCCTCTAAGGCCGCGTCAGACATCCAGGCACAACCAGTGGGGCGGGAGCATGATTGCGCTCGCCCCGGCATCTCTTCCAGGAATTAAACCAAATGTTTGTCCTCTTCCGCAAGGATGCGACCGAAGCTTGCAGAAGCTCCACCCCAGAATTGAAGCTGCGGACGCGGGACATTGTACAATCTGATATCGGTCGTTCTGAAGAAGCGCCTCGATCTTTCATTCAAGACATCGCCAGACTTCCGCGCAAGGATCGTGGAAGCTCCCGGGCTATGGATGAACGAGCGCGAGGTCGCCAGGCTAAGGCAGGACCTGCGAAAAGTCGCGCAACGGTCGGTTCCCGATGGGGAGCTCGGCTACGGCATCTTCTCCGAGCGTGAAGATGCGCTCACCCGAACGATCGTCACGGTCGTCTACCGGGTTTCCGACGGTGAGCCGGTTGCCTTCAACGCGCTGCCTGTCCTCCAGGTCTCTCTTTCCGGCAAACCGGTCGAAGTCCTCCATCTGGGGCTCGTGATGATCGACCCGGCGGTTCGCAGCCAGGGGCTTTCCTGGATCCTCTACGGCCTCACCTGTTTCCTTCTCTTTTTGCGCAACCAGCTTCGCCCGCTCTGGATTTCGAATGTCACCCAGGTGCCGGCCGTTGCCGGCATGGTGGCCGAGACCTTCAGCGGCGTCTTTCCCGCACCCACCCGTGGCGCACGCAGATCGCTGCGCCAGCAACTGATCGCCACAGCCATCATGGAATCACATCGCCATGTCTTCGGGGTCGGCCCTGACGCCGGCTTCGATGCCGATCGTTTCGTCATCACCAATTCCTATACCGGCGGTTCCGACAACCTGAAGAAGACGTTCGAGGCGGCCCCGAAGCACCGCAAGGCGGAGTATAACGACTTCTGCGCCGCCGAACTCGACTACGATCGCGGTGACGACCTCCTGCAAATCGGACAGTTGGATCTCAATGCGGCTCAGCGCTACCTCATGGAAAGCGTGCCGCGCAACGCGCTTGGCCGCCTTGCCGTTGCAAGTATTGTCATCCTCGTACAAAGGCTCGTGCTGCCCGCGTTGCATTGGGCCGACAGCCGCCGGCAGTGGGGCGTGTTGAGGCCCAGCCGATGAGCAGCCAATTTTCCTACGAGACCTTCACCACACGCAACATCGGCTTCGTCACCGAAGCGGAACAACGGCGCCTGAGCCAGGCGACCGTTTTCGTCTGTGGAACCGGCGGCATGGGTGGCGCCTGTGTCCAGTCGCTCGCGCGCGCCGGGATTGGTCGCCTGGTTCTTGCCGATATCGATAATTTCGAGCTTTCGAACCTCAACCGGCAGGTCTTCTGCTTCGCCGACACGATCGGCATGCCGAAGGCGCAGGCAACCCGCGAGCTTTGCCTCAAGATCAATCCCGGCCTGGACGTGACCGTCTACGGGCCCGAATGGACCGACCATGCCGATGCGATCATTGCCGCAGCGGATGTCGTCATCAACGGAACCGACGATCTCGGCGCCAGCCTGCTGCTCTATCGCACGTCGCGAGATCACGGCCAGACGGTGATCGACGCCTACGCCTCGCCGCTGCCCTCCGTCTATGTGACACGCCCGCAGGATCCGATGCCCGAGGAGCGGCTCGGCTATCCGACTGTCGGCACCGCCTGGAACGCGTTGACGCCGGACCAGCGGGCCGAGGCGTTCCTGCGCGAGGCGGAATATGTGATGGTGCATTCGTCGTCCCGTCACCATGTCGACCTGTCGCTCGCCGGTGAAGTGATCGCCGGCACCCGCAGCCGCATGTCTTTCGCGCCGATGGTGATCTCCACGGGCACATTGATGGCCTATGAGGCGATCCATGCAATCCTCGGCCGCCCACAGTCCGCCGATTGCCGCGGCTGGTTCTTCAACCCGCATGCCGGACGCGTCGAGCGACCCCGCAATGCGCTCGTTGCGGCACTGCTGCGACCGCTGGTAAGGCGCTACCTGACCCGACTTGCAGCTCCGGCGACGTCATGAACACCTCGCTTATTGCCGATAGTTTCGTTTCGCTGGCGGCACTGGGTGGTCTGCTCGTGCTCATCGGGGTGATCCGCAGTTTCGACGCCAAGAGCCCGTTGAACCGTCGGTTCCTCTTCGGTCTGCAGGTGCTGGCGGCCTTGATGGCGAGCCGGGTGCTCGCCTGGTGGACGGACCTTTTCATCTTCAAGGCCGCGACGATCATAACCGCGGGGCTCGTCCCGCTCTCGACCGTTCTGCTTGCCGAGGGCCTGTTGCGGCGACACGCGCCGAGAACCACGAAGTGGATCGCGGCCGGCGGCGCGGCCACCTTCTTCGTCCTCGCATTCCTGCCGGTATCGCTCGCCGAACCCTGGCGGGTCGCACTGCTGTTCCTCTACCAACTGGTCACCTTCGCCCTTGCCGGTCACATGACAGTGACGCGCGATCGGACGAGCCTGTCGAAGGCGGAAAACCAGGCCGTCGACCGCATTGCTCTCTCGCTGCTTTTGATCCTTCCGCTGCTCGTGACGGACTTTCGCTCCGTCTACATCGACCAGCCAGTGCGGCTCGGCGGGGTCGCCATCCTGTTCCTGTGCTGGCTGCTGATCAGCCTTGGCCAGCGCGCCGTCGGGCACCGTGACACGGTGGTCTCCTTCGTCATCCTGCTTTCCGTTGCGCTCCTTGCAGCCCTCGTCATCGGCGTCGAAAACAGCCTCGAACCAGCCGCGCTGGTGCGAGCGGCAAGCGTCATCCTCAGTGCCGCCCTGCTCGGCGTGATCTGGAAGGACAGCATCAGCCTGCGCATGGAGCAACGGCGGCAAAGCCTGATCCGGCATCTGGCGGAGGACAGCATCGACGACACGCTGGGCTTTCTCGAGGAGCTGCAGAACCATCCATTGGTCGACGGCGCACTTCTGCTTGGCGAGGACGAACTCTCCGACCTCGACTTGCCCACGGTCAAGGCGCTGTTTGCGACCCGCCCACTGCTGCGCATTGCCGAGACGGGAGGCCTTCCTCAAGAGGATGCGGAGCAGATGTCCTGGCTGCTTGAAAAATACGAGGCAACCCACGTCATGCTTGTGTCCAACCGGCCGTTCCGACTGATTGCGCTCAACATGCCTTCCGTCTCCGCCACGCCGGGTGCAGAAACCGAATTGAAGGTCGTCCAACGCATGGCCATGCTGATCTCCCAAAGAGACCCGCTTCATGATTGATATCCGTACCGGCGATATCGACGCCTTCTTCTCAGCGCCCTTTCAGATCTACGGTGCGCGGAAACCCTATGTCTCGCCGATGCTGAGCGACCTCAAGCGCTTCCTTTCCGCCGAGACGAATCCACTCTTCGACACGGCTGCCGACTATGCCTGCTTCACGGCCCATGAGGGTGGTGCCGTGCGCGGGCGCATAACGGCGCATGTGCATCGCGCATCGAACGCGCAGTTCGCACTTGATCGCGGCTATTTCGGTTACTTCGACTGTGCCGACGATGAACGGGTCGCAGCAGCCCTCCTGGAGCGAGCAGAGGATTGGGCGCGCGCGAAGGGCTTTCGGGAGATCCTTGGAAACTTCAACCTGACGGCCATGCAGCAGGTGGGCGTCATGACCGGTGGTTTCGAGAACGCGCCCTATACCGACCAGATCTGGGGACCGCCTTATCTGCCTCGCTTGTTGGAAAACCGGGGCTATGCGCCCTGTTTCCCGATGACCACTTTCGAAATCGACATTCGCACCGTGGAGATCGACGGATTGCTTGCCAGCGCGCAGATGCGCGCTCTTTTCGACGACGGTTTCCGCTTTTCGCCAATCCGGCGATCGACGCTCGAACAAAGGCTGGAAGACTCCCGATTGATCCTCAACGAGAGCTTCGCAGACAATCCGATGTTCGTGCCCGTCAGCCGTGCGGAGTTCGAGTTTCAGGCCAAGGAGATGAAGTGGATCATGGATCCACGCATTTCGGCGGTCGCGGAAAAGGACGGCACGCCTGCCGGCGCGGTGATCGCCATTCCTGATGTCAATCCGATGCTGAAGGCGATGGGCTCACGGCTGGGACTGACTGCGCCCTGGTACCTGCTCAAGCATCGCCTGAAGCGCCGCCGCGCCGTGATCATATTCCAGGGTGTGAAGCCGGAACACCAGGGACGCGGGCTCAACCCGCTGCTGCTTGCCCATGTGCTGGGCGAGATGCGCCGTGCCGGCTATGACACCGCCGGTGGCACCTGGATTGCAGACGTCAACGCGGCGAGCCTGAGACAGGCGGAGAAGGCGGGCGCAAGGCCGCTTCATCGCCTGCATCTCTTCGGAAAGACGCTATGAAGCGCGTTGATGCCGCCATGCTCGCCGTTCTCGCGGCGGAGGCCAACCTCGCCCCTTCCGTCCACAACACCCAGCCCGCGCGCTGGGCGCTCGACGAGGAGGGACGCGTCCTGCTTGCCGCCGACCTCTCCCGGCATCTGAGCGTCGGCGATCCGACCAGCCGCGATATGGGGCTTTCCTGTGGGGCGGCACTTGAGGGCATGGCGATGGCGCTCGCAGCCCGCGGGATCGGTGTGACGATCGATGATCTCTGGACGCACAATCTACTCGATTGGAGACCCGGCTATCGGTTGGCCGCACGGCTACAGCTTACCGGCGAGGACGCGGTGCCGCCGGCGCTTTCTGAGTGGACCGCCAGGCGCTTCACATGGCGGGCGCGTTTCTCGCCAACCTCCCCTGAGCAGATTAAGAGGCTCGAACACTGGGCCGTTCAGGCGGTCGATGTGAGGCTTGCGTACGGTCGCGAGGACCTTGCCTTCGTTGCGTCGCTCAACGACCGGTCAAGCCTCACAATCATGCGAGAACGCGCATTCCGCGATGAACTCGTAAGATGGATGCGACTGTCACCCCGGCATCCGGCCTATTCCACTGACGGCCTCAACCTCGCAGCCTTGCAGATGGGACGACTGGAAGGTGCACTGGCGGGACATCTTCTGGCCTCACCGCTTTTCGACATTGCCGACCGCCTGGGGCTTGGCCAAGCTCTCGTCGCGGAGTTGGAAAAGACGATGACGGCAGCCGCCTGTCTCCTGTTTCACCGGCCGGAGAATGAGAGCCCGATCGTCTCCGGACAAGCCTTCTACCGTTTCTGGCTGAGCTTCACCCGCTTTGGTTTTGCCGGCTGGCCGATGGCGGTGCTTGCCGACCTGCCATCCGCTGCGCAGGCGTTGCGAGAGCGCTTCGCGCTGCCACCCGGACACCGGCTGATCAACGTGCTGCGCGTTGGGCCGGCACCGTCGACGGTTCCGAAGTATCGCCTTCCGGCAGGCGATCTCGTGCTGGACGGGAAGCCGGCCTGAAGGGCCGGCTTCCTTTTCGACATCCTCAGGCGGCGTTCTCGGCCTTTGCCGTCTCGGCGAGAAGCCTCTGGGCGTTGACGAAGTCCACCTTGCCGGTACCGAGCACCGGTACGGCACCTACCCTCACCTCCGAGGGAACCATCATGTCCATGGCGCCCTTGTCTTTGGCGAAGCGGAGGAAGGCGGCGCGTGTCGCACCCGGAGCGTCGGTGAGCATGACCAGGCGCTCACCTTTCTTGGGATCAGGCAGCGACACGACGACCGTCAACTGGCCGGGCCACATCTCGCCCGCCAGCGCCTCCACGGCGCCGAGCGAAACCATCTCGCCGCCGACCTTGGCGAACCGTTTGGCCCGCCCGCGGATGACGATGAAGCCCTCTTCATCAACCGTGACGATGTCGCCGGTGTCATGCCAGCCATCGGGTGTCGGTTCGATCACGCCGGGCGCTTCCACGCGAAGATATCCGGCCATGACGTTGGCGCCGCGGATGAAGAGCCGTCCGCCCTCGGTGACACCCGGCACGGCATCGAGCCTGTACTCCATGCCCGGCATGATCTTGCCGACGCTGCCGGCCTTGTTGAACATCGGTGTGTTCAGCGCGATCACCGGCGCGGCCTCGGTCACACCATAGCCTTCGAGGATGCGGACGCCGAACTTTTCCATGTAGAGCGCACGGGTGGCTGCCCGGACCGGCTCGGCGCCGGCGAAGCAGTATCGGATCGAGCGGAAGTCATAGGGGTGCGCCGTTCGTGCATAGCCGTTCAGGAAGGTGTCGGTCCCAAAGATGATCGTCGCGTTGGACGCATAGATCAACTCCGGGATGATCCGGTAGTGCAGCGGTGACGGATAGAAATAGACCGGCACGCCGGAGATGAGCGGCAGGACCGTTCCGGCCGTGAGACCGAAGGAATGGAACACCGGCAGGATGTTGAACACCTTGTCGCCCGAGTGGAAATCGATGCGCGAAGCAGCCTGGGCCGCGTTGGAGAGGATGTTGCGGTGTGTCAGCACCACGCCCTTCGGCGTACCCTCGGATCCCGAAGTGTAGAGAATGACCGCCGGCTCGTCGGCCGTGCGCCGGACGAGCGGCCGCCCCTTTCGCAAAAGACCACGCAGCTTGTCGGCAAGACCGATCGTCTGGCGCAGATCATCGAGCCAGACGATCTCCACCGTCTTCGCCAATTCCTCGACGACGGGCCCGAGTTTCGCCTGGGCGACGAAGGCACGCGACGTCAGCACATGACGGACCTCGGCTGCCTTGCAGGCCGAGATGATGTTGGCTGCACCGGCGGTGAAGTTGAGCATGGCCGGTACCTTACCGGCGGACATCACGCCGAGGATGGTGGCAACCGCACCGTTGGCGTTGGGCAGGAGAACGCCAAGCGCCTTTTCGTTCGGGAAGAGCGACTGGAACTTCGCGCCGAGCACGGCCGCACCGGTCAATAGCTTGCCATAGGTGAGCGAACCGGTGACCGGGTCCTGCACGGCGAGCCTGTTGAACCCGCGCTCCCTGGCCGTCTTGATTACCTTCTCGATCACGGTGGTGTCCGTGTCGGTGGTGCGGAACATCAGCATCGACATGACCTGGTAGAGCGCAGCACCCGCGGCCATGCGGCGCTTGCGGCCCTTCAGTTCTTCCGGCACGGACAGGCGAACCGGCTCCAGAATGGTGACCTTCACCTTCGGGAACAGGCGACGGCGAACGTGCATGGAACTGAGGCGTGAGAAGTAGCTCTTCTCCAGCCCATCGATACGCACCGGCACGACCATGGAGCCGGTCTTGTCGGCCACCATCGCGGCGCCGTCATAGACCTTCATCAGCGCACCGGTCACCGTGATGCGGCCCTCAGGGAAGATCACCAACGGCTCACCATTGTTGACGGTCTTGATGAGCGTGCGCGTTGCCATTGGCTTTGACGGATCCAGAGGCAGGAAGTTGCACATCTTCAGGAACGGCTTGACCCACCAGGCCTTGGCGATCGTGTAGTCGACCGCGAAAGTCGGTTCCTCCTCGGTGAGTGCCAGCGCCAGCGCACCATCGAGGAAGGACACGTGGTTGAGCGCAATGATCGGTGCGCGACCGGCCTTCTTCAGATTGTCGAGGCCTTCGACTTCCAGCCGCAGGAAGGCGCGGAAGAGGATGGAGACGAAATCGCGGAATGCGTTGGTCGGCAGCGTGCGCAGCATAACCCAGGCAGCAACGGCATTGGCAAGGGCAAGGCCAGCAAAGAGCACCGGTGTCGACATGCCCAATGCCTGCAGGATCGCGACAAGGCCGCCGCCAACGGTGATGAAGGCTGCAGACAGCACGTTCGACGCACCGATGACGCGCGAACGCTGGTCCTCTTGCGCCCAGGCCTGAAGCGCTGCGAGCGTCGGTACGGCGAGGAATGCCCCAGCAATCGCCATGCCGGCAAGATCGATGGCGATCCGTACCGTGTAGGGACCGGCGAAGAAGGCAGGGAGCGTCTCCGTCGGGGCGACCGCACCGGCATGCCCGACGCACCAGGCGAGATCGAGGCCGAAGAGCGCCATGATCAGCGTGCCGGCTGGTGCCGGCAGCAGCACGATACGGCCCGCAGACATCCAGGCCGCGATTGCGGAGCCGACACCGATGGCCACGGCAAAGACAGCGAGATAGGCGGTAATTGCGGTTTCGTCGCCGCCGAGATGGTTCTTCACCATCGGCGGCAGCAGCGACAGCACGATAGCGCCTGCCAGCCAGAACCAGGCGGCCATCAGCGCGGTGCGCCAAAGCCGCCTGTCGCCGCGCAGCGAAGCAACGAGCCGGCCGGTGGAGCGCAAGACGTTGCGATCGACGACAAGGTCCGGCGCCTTGGCGCCAAGACGCGGAATGTAGCGGCTCGAAAGCCAGCAGGCGAGCGCCAGGCCGAGCATCATGGGACCAAACAGCCAGGGATTGACGCCGTCGGCTGCGGCAATCCCTGCGATGACAGTGCCGCTGAGAATGGCGATGAACGTCGCACCCTCGATCCAGGCGTTGGCGCGCGGTAGTTCCTTGCGCTCCAGGTGGTCGGGAAGGATACCGTATTTGACCGGCCCGAAGAGCGCGGAGATGGCGCCGAACAGGAAGAGCGCAACCAGCAGCACCGCGATGGAGGAGAATGCGATCCCGACAACCGCAACGCCTGCGGCAGCAAGCTCCCAGCGCTTCAGTCGCTCGGCAACGATCGCCTTGTCGAACTTGTCGGCGAGTTCGCCGCCAAGTGCGGAAAAGACTAGGAACGGCGCCATGAAGACGGCGCCGGCCAGCGTGACCAGCGATCCCGCATCATCGGCCGCCACGGTTGCGAGGATGAGGAAGACGAGCGTATTCTTAAGAAAATTGTCGTTGAACGCGGATAGAAACTGCGTCCAGAAGAGCGGCGCAAAGCGCCGGGATGTCATGAGATTGGTTTTCACGGAACGTCTCCCTTTTTTGAGCGTTCTGGATGAAAATAGTCAAGCACTCGTCCACAGGATGTCCGCCATGGCGACAAGGCTAATGAGTGATTAAACTTCATCCGCCTTAATGCCGAGCAGCAATTTCTCGGTCTTGGCATCATCGATCCTGCGGATGAGCTTTTCTGCCTCCAGATTGTCGCGCAGCGTCTTGGTGACGTTCACGGCCGTCTGCAGCAGCATCAGGATGCCCATGGCCAGGTACCCTTTGCCCCAGAGGTCGATGGGCATCATGTAAAGGCCAATCACCACCATGAAAGCGGCCACGCCGAAGCTAACATAAGAGAAGGAGGTCCAGGCCGGGGAGTGTTTCATCAGGCTGTCGTTCATCGTCGTTGTCCTTTGAGAAACAGAGGTTTTAAAGCGTAAGGTTCATCTTTGCGCGCAAGCGCTCGAGCACGTCGTCGGCGCTTGTCACGAGAGGGCGTCCGCAACCGGCCGCAGCCAGTTTCTGCGCAAGTGCTGCCGGATCCGGCCGCTCTTCCAGCTCGATCAGCGCCTCGGCGGTCAATTCAGCCTCGCGCTGACGCGTTTCGAGCCGCGTGAGCGTTGCCTCGGCGTCGCTGAGTGTCGCGAGATCGTTGCCGGGCACCTCTTTGGAAAGGCGCTGCGTCCGGTCACGTGCGGCGGCCAGGCGTTCGCCGCGGCGCAGCGCCTCCAGGCGCGTTTCGCTCTGCCGCACCGCTTGCCTCAGCCGATCTATTCCGTCTGCGAATTCCGCCTGAACCTGGCGCGCATTCTGCAGTTCGGTTTCCAGCCGCGCGATCGAGGCTGCGGCTTCCGCGGCCAGATCCTCTCGCCCCTTTTCAAGGGCTGCAATGGCGCGGATTTCGAGCTCCTCGATGTGAGCGGAAAGCCTCTCGGCGTTTTCCTTTTCCAGGCGATTTTGCGCGATCGCCAAAGCGACAGCCCGTCGCGCGCTTTCGACACCGCGGGCAGCGTCGCGTATCTGCTGAGCAAGAATGGGCAGCGCATGCCGATCGGCGAAGGCCTCCTCCGCCATATGAGCGCGACCGCGCAAGAGCGTTACGATTTGTTTGAACATCTCCTCACCTCCATGTATGAACAATGTTCAATAATGTTTTCTCACAGAAATGAACGTTGTTCAACATTGAAAATGAACATCGTTCAACAAAATGAGGTGGCCAGTGGCCGGAAAGCGTGAAGCGAAGAAGGAAGATCTGAGATCGAGGCTTATTGCCGCCGGCACGGAGCTGATCCGGGAGCAAGGATTAAAGAACCTGCGCGCCCGCGATATAGCCGAGCGTGCAGGTGCGGCACTCGGCGGGCTCTACACCGTCTTCGATGATCTCGACGGACTGATCCTGCATATCAACTCGAGTACATTGAAGCGCCTGGAAGCCGCCCTCAATGCCGCGGTCCAACCGGCGGCAGATGTTCAGGAGGCCTTCCTGAGCCTGGCGCTCGCCTATCTCCGTTTTGCGCTCGCAGAGCGAAATCTATGGTCGGCGCTATTTGAACACAGAATGCCCGAGGGTGCCCCGGTCCCCGAGTGGCATCTTGCCGAACACGGCTTTCTGATCGGTCTCATCGCAGCACCGCTCGCGCAGCAATTTCCGGATGCTGCTCAAGAGGACGTGGCAGTTCGTGCCCGCACGTTCTTCGCGGCCGTTCATGGGGTAATCTCTCTCAGCCTCGAAGGACGGTTCATCGGAATAACGCCCGAAGTGCTCGAGCGCGAGATTACAGCACTCGCCGGACTTCTTGCCAGGCGCCCGAACTGACGCGCTCATTGCCGGTTTCAGCGAGATAGATCGCGAACTGGTCGTAGGTGATCGTCAAAGGACAACAGGAAAGCGGAAGAGGCTAGCCAGGCGATCTTGAAGCGGCTGGACCTTGGTCCGGCAGATCGGCGAAGATCCATTTCGTAGCGGGTAGCCCACACCTGGTGCGGGCTAACCATTTGTCGCTGTGCAACTGGTTGCGTCCGAGCCCGGTTATTGCTGTGCCGGAGCGGTGTCTTGGAGTTTTGCCTGAACCTTCTTGGCGACTGCCGGATCGCTCTGTGCAGCTGTAAGGATTGCCGAATACTCTTCGATCGAAATGGCAGGTGAGGCTTGGACGGCCTCGACCATTTTCTTGCTGGCTTCGGTCTCCAGGTCCTTCTTCGCCGTTGCATCCGACGTTGCTTCTATCTTGGCGGAATATTCCTGCCTGACCTTGTCGACCTGAAGATAGGCAACCGCGAAGGCCTCGATTTTCTGGTCGCTGATCGCAGCGTCCGGGCCCTTGCTGCCAGCCTGGCCCTGCGTCGGCTGGGTCGTTTCAGCCTGAGCGATCTCAAGGGCGGATGCGGGGCTGACGACCATGAAGCTGAAGACTGCCGCCGCGAGCGACGCGACGGGTTTGTAACCGGTGATCATATTCATTCCTCTCTGATGCGCATGACGTGATCAGGAGCGACACTGACTTTCAATCGCCCCTAAGGTCGGCCGGATACCGAATGCGCCGCGACGATGGAACGCTGGCATGGGCTCGATGCGGCCGTATCGGGGCCATTTGCTGACCATTCCACGGCAGCTTTACGGCTCACCCGACGGGTCCGGTCCCATCAAGAACCTCCCGGTCCCGGGCCGACTACGTTTTCCGCACACATCACGGCGACGCACGATCCAGAGTGACGTCGAGGAGTACGTTCGCGCCGGCGGTTACATTGCCGGGTGACGCGTATTCGCGCGGATTGTGACTAATCCCGTCGCGGCAGGGCACGAAGATCATCGTGGTCGAGACCCGGCGCGCCAGATTGAACGCGTCTGGCCGGCGCCGGAGACGATGTCGCGATGGGAGAATTGGCGCTCTCTTGCGCTTGCTCTAACGGCCGCGATAAAATCACGATTGAAAGCGATCACCGGCGAATGCCAGGTCAGCCGCCCCTGGCTGGGCACGGTTGATGAGCGGGCCAACCGCCACCCTGCCCGAGGCCGGATCACCGACCGACAGCTTGCCGGCATGGTCTGCGAGCCTGCGGGTGTCCTCTCCGGCGATGCCCGAGTGCACCAGCACGCGCCCCGCCGACAGGTAGATCTGCCCCTGATGCAGATAGACGCTCCAGACGGCATTCTTGACGGCAAAGGTCAAGGTCGGCATCGTCGAGCACGATGAAGGAATTCTTGACGCCGACTTCCAGCGACACCTCCTTCAGTTTGCGCCCAGGGAGCGACCCAGCCCGACGTTCACACGTCCGACAGCAACGTCCGCACCAGGGGGTGCTTGGCGTCGGCAAGTCCATCGACAACGTTAAAGTGGTGCCGGTCCGGTTCCGCGACAGCAGCCGTTGTTGCACCTAATCCGGTCCAGATATTGGCAAGAAGCGCGTTCTGACGCAGGAACTCCGCACGCTCGCCGCCTCCGACCCAGCAGGTGATGCGGGCGTCTGGCATCGGCCGCAGCAGTGCCGGGCTCTGTGAAAGTGCCTCGGCCTCGTCAATCGCGAGCTTCTCGTTCATGGCCGTCGACATGATCGGGCGCAGGTCATGCACGCCGGAGATCGAGACGACGTTGCGGATCCGGCCCTGGACATCAGGCGAAAGCGGCGCGGTCGTCGTGATCATTCGGCTGACGAGGTGGCCGCCGGCCGAATGGCCGGTCAGCATCAAGGGACCCTCGACGCGTTTCGATGCCTCGCTGATAGCGGCGGCGACCTCTTCGACGATCCCGGCAATACGAATCTTTGGGCAGAGCGTGTAGGACGGCATCGCGACGGCATAGCCGCGCTCCACTGCTCCGGCCGCCAAGTGCGACCAGAAGCTCTTGTCGAGCTGTAGCCAGTACCCGCCGTGGACGAAGACCAGCAGGCCCTTGGGCGAACCGTCGGGAAGAAAGAGATCCATGCGGTTCCTCGGCCGATCGCCATAGGCAAGGTCGAGTTTGGCGCGTCCGGCGCTCAAGAGGGCGTTGCGGAACGCCTCGGCCGGTTTGACCCAGGCTTCCGGCCAGCGATCGCCGCGCGCGATGTTCGAGCCGTTCGCATAGGCGTCGTCCCAGTCGGAAATGCGGTGTTCCAGCATCGATTTCATCCTCCCTTTGATGTCTCCTCACAGATAGCAATCGCCTGCCCCAACGGGAAAGGCAATGCCGGCAATCGAAAAAACTTTAGGCTTGAAATAATTTTGGACTGGTGCGATGCTGCCCCATGTTCAGCCGAGAAGTGGAGGTCTCGCTGTGCCAATCGCCATAACTGGAGTCGCGTCGGCGCCGGCCCGTGTCACTTTGAATAGTGCCGCGACGCTTGCCGCTTGTCCGCAGACCAGGGCTTTGAACCACCGCAAGACTTTCAGCCGGCTTTGAACAATGCCTGGGCAACAGGCACGAACGAAATTAGGGAACAGCCGCCACATGCTTGGACCGACTTCGCACGTCGACACGTTCACTCGCGACCATCTTCCGCCACAGGAAGAATGGCCGGAGTTTCTTCTCGAAGGTTTTGACTACCCGGATCACCTCAACGCCGCCGTCGAATTGACTGACGCCATGGTTGCCAAGGGTTTCGGCGATCATACCGCGTTGATCGGCAATGGCCGCCGCCGGACTTACAAGGAACTGTCCGACTGGACCAACCGTCTCGCCCACGCGCTGGTTGAAAATTACGGTGTGAAGCCCGGGCACCGCGTGCTCATCCGCTCTGCCAACAATCCGGCCATGGTCGCCTGCTGGCTGGCAGCCACCAAGGCCGGCGCCGTCGTCGTCAACACCATGCCGATGCTCCGGGCCGGGGAACTCGCCAAGATCGTCAACAAGGCCGAAGTCAGCCTGGCACTTTGCGACACGCGACTGATGGAAGAAATGATCGTCTGCGCCAAGGACAGCCGCTTCCTGAAGCAGGTCGTGAGTTTCGACGGGACCGCGAACCACGACGCCGAACTCGACCGCATTGCGCTCGACAAATCAGTGGTCTTCGAGGCGGTGCATACCGGTCGCGACGATGTGGCGTTGCTCGGTTTCACCTCTGGCACGACGGGGATTCCGAAGGCGACCATGCACTTTCACCGCGATCTCCTGGCGATCGCCGACGGCTATGCCCGCGAAGTGCTCGGGGTCACGCCCGACGATATCTTCGTCGGCTCGCCGCCGCTCGCATTCACCTTTGGCCTTGGCGGCCTTGCGATCTTCCCCTTGCGCTTTGGAGCCGCAGCGACACTGCTCGAGCATGCGACGCCGGCCAACATGGTGGAGATCATCGAGAAGTACAAAGCGACGATCTCGTTTACCGCCCCCACCGCCTATCGGGCGATGATGAAGGCGATGGATAACGGCGCCGATCTTTCATCACTGCGCGTCGCGATCTCGGCGGGCGAGACCCTGCCCGGTCCGGTCTTCGAGGAGTGGACGGCCAAGACCGGCAAGCCGATCCTCGACGGGATCGGCGCGACCGAGATGCTGCATATCTTCATTTCCAACCGCTTCGAGGACCGCAAGCCCGCCTCGACCGGCAAGCCGGTCGGCGGCTACGAAGCGCGGATCGTCAATGACGACATGCAGGAAGTCCCCCGCGGCACGATCGGCAGGCTTGCGGTGCGTGGCCCGACCGGCTGCCGCTACATGGCCGACAGCCGACAGCGCGACTATGTGCGCGACGGCTGGAACCTGACCGGCGACGCCTTCTATCAGGACGAGGACGGCTTCTTCCATTTCGCCGCCCGTTCGGACGACATGATCATCACCGCCGGCTACAACATCGCCGGCCCCGAGGTCGAAGCCGCCCTGATTTCCCACCCGGAGGTCGCAGAATGCGCCGTCGTCGGTGCGCCCGATCAGGAACGCGGCCAGATTGTCGAAGCCTATGTCGTTCTGATATCTGGCGTGTCGGCAGACGACGCAACGATCAAGCGTCTGCAGGATCATGTGAAGGCGACGATCGCGCCTTACAAATATCCGCGATCGGTAAAGTTCCTGGACAACCTGCCGAAAACAGCCACGGGCAAGATCCAGCGGTTCCGATTGCGGTCGGAGAACTGAAAACATGAGCAAATCATACGACCCTTCGAAAGAAGGCGCCCAGATGTCGTTCGAGGGACGCATGTCCTATAGCGACTACCTGATGCTGGAAAAGGTACTGGATGCGCAGGAGCCGCTTTCCAAAGCCCATGACGAGATGCTGTTCATAATCCAGCATCAGACGTCCGAGCTCTGGATGAAGCTCGCGCTGCACGAGATCAACGCGGCGGTCCGCTCGATCCGCGACGACCGGCTGGAGCCCGCATTCAAGATGCTGACGCGCGTCGCCCGCATCTTCGAGCAGCTAAATAGCGCCTGGGATGTGCTGCGAACGATGACCCCCAGCGAATACACCACGTTCCGTGAATCGCTCGGCCAATCCTCCGGCTTCCAGTCCTGGCAGTACCGGGCGATCGAGTTCCTCGCCGGCAACCGCAATGTCGCGATGCTCGGGCCGCATGCGCACCGCCCCGACATCATGGAAAAGCTGGAAGCGATCCTGGCAGCGCCGTCGCTCTACGACGAGGCGATCCGGCTTCTTTCGCGCAACGGTTTCGATGTCGGCGCGGAAGCGGACAAGAGCGATTGGCGCGAGACGCGCACGGAAAGCGAAAAGGTCTTCGCCGCCTGGCAGATCGTCTACCGCGATCCCGAGCGCTATTGGATGCTCTACGAGCTCGCCGAGAAACTGGTCGATTTCGAGGACTACTTCCGTCGCTGGCGCTTCAACCACGTCACGACCGTCGAGCGCATCATCGGCATGAAACGCGGAACCGGGGGCACATCCGGCGCGTCCTATCTGAAAAAGATGCTCGAAGTGGAACTTTTCCCCGAGCTCTGGCACGTGCGCACGGGTCTCTGATAGAACACAACCCAAAAGGGAACCAACAAAGAGGAGAACAGCATGAACCGCATTCTGGCAGCAGGCCTTCTTGGCCTTTCACTTGCAACGTCAAGCCTTGCCCATGCCGAGCCGGTGAAGATCGGCGTCATCACCACGCTGTCGGGCGGCGGCGCCGGCCTCGGCATCGATATGCGCGACGCCTTCACGCTGGCGATCAAGCAGTCGGGCAACAAGGACGTCGAGCTGGTAATCGAGGACGATGCCCAGAAGCCGGAACTTGCGGTGCAGATCGCCGAGAAGATGATCCAGGGCGACAAGGTCGACCTGATGACGGGCATCATCTGGTCGAACCTTGCGATGGCCGTCGTGCCGAACACGGTGGCACAGGACGTGATCTATCTGTCGCCGAACGCCGGTCCCTCTGCACTTGCCGGTGCGAACTGCAATGCGAACTATTTCAACGTCGCCTACCAGAACGACAATTTCCATGAGGCGATGGGGCAATACGCCAACAAGGACTATAAGAACGCCTTCATCCTCGCCCCCAACTACCCCGCCGGCAAGGACGCGCTGACCGGCTTCAAGCGCTATTACAAGGGCGCGCTTGCCGGCGAGATCTACACGCAGGTCGGGCAGACGGACTACGCTGCCGAAATCGCCCAGATCCGCGCCTCGGGTGCCGACACCGTCTACTTCTTCCTGCCCGGCGGCATGGGCATCGCCTTCATGAAGCAATATGCCCAGTCGGGCGTGAACATCCCCGTCATGGGCCCGGGCTTCTCCTTTAGCCAGGACGTCCTGCCGGCGATCGGCGACGCGGCGCTTGGCGTCAAGAACTCGGCGACCTGGTCGAAGGACCTCGACAACGAGGCCAACAAGAAGTTCGTCGAAGCCTTCAAGGCCGAGTACAAGCGCCTGCCCTCGATCTACGCGGCGCAGAGCTGGGATACCGCAAACCTGATCCTGGCCGCGCTGTCCAAGGCAAGCGTCAAAGACAAGGACGCCTTCCGCGCAGCACTTAAGGCAGCAGACTTCCAGTCGGTGCGCGGCAAATTCGTCTTTAACAACAACAACCACCCGATTCAGAACATCTACGTCCGCGAGGTGGTGAAGGAAGCCGACGGCGTGCTCACCAACAAGATTATCGCCACCGCCTTCGAAGACCACAAGGACGCCTACGCCGAGAAGTGCAGCATGTAGTGCCCTGCACCTGTCGTTGCCCGGGTGCGCGGCCTTGATGCCGCCATCCGGTCGATGATCCATGTCCTCCTGACATCAAGCTTGGACCGGTCTCTTGTTCACCGCACTTCTGATCGAACAACTGCTCAACGGGCTCCAGCTCGGTGTGATGCTGTTTCTGATGGCCGCCGGCCTGACCCTGATTTTCGGGGTCATGGGCCTCATCAACCTGGCGCACGGCTCACTGTATATGATCGGCGCCTTTGCCTGCGCCACGGTCGCAGCCGCCACCGGCTCCTTCTGGATCGGCCTCATCGCCAGCCTTGCAGCTGCAGCTGGTGTCGGCGCGATCATCGAGGTTGCCGTCATCCGCAGGCTCTACGACCGCGATCATCTCGATCAGGTCCTTGCGACCTTCGCGCTGATTCTGATCCTGTCGGAAGGCGCCCGCTGGCTCTTCGGCTCCTTCCCGCTCTATCTCGACATTCCCCCCTTGCTCCAGGGTGCCGTACCGCTGCCGGGCGGCGGCCAGTACCAGCTCTACCGCCTGGCGATCATCGGCGTCGGCATTGCCGTTGCGATCGGCCTCTATCTGTTGATCTCCAGAACCCGGCTCGGCATGCGCATCCGGGCGGGCGAGTCCGATCGAGAGATGATCGGAGCGCTCGGTGTCGACATCGGCACGCTCTATACGGTCGTCTTCGCACTCGGTGCAGCGCTTGCCGGGCTTGCCGGCGCATTGGTGGGTGCATTGCAATCGGTGCAGGTCGGCATGGGCGAACCGGTCCTCATCCTCGCCTTCGTCGTCATCGTCATTGGCGGTATCGGCTCGATCAAGGGGGCACTGGTCGGCGCTGTCATCGTCGGTGTCGTCGACACGATGGGCCGTTTCCTGCTCCCATCGCTTCTGGCACTCACCATGCCCGCATCACAGGCGACCACGATCGGTGCGGCGCTCGCCTCGATGCTGATCTACGTCGTCATGGCCCTTATCCTCGCCTTCAGGCCGAGTGGCCTGTTTTCGGCACAGTCATGAGGCCAAGATGACCCGCGAAACCACAATCAACCTGCTTCTCGCCCTGCTGCTTCTCGGTGCGCCGATACTGGCTGCAAGCTTGGGCGAACCCTTCTACGTGACGCTCGCAACCCGCATCGTCGTGCTGGCGCTTGCCGCCGTCGGCCTCAATATGGCGCTCGGGCTTGGTGGGCTGCTCTCTTTCGGGCATGCGGCCTTTTTCGGCCTCGGCGGTTATGTCGCCGGCATCCTCGCCACGCACGCCTTCAATGCCGAACCGCTCTTTGCCGGCATTCCGGCGACGACATCCATGCCGCTGATCTGGGTCGTCGCCGTCGCGGTCGCCGGGCTCATCGCGTTGCCGATCGGTGCGATCAGCCTGCGCACCTCAGGCGTCTATTTCATCATGATCACGCTCGCCTTCGCGCAGATGATCTACTACTTCGCGATCTCCTGGCCGGCCTATGGCGGCGAGGACGGCCTGTCGCTGTCGATGCGCAACGCCTTTCCCGGCGTCAACACGGCCAAGCCCCTGCCCTATTTCCTGATCTGCTACGCGGCACTGATGGCGGCGCTGCTTCTGTTTCGCGTGGTCGAGGGTTCACGCTTCGGCAGCGCCCTGCAGGCGGCGAGACAGAACGGTACCCGCCTTGCCGCAGTCGGCATCGCACCTTTCAACATCCGCCTCGTCGCCTTCGCCGTCTCGGCGATGATCACCGGGTTTGCCGGCGCGCTCTATGCCGACCTCAATCGCTTCGTCGGTCCCTCTATGCTCTCCTGGCACATGTCGGGTGAACTGATCGTGCTGATCATCCTCGGCGGCAAAGGCCGACTGTTCGGCCCGGTTGCCGGCGCGATGATCTTCGTCTTCTTCGAATATGTGCTCGGCGGCATCACCGAGCGCTGGCAGTTCTTCCTCGGCCTCATCCTGCTCGGCATCGTGCTGTTTGCCCGCGGCGGTCTGCTGGGTCTCCTCTCCGGAAAGCCGCGCCATGTCTGAGCCCGTTCTCGAAATCCGCGACCTCAGAAAATCCTTCGGCGCCCTCAAGGCGACGGATGGCGTCAGCCTCGAGCTTCACCCGGGGCAGATCCATGCGCTGATCGGCCCGAACGGCGCCGGCAAGAGTACGCTGATCCACCAGATCGCCGGATCGCTCAAGGCCGACAGCGGCACGATCAGTTTTCTCGGCCAGGATATCGGCGGCCTCGATATGGCCGCCCGCGCAAGGCTCGGCCTTGCCCGTAGCTTCCAGATCTCCTCGCTGGCGCAGGAATTCTCGGCCCTTCGCAACGTCATGCTGGCGGTGCAGGCGCGCCACGGCAGCAGCTTCCACTTCTTTCGCCAGGTCAGCAACGACAAGCAACTGACCGAACCGGCGATGGCGATGCTGGAGCGCGTCGATCTTGCTGCGCGTGCCCACGTGCCGGCGGCCGAACTCTCGCACGGCGAACGCCGGCAACTCGAAATCGCCATCGCGCTGGCGCTGTCGCCGAAAGTCTTTCTGTTCGACGAGCCCATGGCCGGCATGGGACCGGAGGGCTCCAAGCGGCTGACTTCGTTCCTTGATGGGCTGCGTCACGAAGCGCCAATGCTCTTGGTGGAGCACGACATGGATGCGGTCTTTGCGCTGGCGGATCGCATCTCCGTGCTGGTCTACGGCCGCATCATCGCGTCAGGCACAGTCGATGAAATCCGCAGCGATCCCGATGTGCGCCGGGCCTATCTGGGAGAAGCCGCGTGAGCCTGCTCGAACTCAAAGGTCTCGAAACCTTCTACGGCGCATCCCAAGCGCTCTTCGGCGTCAACCTCGATGTGCGCGAGGGCGAGGTCGTCGCGCTCATGGGCCGCAACGGCATGGGCAAGACGACGACGATCAACTCGATCCTCGGGCTCGTGCGCCCGCGTTCAGGCGCCATCTCCTTTGCCGGCAAGACCATCTCCGGCCTGCGCCCGCACAGGATTGCAAGGCTCGGTCTCGGTCTCGTTCCTGAAGGACGGCGCTGCTTTCCCAATCTCACCGTCATGGAGAACCTCGTCGCCACGGCTCGCGGCAACGAATGGACCTTCGAGAAAGTGACCGCGCTCTTCCCTCGCCTCGGCGAGCGGCGCGATCAGTATGCCAACACGCTTTCGGGCGGGGAGCAGCAGATGCTTGCGATCGGCCGGGCCTTGATGACCAATCCCAGCCTGCTCATTCTCGACGAGGCAACGGAAGGGCTGGCGCCGGTCATTCGCCAGGATATCTGGTCGGCGATCCGCACTCTGAAGGCGGCAGGGCAGTCGATCCTCGTCGTCGACAAGACGCTTTCGGAACTCCTGCCCGTTGCCGACCGCTGCTTCGTCCTGGAAAAGGGCGCGACCGTATTCGAGGGAGCGCCGCTTGCGCTGACGCCAGAACTCCAGGATCGCTATCTCGGCGTTTGATCGGTCGCTCAGGCCGAGGGAATGCCACCGCCGAGCACTGTGGAATAGGCAGCCGCGTCGATGTTTCCGCCCGAGACCACGCAGACGATGTTTCCCTTGAGATCCGGTCGCGCGATTGCGGCGGCAAGCGAGGCAGCACCCGCGCCTTCGGCAACGATCTTCGCCTTCTTGAAGAGAATCCGCATCGCTTCGGTCACCTGCCCCGGGCTGACCGCAATCGCCCCATCGATCAGGTCACCGACCACCGGCCAGATCTGTGGCACCAGCGACGGTGCGCCGATGCTCTTGATAAAGGAGGGGCGGGTTTCGATCGTCACGATTTGGCCAGCGGCCAGGGCCGCCGAAACAGGGGCGGCGCTGTCATCTTCAACCGCAAAGACACGGCAGCGGTCGGAAGCGGCCTTGATAGCGCTGGCCACCCCGGTGGTCATGCTGCCGCCGCCATACGGGGTAAGCACGACGTCGACATCGGGCAGATCCTCGATGATCTCCACACCGATGGAGCCGTTCCCGGCCAGCACCGCCTGATCGGTCACCGGATTGATCAGCAGTTCCGGCGCATCCGGATGATCGGCGCCAGTGATGTAGTCCCACCAGGTCTCGGCACTGACGAACCGTACTTCTCCGCCGAGCGCACGCACACCGTCGATCTTGGTCTGGGGTGCGCCGCGATACATGTAGGCAACCATCGGCACACCGATGAGGCGTGCCGCCCAGGCCATGCCATAGGCCATATTGCCGGAACTGGTGACTGCGACGCCGCTTTCGAGTTCGGCCGGATCGCGCGACAACACAGCGTTCAAGGCGGGACGGAGCTTGAACGCGCCAATTGGCGACAGCGTCTCCAGTTTCAGGAATATCTGACGGTCCGGAAACCCAAGATCGAGCCTGACGAGCGGTGTGCGCGCGAAATGCGGCGCGATGCGTTTACGGGCATCGGCGATTTCCTCCGGGGTCGGGCGGTGTGGCGCGATCATTGCTTAAATCCCCCGTTAGCCGTCCTCTCGCCTCCAGGCACAATGGCTCTGAACGAATCCGCTGCGGGGCGGCAGCCTCGGTATGTGTCTGAACAAGAGGCAACGGGCGAAATACCGCCCGCTGCTCTTCGGTGCCATCAATCAGGTTACGGCCGCACGGACCGCGAAGCGCGCATCCTGCCATGCACCGGTGCTGAGGATGTCCTCCAGGATTTCGACGGCCTGCCAGACGTCGGCGTAGCTCACATAGAGCGGCGCGAAGCCGAAGCGCATCGTCGTCGGCGCGCGGAAATCACCGATAACGCCACGGGCAATCAGCGCCTGCATGATTTCGTAAGCGTGCGGGTGTTTGAACGACACCTGGCTTCCGCGCTTGGTTCCGTCGCGCGGGCTTTCGAGCGCCAGACCGTGGGCACCGCATTTCGCCTCAACGAGCGCGATGAAGAGATCCGTGAGCTGGATGCTCTTTTCGCGCAGCGCTTTCATGTCGACCTCGTCCCAGACGTCGAGCGCGCCCTTTAGCGCCCGCAGCGACAGGATCGGCTGTGTTCCGCAGAGGAAACGGCGGATGCCCTCGCCGGCAGCATAGTGCTTCTCGAAGGCGAAGGGACGGGCGTGTCCCCACCAGCCGGTGAGCGGCTGGCGGATATCGCCGTGGTGACGGGTGGCTGCATAGATGAAGGCGGGGGCTCCGGGGCCACCGTTCAGGTACTTGTAGGTGCAGCCGACCGCGAAATCGACATTGGCGCCGTCAAGATCGACTGGCAACGCGCCGGCCGTATGGCAGAGGTCCCAGATGACCAGCGCGCCATGTTCGTGCGCCTTGCGGGTCAGGGCCGCCATATCGCGCAGCTCGCCGGACTTGTAGTTGACGTGGTTGACCAGAACGACGGCGACGCTGCCATCGATCAGATCCTCGATCTCGGGCGCATCGACCCCTTCGAGCCTGAGCGAGGCGCCCGGACGCGTCGAGACCACGCCTTCGGCCATGTAGAGATCGGTCGGGAAACTGCCGCCTTCGCTGACGATCACCGACCGATCGGACCGCAAGGCCATGGCCGCATGGAGGGCCTTGTAGATGTTGATCGACGTGGTGTCGCAGACGACGGTCTGGCCGGCGGCCGCCCCGATCAGCCGCCCGACCCGGTCGCCGAGCGTCAGCGGCATCTCGAACCAGCCGGCCGTATTCCAGCTGCGGATGAGGTCCTGCCCCCATTCCTCGGTGGCGGCCTTGCGAAGCTCGTCGAAGGCGGCGGTCGAGGCAACGCCGAGCGAGTTGCCGTCGAGATAGATGAGACCCGGCGGCAGGATGAAACGCTCGCGCATCGGGCTGAGCACATCGGCCACATCCATGGCCTTTATCGCGGCAAGATCAGGAACTGCATTCATGAAGGTGGTCCTCATTTATTCGCGAACGGTTTCGCGGGCGGGCGCAGGGCCGCGGCTTCGCTTGAGGCTCGGAAGAGCCAGCATGGCCAGAACGAAGAGGCCGGTCGCAAGTTTCAGGTCCGGCGGTGGCATGCCGGCGGCCAGGCAGAAGGAGACGAGCTGGTAGTAGACGATCGCACCTACGAACGGCGCAGCGAGCTGGCGCGCCACGCTCTGCTTGCCGACGATCGCCTCGCCGATCATCAGCGCCGCAAGGCCGTTGATCAGGATGCCGAGGCCCATGTTGACGTCAGCAAAGCCCTGTGACTGCACCATCAGCGCGCCGCCTGCCGCCGAAAACGCACCCGCAAGCCCAACGCCACCGATCGTCGCCATCCAGACATTGATCCCTTGAGCTTCAGCCATATCGGGATTGGCGCCGACGGCGCGAACGGCCGTGCCTTTCTCCGTGCGGAAGAAGTGGTAGAGCAGGACGAAGACAATGAGTGCGATCAGGCCCGCGACGACGATCTTGCTTGCGGGGAAGCCCGGCTGCAGCCCCGGCGCCCAGTCGAACACCGTTGGCGCACCGAAGACCGAGAGGTTCGAGCGACCCATGATCCTGAGGTTGATCGAATAAAGCATCGTCATCATCAGGATGCCGGCGAGCAGCGTGTGGATCCGGAACCGCAGATGGATGAAGGCCGTGCAGCAGCCGGCAACGAATCCGGCGAGAAGTGCGATGGCGATCGCGGCGAGCGGCGACATGCCCGCCGCCATCAGCACGCCGCAGACGCAGCCGCCGAGCGGAAACGCACCCTCGCTGGTCAGATCCGGGAAGCTCAACATGCGGAACGGGATCATGATCCCGAGCACGACGAAGGCGAGGATCAGGCTCTGCGCGAGCGTGACGGGAACGAGCGAGACGAAGCTCGCGAAGGTATTTTGAAGAATATCCATGATCGTCAGCTCGCCAGGAACATGCGGTCGGTTTTGACGGAGAAGTGGCCGATCAGATCCGGCACGGTCGTCTGCGCCTTTTCCTTGCCGTCGATTTCGAGACGGACGCGCCCGGCGTCGAGCATGATGACCTTGTGACCGAAATCCACCGCGTGCTGCATGTTGTGCGTCACCATCAGCGTTGTCAGCTTCAGGGCTTCGACCGCGCGGATCGTCGCCTGCATGACGATATCGGCAGTGCGCGGATCAAGCGCTGCGGTGTGTTCGTCGAGCAGCAGCAGTTCCGGCTCGCCGCCGACCGCCATGATCAAGGACAGCGATTGCCGCTGGCCGCCGGAAAGCAGCTCCACCCGTGTGTCGAGGCGGTTTTCAAGGCCGAGCCCGAGCAGCGACAAGCGTTCCCTGTAGGTGGCGAGCCGCGTCGCGTTTAGGCCGCGCCGCAGGGTGCGTTTGTTGCTGCGCAATTCGGCAAGCAGCATGTTTTCGGCCACCGTCATCGAGGCAGCGGTGCCGCGCATCGGGTCCTGGAACACGCGGGCAAGCCGCATCGCGCGCTTGTGTACGGGCGTTGCGGTCACGTCGTCGCCATTGATGACGATCTGGCCGCTATCGAGCACCAATGCACCCGAAATGGCGTTGAGCATGCTGCTCTTGCCGGCGCCGTTGGAACCGATGACGACGCCAAATTCGCCCGTGGCAAGGCTGAGATTGAGGCCGTCGAGCGCGACTTTTTCGTCCGCCTGCCCCTTGTAGAAAACTTTGCGGGCCGATCTGATTTCCAGCATTGGCTCCCCCTTAACTTATGAGATGACGGCGCTCGGGGCGCCGTCACTGAAGAGACAAGACGGAGATCAATCGACCACGCAGTTGCATTCGGTCGCGAGCGCTGCCGGCACTTCGATGCCGAAGGCAGCGGCAGCCTTCTTCGAGATCAGCGGCGCGTGATCCTCATAGGCCGGGCGCGACGGCGCGATCGTCTTCGGGTCTGCACCTTTGAGGATCTGAGCAGCGATCTTGCCGGCATTGACGCCGACCTGCTCATAGTTGACCGCAAAGCTTGCCGGTACGACGCCGTCACGCACTGCACCGTCGTCGGAGTTTACGATCGGGATCTGCGCCTGGCGCGCGGCTGCCGACACAGCACCGATCGCCGGCTGCAGCAGGTTCGATGCGGGCGTATAGATCACGTCGGCCTTGCCGGCGAAGGAGGCGATGCGCTGCTGGATGTCGTTGACATTGTCGACGCCGACCTCCACGACCTCGAAGCCTGCGTCAGGCGCTGCTTCCTTGATCTTGTCGAGCAGGGCCTGGTCGTTCGCCTCACCCGGATTATAGGGCACGCCAAAGCGCTTCGCGTTCGGCAGCAGCTTGTGGGTGAAGGCCATGACGGCGGCCACGTCCTGAAGGTCGGTCGCACCGGTCATGCCGTCGTCACCGGCCTCCCAAGACGGAACGAGCTTGGCGGCCACCGGATCGGTAACGGCGGAGAAGACGACCGGAATGCCGGAGCCGGCGAGCGCCTTCTTGGCGATCTGCGAGACGGGCGTGGTGATCGTGTAGACCAGTTTCGGCTGTTCGGCCTGCAGCTTGGCGATCATCTGCGGCACCAGCGAGGCGTCGAAATTGGTGTGGCTCTCAGTGTAGACGACGTCCTTGCCTTCGACGAAGCCGTTTTCGGCCAGCGCCTTCTTGAAGCCGGCGATCGATGCGTTCAATTGCGGATGCTCGCCAAAATTGGCGATGCCGATGCGGATCGGATCAGCGGCCGCTGCTCCCAGTCCCCATGCGATTGCACCGGCGACAACCAATCCCGAAAGCCACGTGCTCTTAAGCCTGCTCATACATCCCTCCCAGAATTTGACGAGCGTTACCGCCCTCCTCGGCGGCTTGCGCGGATCATGGAACCGCTCCGGCCTCTTGTCAAATTAATATATATATTTTCACATGAGGCGCAGAACTATATATATTTGTATCGACCCGGTGTGGGCGCTAAGGGAACCTGATGCAAGACCACGAACAGTCGACCAAAACGGAATCGGCATACCGGTTGCTGCGCCGCGACATTCTTTCGACGCGGCTGAAGCCGGGCGCGCCGATGAAGCTGAGCACGCTGCGCGAAAGCTACGGGATCGGCTGGACGCCGCTACGCGAGGCTCTGTCGCGGCTGGAGGCGGAAGGGCTGGTGACCGCCATCAGTAATCGCGGCTTTGCTGTTGCTCCGGTGTCACGCGAGGAACTCGACGACCTCACCCGCGCCCGCCTTGCCGTCGAAATGCCGCTGCTCATCGAGTCGATCGAGAACGGCGACAGCGCCTGGGAATCCGCCGTCGTCACGGCACACTACCGGCTGTCGCGCTGCAAGGTTTCCGTCGAGCGCTTCTCCGAGAGCGAAGTCGACGAGTGGGACGAGAAGCATGCCGGGTTTCATACGGCCTTGATCAGCGCTGCGAGGTCGCGCTGGCTCACGCGCTTTCAGGCGACGATCTCCGACCAGCTTCGCCGTCACCACCGCTTCCTAAGTCTGGCGCCGACGATTAGGGCCGCCGCCGGTATGAGCGCAGGCTACGAGGAGGCCGTTTCGGCGCTTGAGGACGCGATGGCGATCGAGCACCATACCGAGCTGATGGAGGCAGCACTCGATCGCGATATCGAGCGTGCCCGCACCCTGATGGCCGAGCACATCGGCTTTACCGTCAACGTCTATGTCCAGTCCGAGGATGGCGGTCGCGCGTCGCCGCTGCTCGCCCAGTCGGTACCTGGGCTTGCGTCCAAATGACGGCCCGTGACAACCTGTCCAAGACCTGCTTACCTCTCTAAAAGCAGAAAAACGAAAGAGCCGCTGATTTGCGGCCAAGGGTTGGAAGCGGACGTTGGGAATGATGGGTGAAGACAAGTTCGACACCTCGCCGGAATGGGTCGATGGCGAGACCAAGGCGCTCGAGGCTCCGGGCGATCACCGTGCAGAGCTCAGGCTATGGCTGCGTCTCTTGACCTGTTCGACACTTGTCGAAAGCGAAATCCGTCGGCGGTTGCGGGAAGAATTCGATTCGACCTTGCCGCGTTTCGACCTGATGGCCCAGCTCGAGCGTGCGCCTGACGGCATGGTGCTTGGCGAAGTCTCCAAGCGCATGATGGTCTCCCCCGGCAACATCACTGTGCTGGTGGAGCGGCTGACCGAGAGCGGCCACATCAGCCGCACGACGCTTCCGACCGACCGGCGTGTCCAGATCATCGCGCTTACCCCCTTCGGCCGCGCCGAATTCGAGAAGATGGCAGCAAGCCATGCCGACTGGATCTCGGATCTGTTTGCCGGCCTTCCGGCCAAGGAAGGCGGCGTGCTGATGGATGAGCTTGCCACACTCAAGCGGTCGATCATCGCCTCGCTCGCGCGAAATTCCTGAGTTGACGGCGCTTCTGCGTACAACTGCCTTACTTTCTGCCGCACCGGCCCCGAAGCGATGCGACGCCGCTCGGCGGCGCTGCGAGCGCCCGGCGTCGGCTTCCCATCTGCCCAAAACAATTTTAAGCTTGAAATTTCTCCTGAACGAGTCCACGTTGCTTGCAACAGTCCAGCATGGCCACTTGTGCCAGCTCGACGGTGACGCGCAGCCGGAACTCGGGAGGAGAACGACATGCGGATCGTCTGTATCGGTGGCGGGCCTGCCGGCCTTTATTTTGCGCTGCTGATGAAGCGGCAGCATCCGGAGCATCACGTCACCGTCGTCGAACGGAACCGCCCCTTTGACACATTCGGCTGGGGCGTCGTCTTTTCGGACGCGACCATGCAGTCGATGCGGCAATGGGATCCGCAGACCGCCGAGGCGATCGAGGTTTCCTTCAACCATTGGGACGACATCGAGCTGGTCTTCAAGGGCCGCAAGATCCGCACGACCGGCCACGGCTTCGTTGGCATCGGCCGCAAGAAGATGCTCAACATCCTCCAGGAACGCTGCCTCGAACTCGGCGTCGAACTGCTGTTCGAGCAGGACGTGGAAAGCGACGAGCAATTCGCCGACGCCGATCTGATCATCGCCTCCGACGGCGTCAACTCAAGGATCCGCAACAAATACGCCGACATCTTCAAGCCGGACATGGTGATCCGGCCGAACCGCTATGTCTGGCTCGGCACGGACAAGAAGTTCGACGCCTTCACCTTCGACTTCCAGCGCACCGAGCATGGCTGGTTCCAGGCGCATATCTACCGCTTCGACGAGAACACCTCGACCTTCATCGTTGAGACCACCGACGACGTCTTCCGCGCCCATGGTCTCGACCAGATGGACCAGGACCAGTCGATCGCGTTCTGCGAAAAGCTCTTTGAAGGCACGCTCGACGGCCACAAGCTGATGACCAATGCGCGGCACTTGCGCGGCTCCGCCTGGCTGAACTTCGGCCGGCTGATCTGCGAAAAGTGGAGCCATTTCAACGGCCACAGCCATGTCGTGTTGATGGGCGACAGTGCCCACACGGCCCATTTCGCCATCGGCTCGGGCACCAAGCTTGCGATCGATGACGCGATCGAGCTCACCCGCCAGTTCGATATTCTGGGCCACGACAAGGCAAATATTCCCGCCGTGCTGTCGGCTTACGAAGAGGTGCGCCGCGTCGATGTCGCCCGCATCCAGAATGCGGCCCGCAATGCGATGGAATGGTTCGAAGTGGTCGGCACGCGCTATGCCGACACGCTGGAGCCCGAACAGTTCATGTATTCGATGCTGACCCGCTCGCAGCGCATCAGCCACGAGAACCTTCGCCTGCGCGACAAGGACTGGCTCGAAGGCTTCGAGCGCTGGTTTGCCGAACGCGCCGGTGTGGCGCCGGCGGCGAACGGGGCGGTTCCGCCGCCGATGTTTACGCCGTTCAAGCTCCGCGGCCTGACGCTGAAGAACCGCATCGTGGTTTCGCCGATGGCGATGTATTCGGCAGCCGACGGCGTGCCGAACGATTTTCATCTCGTTCATCTCGGCGCGCGCGCCATGGGCGGTGCGGCGCTCGTCTTCCCGGAAATGACCTGTGTGTCGGCCGATGCCCGCATCACGCCCGGATGTCTGGGGCTCTGGAGCGACGAGCAGGCCCAGGCCTTCAAGCGCATCGTCGATTTCGTACACCAGCAGACCCCCGCCAAGATCGGCATCCAGCTCGGCCATGCCGGCCGCAAGGGCGCGACAAAGGTCGCCTGGGAGGGGATCGATCAGCCCTTGGCCGAAGGCGGCTGGCCACTCATCTCCGCGTCCGCCCTGCCCTACCTCAAGCATTCGGACATGCCGCGCGAAATGACGCGGGAGGATATGGACCGGGTCGTCACCGATTTCGTGCGGGCCACCGAACGGGCCCGTGACCTCGGTTTCGATATCCTCGAACTGCACGTCGCGCACGGCTACCTGCTGTCGAGCTTCCTGTCGCCGCTTACCAATCTGCGCACCGACGACTATGGCGGCGATCACGCCGCCCGCGCCCGCTTCCCGCTCGAAGTGTTCCACGCAGTGCGTAAAGTCTGGCCCGAGGACCGGCCGATGTCGGTTCGCCTCTCAACCCATGACTGGCACGAGGGCGGCAACACGCCCGAGGACGCGGCAATTTTCGCCCGCCTGTTCAAGGAGGCGGGCGCCGACATGATCGACTGCTCGTCCGGCCAGGTGGTGAAAGAAGAAAAACCGGTCTATGGCCGCCTGTTCCAGACGCCATTTTCCGATAAGATCCGCAACGAGATCCAGGTTCCGACCATTGCGGTCGGGGCGATTTCCGAGGCCGACCACGCCAATTCGATCATCGCAGCCGGTCGAGCCGATCTCTGCGCGATTGCCCGCCCGCATCTGGCCGATCCGTCCTTCGTGATGCACGAAGCGGCAAAGATTGGCTATGACGGTGAGCCCTGGCCGAAACAGTACCATTCGGCTCGGGCCCAGTACGTGAACAACCTGGCGCGCGCCGCAACGACGGCAGGCAAGCCATGATAAGGCACGCCCTCGTCACAGGCGCCGGCAGCGGTATCGGCAAGGCGATTGCCCTTAGGCTCGCCGCCGACGGCCACATCGTCAGCCTCGCCGGTCGGCGCGCAGCACCGCTTGAAGCGGTACGGGGCGACATCCTTGCTGCCGGCGGACAGGCCTTTGTCCGTGACGGCTTCGATGTGACCAACCCGCAGGCCGTCGAGCAAGGTATCACGGCTGCGATCGCTGAAGCCGGAGAGATTGCCGTTCTCGTCAACTGCGCCGGCGAAGCGCCCTCGGCGCCGTTCGAAAAGACCGACTTCGCGCTTTGGCAGCGGGTGCTTTCCATCAACCTGACCGGCGTCTATCTGGTGACGCAGGCAGCGCTTGCCTCCGTGCGGCGGGCCGGCAACGGCCGGATCGTCAACGTTGCGAGCACCGCGGGCCTGACCGGCTATGCTTATGTTTCGGCCTATTGCGCGTCGAAGCACGGCGTCATCGGCCTGACGAGGGCACTGGCGCTTGAGCTTGCGCGCACCGACGTCACCGTCAATGCCGTCTGCCCCGGCTTCACCGACACGCCGCTGATCGACGGCGCGCTCGATACGATCAGCGAAAAGACCGGCCGTTCGCGCGAGGAAGCGCGCGCCAGCCTTGCTCGCTCCAACCCGCAGGGACGCCTGGTGACGCCGGAAGAAGTCGCCCACACGGTCTCCTGGCTCGTGTCGGAAAAGGCGACGGCAATCACTGGTCAGGCGATCGCTGTCGCCGGCGGCGAAGTTCTCGGAGGATAGAGATGACAAACCCGATGCAGGCCAAGAAGCGCGCCTTCAAAGACCACAAGGCCAAGCACTTCCTGTTCGAAACGGATGCCGACGGACGCGTCGCCACGATCACCCTCAACCGCCCGGAAAAGAAGAACCCGCTGACCTTCGAAAGCTACGAGGAACTTTGCGATCTTTTCCGCTCGCTTGCCCGCGCCAGCGACGTGCGCGCGGTCGTGCTGGCCGGCGCCGGTGACAACTTTTCATCCGGTGGCGACGTGTTCGAGATCATCGAGCCGCTGACGCGTATGGCGATGCCCGATCTGCTGGATTTTACCCGCACGACCGGCGAACTGGTCCGCCAGATCCGCGCCTGCCCGCAGCCGGTCATAGCAGCCGTCGACGGCATCTGCGCCGGCGCCGGTGCCATTCTGGCCATGGCCTCGGACTTCCGTGTGGCAACGCCCGAGGCGAAGACGGCCTTTCTCTTTACCCGCGTCGGGCTGGCCGGCGCCGACATGGGCGCCTGCGGCATTCTTCCCCGCATCATCGGCCAGGGCCGCGCCGCCGACCTGCTCTTCACCGGCCGCGTCATGACCGCGACGGAAGGCCACGCCTGGGGCTTCTACAATGCTCTGCACGAGCGTCCATCGCTGCTTGCCGAAGCCCAGAAATTCGCACGCAGTATCGCCGACGGCCCCTGGTTTGCCCATGCGATGACCAAGAAGATGCTCGACCAGGAATGGGCGATGGGTATCGACCAACTGATCGAATCGGAAGCCCAGGCGCAAGCGATCTGCATGGCGACCGGCGACTTCCGCCGCGCCTTCGAGGCCTTTGCCGCCAAGGCGAAGCCTGAATTCAAGGGGAACTGAGCATGAGTTCCCATGGCACGACCTTGCGCCCACCTTCCCGCGATCATCTCGACTGGCCGTTCTACGATGACAGTCACCGTGCGCTCGCTGCGGAACTCGACGCCTTCGTGGCTCGTGGCGGCCTCGGCGAGATCGATCACGCTGATGTCGATGCCGCCTGCAAGCAGCTGGTCGCGGCACTCGGTACTGCAGGCGTGCTTCGCCATTGCGTCCCAAAGGCGTTCGGCGGTGCTAGCGACGAGATCGACAGCCGGTCGCTCTGCCTCATCCGCGAAACGCTCGCCTACACAGACGGGCTTGCCGACTTTGCCTTCGCCATGCAGGGCCTCGGGACGGGTGCGATCAGCCTGTCCGGCTCCGAGGCGTTGAAACACGCCGTCCTGTCCAAGGTCGCCCGCGGCGAATGGATCTCCGCCTTTGCGCTTTCCGAACCCGAGGCCGGCTCGGATGTCGCGGCGATGGCGTGCGCTGCGCGCCGGGATGGCGATCATTTCGTACTCGACGGTGAAAAGACCTGGATCTCGAACGGCGGCATCGCCGACGTCTATACCGTCTTTGCCCGCACAGGCGAGGCGCCGGGTACGCGCGGCATTTCCGCCTTCGTGGTCTTCGCCGATACGCCGGGCTTTACCATCCCCGAGCGCATCGAGACGATTGCGCCGCATCCGCTCGCCCGCCTTCGTTTCGACAATTGCCGCATCCCGGCGTCGCAACTTCTGGGCGCGTCTGGCGAAGGCTTCAAGATCGCCATGCGCACCCTCGACATTTTCCGCCCGTCCGTGGCAGCCGCCGCGATCGGATTTGCCCGGCGCGCGCTTGACGAGGCGGTGGCCCACGCGAAGAGCCGCAGGATGTTCGGCGCGACCCTTGGCGATCTGCCGACGGCGCAAAGCACGCTTGGCGAGATGGCGACCGCTATCGACGCGGCAGCACTCCTGACCGGCCGCACGGCGTGGCAACGCGACGTGCAGAAACGACCAACGACGCGCGAAGCGGCGATGGCCAAGATGACCGCGACCGAGAACGCGCAATGGGTCATCGACCAGGCGCTGCAGCTCTTTGGCGGCCGCGGCGTGCGCGTCGGCGAGATCACCGAGCGGCTCTATCGCGAGATCCGCGCGCTCAGAATCTACGAGGGCGCGACCGAGGTTCAAAAGCTCATCATCGGCCGCGAGCTGATGAAGGGCACGGGACGATAACAAGGGGTGTCGAACATGCATGGTTCGAAGGCGTCATTCGACTGGCAGGACCCGTTCAACCTGGATCAGCAGTTGAGCGAAGAAGAACGCATGGTGCGCCAGACCGCTGCGCGCTATGCCGAAGACCGTCTGGCTCCGCGCGTCCAGGAGGCATTCCGCCACGAGAAAACCGATCCGTCGGTCTTTGCCGAGATGGGCGAACTCGGCCTGCTCGGTCCGATGGTGTCGGAGGAATACGGGGGCGCCGGCCTCAACTACGTTTCCTACGGCCTGATCGCCCGAGAGGTCGAACGCATCGACAGCGGCTACCGCTCGATGATGAGCGTGCAGTCTTCGCTCGTCATCGTGCCGATCTATACCTTCGGCAGTGAAGCGCAGAAGCGCAAATACCTGCCAGGACTGATTGCCGGCACCAAGATCGGCTGCTTTGGCCTGACCGCGCCAGACCACGGTTCTGATCCCGGATCGATGATCACCAAGGCCGCCAAGGTCGATGGCGGCTATCTGCTGTCCGGTTCAAAGACATGGATCTCCAATGCGCCGATCGCCGACGTGTTCGTCGTCTGGGCAAAGACATCAGATGGCGCTATCCGCGGCTTCATCCTCGAAAAGGGGTGGAAGGGTCTCAGCGCGCCGGCGATCCACGGCAAGGTGGGCTTAAGGGCATCGATCACCGGCCAGATCGTCATGGACGAGGTCTTCGTGCCGGACGAAAACATGCTGCCTGAGGTGACAGGACTGAAGGGCCCCTTCACCTGCCTCAACTCCGCGCGCTTCGGCATCGCCTGGGGCGCCCTTGGTGCAGCCGAGTCCTGCTATGACACGGCGCGGCAATACGTGATCGACCGCAAGCAGTTCGGCCGGCCGCTTGCCGCCAACCAGCTGATCCAGAAGAAGCTTGCGGACATGGCAACCGAAATCGCCCTTGGCCTGCAGGGCTGCCTGCGCCTCGGGCGCATGAAGGATGAAGGCAATCCGCCGGTCGAACTGACCTCGATCCTCAAGCGCAACTCCTGCGGAAAAGCGTTGGAAATCGCCAGAACTGCGCGCGACATGCTCGGCGGCAACGGCATTTCGGACGAATTTCCGGTGGCCCGCCACCTCGTCAATCTGGAAGTGGTCAACACCTATGAGGGTACCCACGACATCCATGCGCTGATCCTCGGCCGTGCCATCACCGGCATTGCCGCCTTTGCGAACTGAGGTCGGCATCGATGTTCAGGACCACGAGACCACTGCGGTTCGGAGACTGCGACCCCTCGGGGATCGCCTACTTCCCGTCCTATCTCAATATTCTTGTCGGGGTGACGGAGGACTTCTTCGCCTCGCTCGGCTTTCCCTGGAAAGCCATGAACGACGAGCGGCGGATCGGCGTGCCGACGGTGCGCCTCGATCTCACCTTCTCTCGACCGGGCTTCCAGGGCGACGATCTGGATTTCGCGCTGGCGGTGCGCGGCATTGGCCGCTCGTCGCTCGACATGGAGCACACGGTCTCGGCGAGAGGCACCGTGCTCTGGACAGCAAAACAGCGGGTCGTTGCCACCTCGCTCGACAATCACGCTTCTTGTGCCTGGCCGGACGATATCCGCGCCGCGCTGACACAACATCTGGAGACGACCGATGCACACCATCCTGCAACCTGAAGGCTGGGCTAAGCCCATCGGCTATGCCAACGGCGTCTCGGCCAAAGGCCGCACCGTCTTCATCGGCGGCCAAATCGGCTGGAACGCGCAGTCCGAGTTCGAGACCGACGATTTCGTCGAGCAGGTGCGCCAGACACTGAAGAACGTGGTCGCAGTGCTTGCGGCCGGCGGCGCCGAACCGCAGCACATCACCACCATGACCTGGTACTTCACCGACAAGCAGGAATATGTCGGCAATCTGCGCGGCATCGGCCAGGCCTATCGCGACATCATCGGCCGGCATTTCCCGGCCATGGCTGCGATGCAGGTCGTCTCGCTCGTCGAAGACCGCGCCAAGATCGAGATCCAGGCAACGGCCGTCGTCCCCGATTGAGGTTTGGCAGCATGGCCGAGATCCGATTTTCCGAAAGCGTTTCCGCCCGACTTGAAGGTGGCGTTCTCGTCGTTACCATCGACAACGCGCCCGTCAACGCGCTCTCCGCGGATGTCCGTTCCGGCCTGATGGCGGCGCTTGACCATGTTGCCGAACGGTCGACGATTGCGGGTCTCGTCATCACCGGCGCCGGTAATACCTTCATCGGCGGCGCGGATATCAGGGAGTTTGGCAAGCCGCCGGTGGCGCCCCTGCTTCCCGAAGTGATCGAGCGCATCGAGACCTTCGACAAGCCGGTTGCCGCAGCCGTCAACGGCGCCGCCCTTGGCGGCGGCTGCGAGGTGGCGCTTGCCTGCCACGGCCGGATTGCCGGCGAGAAGGTGTCGTTCGGCCTGCCCGAGGTAAAGCTCGGGCTTGTCCCGGGTGCTGGCGGGACGCAGCGCTTGCCACGCCTGATCGGCACGGTCATGGCGATCGATCTCATCGGAACCGGCCGTGCCGTGAAGGCCGCCGAAGCTGTGGCGCTTGGGCTTGCCGACAGCCTTGCCGCCGATCCTGTCGCTGTTGCTCTGGCTTTCGTTCAAGAGCAAGCTGGCAAGCCGCTCCGTCGGACCGGCATAATCGCCGTCCCGCCTGCGGACGCCGAAGCCGTCGGCGCGGTGGAAGCGAAGGTTCTGGCAAAGGCCCGCGGCCAGGCTGCCCCCGCCGAGGCAATCCGCCTCGTTAAGGCAGCCGGTGAACTCGACCTGAAGCAAGGACTGGCTGAGGAACGCGCGACTTTCCTGCGCCTGCGGGATTCGGTCGAGTCAGCGGCCCTCAGGCATGTGTTTTTTGCGGAGCGCGCCGCCGGCAAGGTCGAAGGGCTCGACAAGGTTTCGCCTCGGCCGATCGCGATCGTCGGTGTCGTCGGCACCGGGCTGATGGGGTCCGGCATCGCGGTCTCCGCCTTGACCTCCGGCTACCGCGTGGTCGCCTTCGAGCAGACGGAAGAAGCCGCAGCCGGCGGACGGGCACGCATTGCCGAGACGCTCGGCAAGACCGTGCGGGCTGGACGATTGACTGCTGACGGACGCGACGAATGCCTCGCGCGGCTGCAGACCACCGCAGAAGCCGTTGAGCTCGCGAAAGCTGACCTCGTCATCGAAGCGGTGTTCGACGACCTCCAGGTCAAGACGGAGTTGTTTCAGAAGCTTGACGACATAGTCGCACCGGGCGCCATCCTCGCGACCAACACCAGTTATCTCGACCCCGATGCGATCGCGGCGGCGACGGTCGATCCATCACGGGTGGTGGGCCTGCATTTCTTTTCGCCCGCCAACGTGATGCGGCTCGTCGAAGTCGTTGATTGCGCCAAGACCGCGCCGGACGTCCTGGCGACGGCGCTTGCCTTCGTCAAACGCCTCGGCAAGCTGCCGGTCGTAACCGGGGTCACCGAAGGCTTCATCGGCAACCGCATTTTCTCGGCCTATCGCCGCGAGGCGGAGTTCATGCTGGAAGATGGGGCACTGCCGCAGGAGATCGACGCCGCGCTCGAGGCCTATGGCTTTCCGATGGGCATCTTCGCCGTCAACGACATGGCCGGACTGGAGATTGCCTGGGCACGACGCAAGCGACAGGCGGCAACACGCGATCCTGCCGCACGCTATGTCGAAATCGCCGACAGGCTCTGCGAGGCCGGCCGTCTCGGCCGCAAGAGTGGCCGCGGCTGGTACGCCTATCCCGATGGTGAGCGCACCGTTGATCCCGACGTCACGGCGACGATCGAAACGGCGCGGGCAGCCAAGGGCATCACGCCGCGCGCCTTTAAATCCGATGAGATCATGAACCGGCTTCTGAACGCCATGTGCGACGAAGGCAAGGCGCTGCTCGCCGAAGGCATCGCCGCACGTCCCGGCGACATCGATCTCGTGATGATCAACGGCTACGGATTTCCCGCGCACAAGGGAGGGCCGATGTTTGCAGCCGGGCAAAGCAAAGGATAAATCTCATGGCTGAAGCCTACATCGTCGGCGGCGTGCGCACCCCCATCGGCCGCTACGGCGGGGCACTCTCGAGCGCCCGCCCGGACGATCTTGCGGCCCATGTGATCCGCGAGGCGCTGGCGCGTGTTTCGTCCATTCCGGCCGAAGCGATCGACGAGGTCGTACTTGGCTGCGCCAACCAGGCGGGTGAGGACAATCGCAACGTCGCCCGCATGGCCGCCTTGCTCGCCGGGCTACCGGAGACGGTCGCCGGAACGACGATCAACCGGCTGTGCGGTTCCGGTCTGGACGCGGTCGGTTATGCCGCTCGCGCGATCCGGCTGGGAGAGGCCGAAATCGTGGTCGCCGGCGGCGTCGAAAGCATGTCGCGTGCGCCCTTCGTCATGCCGAAGGCCGAAAGCCCGTTCCAGCGCAGCACCGAGATCCACGACACGACGATCGGCTGGCGCTTCATCAACACGGCCATGAAAGACCGATACGGCATCGACTCGATGCCGGAGACCGCCGAAAACGTCGCCGCCGAATTTTCCATCTCCCGCAAAGATCAGGACGCCTTTGCACTGCGCAGCCAGGCGCGCGCGGCAGTTGCGCAAAAGAGCGGGCGTCTCGCCCGCGAGATCGCCGCCTACGCGATCAAGGGACTCAAGGGCGAGACGACCCACGTCGAACACGACGAACATCCGCGCGAGACGACGCTCGAAAAGCTTGCGAGCCTGCCGACGCCGTTCCGCGCCAATGGCACGGTAACCGCGGGCAACGCATCGGGCGTCAACGACGGCGCGGCCGCGCTCATTCTCGCCTCAGCCGGCGCGGTCGAGCGCTACGGACTTCAGCCCTTGGCCCGCGTCGACGGCATGGCAACGGCCGGTGTTGCCCCACGCATCATGGGCATCGGACCGGTCTTTTCCACGCACAAGCTCCTGGAACGTTTTGGTCTCGGCATCGGCGACATCGATGTCGTCGAGTTGAACGAGGCCTTTGCAGCGCAGGCGCTCGCCTGCATGCGGCAACTGGGGCTTGCCGACGATGCGCCCCGTGTCAATCCGAACGGCGGCGCCATCGCGCTCGGCCATCCGCTCGGCATGTCCGGTGCACGCCTGGCGTTGACCGCCGCGTTGGAGCTCGAAGCGCAGGGTGCCAAGCGTGCGATGGCCACCATGTGCATCGGCGTCGGACAGGGCATCTCGATGCTGTTGACACGGCCGTAGCGGCTGCACGCTTCGTGCCGTCAGCCGAAGGCCGCTCAAGACGATGAGAAAGCTGGGCTTGCTACTCAGCTGATGGGACTGAGACCGAGCCGCAAGCGGCTCGGTCTTCAAGCTTATTTTCCACCCCAGGCGGCGGGATAGTCCGGCAGCTTCTCGCAGCCGCACATGGCGTGATGCAGCGGGGGCATCTTGGCGTCGACATATTGATCGAGCGTTTCTGCCGTGATCGCCGGCTGCGGCATTACCCATTCCGGACCCGGCACCGCCTCGCCCTGCAGCACCTTCACTGCCGCGATGATTGGCGTGCGCCATTGGTAGGTCGGATAGGTCGGGGCTATCGCCTTGAAGCCTTCCGACTTCCACTTGACCAGGAAGTCCTGCTGGTCCTCGCCGGTAATGATCGGGGGCGGCAGGCCCGCATCCTCGAAGGCTTCGAGGGCTGCAACTGCTGTGGCACCAGCGTCCATCCAGATCGCGTCGATTTTGCCGCGTTGCAGGTAGTCTTCGACGATCGACTTGGTCTTGGCATTGTCGCCCTCGGTGAATTCCTCGCCGATGACGTTCAGCCCTGTCTCCTTAAAAATGCGCTTGGCCGCGGACGCGCGGGTCTCGAGCACATCGACACCCGGTACGATGCGCAGCATCAGGACGTCGGCGCCCGCGGGTGCCGTCGCCGCCACGAACTCGCCTGCCTGGATACCGAAGCCGTAACCACCCACCGGATGGATGAAGGTGACCGGGCATTTGGTGTTGACGCCGCGGTCAAAGACGATCACCGGCAGCTTGGCACAAGCCTTCTCGACTGCAGGCGTTAGGGCTGCCGTCGTATTCGGCGAGACAATCAGGGCCGAACATTTGCCGCCGTTGATGAGGTCGTCGATGTCGGCGATCTGCTTGTCGTCGGACCCTTCGGCATCGACGTGAATGAGCTCCTTGATTTCCGGATGGAGCTTTACTTCGGCCTGCATGTTCGTCCAGCCGGTTACCCGCCAGGCATTGTTCACGCCGGCGTTCGAAAAGCAGATCGTGTAGGGACCTGGCTTCTTGTGCTTTGCGGTGTCGGCCATCTGGTCGCCGTAGTACTGCTCCCAAGGCTCCCCTTCCGGACCATTGGCCTTGGCCGTCAGCAGCGTCCGCTGTCTGTCGAACTCGGCAGTATCGTCGAAGTTCAGCTGTTGGCTATGCGCCGTGCCGGCGACGAGCGCAGCCGAAAGTGCGGCGGTCAGCAATTTTTTCATGTCTCACTCCCATTGATCATGATTTTTCAGTTCCTCCCGATGGCCTGGAGCGGAATGCGGAAAGTGCCCGCAACCGCTCTCACCCTCGAAATCAGGTCCCGCCGGCGCGGTTGCGCCGGTAGGTTGCAAGCACGACTGCGGCGATCAGGATCAAGCCCTGGACGACATCGCGCGTCGGCTTCGGCAGTCCGATGAAGTTGAGCAGCGTGAAGATGGCGGTCAGCGTCAGCGCGCCTGCAATCGAGGCGGGCACGGAGCCGCGGCCGCCGAGAAGCTGCGCTCCGCCGATCACGCAGGCGGTGATCGCCTGCAGCTCGTAGCCGACGCCGACATCGGTTGATACGCCCGCAAATCCACCGAGCAGGATGCCGGCCGTCACCGCGCTCAGCGACGAGGCGACAAAGGCGATGATGCGCACCCTCTCGATCGGCACACCCGACATTTGCGCCGCGCGCGGATTGTCGCCGAGCGCATGCAGCATGCGCCCGAGATTGGTGCGATGCATGAGCCAGAAGAAGACGAAGCCGACGACCAACAGCACCAGCAATGCCACCGGCAGGAACTGGATCAATGGAATGCCCTGAAGGCTGGCGCGCCCGAAGAAGCGGAACGTCTCCGGCAGGTAGCCGCGCGGTGATCCGCTCGACCACATGAAGGCAGCACCATTGAGCGTGATCATCATGCCGAGCGTGGCGATCAATGACGGCACCCGCAGATAGGAAACGACCAGGCCGTTCACCACGCCGACGGCGAGCCCCACCGCATACATGACCGCAATCACCCACCAGGTCGCATCGGCACTGTTGTCGAGCAGCATCGACGAGCCGACGACCGTCAGCGTGATGAGCGAGCCTGCCGAAAGGTCAAAACCGCCGGAGACGATCACGTAGATTTGGCCGGCCGCAAGGATTGCAAGAGGAGCGGCTCGCTTCAGGAAATTCATGTAGCCCGTGGGCTCGATGAAGTTCGGGTTCGAAAACGTGATGGCAACGAGAAGGGCTGCCAGCACGAAGAAGACGGGATTGATCTTCGGCAGCCGCCCAATGCTTGCCACGCCGCGCGTCTTTGCGGAGCCGACGGTTTCCTGGATCATGCCACTATCCTCTTTGAACGGACTGCGTAAAAGGCGACGGCGGCGACGATGATGATGCCGCGCATTACCTGCTTGGCGAAGGCGTCAATGCCGGCGAGATTGAAGATGGAATCGATCAGCGAGAAAATGATCACGCCGGCAACAGTGCCCCAGATCCCACCCTTGCCGCCGGAGAGGATTGTGCCGCCGATGACGACGACGGCGATCGATTCCAGATCATAGGCGCCCTCCGTGCCGATCCAGGGCGAACCGGATTTCAGGCGGCTGGCCAAATAGAGGCCGGCGAGCGCCGCGCAAAGGCTGCAGATGATATGGCTCGCCATGACGACCCGCGTCGTGTTGATGCCGGCCGCGCGCGCCGTGTCGCGGTTGCCTCCAACCGAGTAGATGTTGGAGCCGAAGCGCGTGAAGCGCAGCACGATCCACGCGCCAAGGACCAACAGCGCCAGAACGACCAGGCTGACCGGCAGCCCGAGCACCTCGCCATAGGCGAAGTACTGGAACGCATCCGGTACCGAGCCGCCGAACCGGCCATGAAAGGAGGCAAGACAGCCCTGAATGATCAGCGCCATGCCGAGCGTCGCGATAAGCGGGTTGACATCGAGGCGGGTGATCAGGAGCCCGTTGAGGGTTCCGACCACCGTCCCCATCACGAGCACCGCAGCAACGGCCGGCACCATCATCGCCGGGTCGCCGTTCATGATCGCAGAGGACACCACGGCCGAGGCCGAGATGAGATGGGCCACCGACAGGTCGATCGAGCCGACGAGGATGGTGAAGGTCTGCCCAACGGCGGTGATGCCGAGCGCGATGGACCTGTTAAGGATGGAGACGGTCGCCTCCGGTGTCAGGAAGCGTGTCAGGCCGAGGCTGAGCGCAATCGCCGCATAGATCAGGACGGCCAGACCGAGCAGCAGCGCCGGCGCGTAGTGTTCCATGCGCCAGGCCGGACGCCGGATGAGAGTTGCCTTGTTCATGCTGCCACCGCCTCCTCGCCAGTTGCCGCCAACATCACATCGGCTTCAGAGACCCCGCGCGAAAACGCCGCGACGAGTTCGCCGTTCCGCATCACAAGGATGCGGTCGGAGACGCCGAGAACCTCCGGGAGATCGGACGAGACCATCATGATGGCCGTGCCCTTGCGCGCGAGATCGCGCATCAGGTGGTAGATCCCGGCCTTGGCATTGACGTCGATGCCGCGTGTCGGCTCGATGAAGATCAACAGCCGAGGCGCTAGCGCCAGCCAGCGCGCAACGATGGCTTTCTGCTGGTTGCCGCCCGACAGCGCCTTGATGTCCTGGGCAAAGCTGCCGGCGCGCACGTCGAGTTCGCGCAGCAGCTTTTCCATCGCTTCCGCCGAAACGAAAGGCGTCGCATTGGCATTGCCGGAAAGGCCGGAGAGTGCGCGAGACGTAAGCATGCCGTTGTCGACGACCGATTGCATCAACACCAGCGCTTCGGCCTTGCGATCGCCCGGCAGCAACCCGACCCCGGCGGTGATCGCCTCGCGCGGACTGGTGAACCGCGCCGGCTTGTCGGAAAGGGTGATCTCACCCTTGGTGAAGGGCGAAAGGCCGAATATCGCCTGCGCGAGCGCGACGCGCCCTGCCCCTTGCAAGCCCGAAAAACCGACGATCTCGCCTGCGCGCAGTTCGAAGGACACATTTTTCAGCCGTTCGTTGCCGGCGTTGCGGACTGAGAGCACGACGTCGCCGATCTCCTGCGGTGCTGCCGGTTGCGCATAGAAATCGCCAAGGTCGCGGCCCACCATGGCTCGTACGATCGCCTCGGGCTCAGGCACATGGTCGAAACGAACCGCCACCTCGCCATCCTTGAGCACGGTAACACAATCGGCCAGCCGCGTGATTTCGGGCATGCGGTGGGTGATGTAGACGATCGCCACACCGCTCTTCTTCAAGGTGTCGACGAGACCGTAGAGCACCTCGCATTCGGCCTCGTTCAGCGCTGCCGTCGGCTCGTCCATCACGATCACCTTTGCCTCTAGCGACACCGCCTTGGCGATCTCCACCAGTTGCTGGCTGGCGACGTCGAGGTCAGCGACAACGGTGCTCGGCTCGATCCGGTGCGCCGAGCCGAAGAGCGCAAGCACGCGCCGCGCTTCGTCGTTCATCGCCCTGTGGTCGATCAGACCGCGGCGCGTCGGCTCGCGTCCGAGGAAGATGTTCTGTGCGACGGTTCGCTCGGGCAGCAGGGAGAATTCCTGATAGATGACGGCAATGCCCGCGCGGATCGCCGCAAGCGGATGCGTGAAATGCCGTTCCCCACCGTTTACGACAACCGCGCCTGCGTCCGGCCGATAGATGCCGGAGAGGATCTTCATCAGCGTCGACTTGCCGGCACCGTTTTCTCCCGCCAGCGCATGGACCTCACCGCAATGCGCGGAGAAGCTGACGTTTTTCAACGCCTTGACACCGGGGAAACTCTTGGCGATGCCGCGCATCTCGATAGCGGGGTGTTTCGTGTTCATGCAGCAGCCCATGTCTTGCGGATGAATGTCGCGCTCTCGGAAAAGAGCGTATCGAAGTCGGGAAACAGCGGCCGCCAGACGCGGGTCGCCGTCGCGATCGCCGGCAGCCCGGCGCCGAATGCCTCAAGCGTCAGCCAACCGTCATAGCCGATCTCCTTCAACACCGTGAACATCGCGCCAAATTCGATATGCCCCCGCCCGGGAATGCCACGATCGTTCTCGGAGACATGGAAGACCCCGATATCCTGGCCAATCAGGCGGATCGCCGCCTCCGGCCGACGCTCCTCCACATTGGCATGGAACGTGTCGTACATGATCTTGAAGGCAGGATGCGCCACGCGATCCACATAGGCACGCGCCTGCTCCATCGTGTTGAGAAAATAAGTCTCGAAGCGATTGAGCGGCTCGAGGCTCAAATGCATGCCGTTGGCCGCCGCCCGCTCCGCCAGCGCATGGTGCGCGTCTGCCCCATACTTCAACTCGTCTTCGCTGGCGCCCCGGCCGGTAAAGAAGCCGATCGGGGCATGAAACGGCCCGCCCATGCTTTCAGCACCAAGCGCTATTGCGCAATCCAGCGCCCAGTCGAGATGGGAAAGCCCGCGCGCCCGCACTTCGGCATCGCAACTGACGGGGTTTGCCTCAGGCGTCGGGACGATCGATGTGGTGGATCGGCCAAGGCCGAGCCCGTCCAATTCGCGGCCCAGGCGTTCGTAGTGACTGACCTTGCCCGACAGAACCGGCACTTCGACGCCATCATAGCCGAGATCGCGCAACCGGCCGATATTGTCGAGATGCCTCTCCTCGACGAAATCGGTCAGGCAAAGGAGATTGATACCAAGCTTCATGACGCGCTCACTTCAGCGAAATGCCGAGATCGCGACACGTCGCGCGGATCCAGGCCAGTGACGTTTCGATCATCGGGCCGGCGGCGCCTTCGCATTCGAGGCTGAGTACGCCGTCGTAGCCGTGGTCGCGAAGCATGGCGAGACAGGTCTTGATACTCTCGGCATTGACGCCATCGCCGAGCGCACAATGGCTGACCGCGATCCCGGTCTGTCCGCCACGGGCAGCCGCTGCCAGCGACGGTGACACGTCCTTAAGATGGACATGAGACACCCTGTCGATGAACCGCGACAGAAACTGCGGCGGCTCCTGGCCGGCGATGAAGGTGTTGCCGGTGTCCATGTTCATGCGCAGCCACTTGCTGTTTGCGAAGGCGAGCATGCGCTCCATGAATTCCGGACGCGTCGTGAAATGACCATGAGGCTCGATGTTGACGACGATCTCGTGCGCTTCAGCGACTTCGACGATCTTTTGGTAGCTGCGCTTCATCAGCGCCATCGACTCTTCTTCGGTAAGTCCGGGCGGCATGTGGAGCCCGTCGGTCGTGTCGACGCAGGGACTGCCGGCCTGCGCGGCCCAGGCAATCGACTTCAGCACATAGGGCACACCTCTGAGCGGTCCGTCCTCACCAGACAGCGGATAGGCCGCATCGACCTGGGAAAAGCGCACGCCGTAACGCTCCATCTTGCGACGCAAGAGGACCGGGTCCTCGTAGAGCGCGACATGCGGTTGATAGCCCAGTCCGTGGATCCAGCTCACGCCGTCGATCAGACCACACTCGATGAAGTGCAAATCGTTGTCGCTTGCCCATTCCAGGCATTTTTCAAACGACCAGTAGGCCGAGTTGAACGCGTCCGTGTGGAAGCCTATCCGCACCGGCAAAATCCTCCCAATTTCCCCCATGCCATTGAGTTTCAATGGCAAATCATCAGCGTCTCCAAAATGGAGCTTGATGATGTCCAAGCATTGCGCAATAAATCGCTGCCTGCGTTCGAAATAGACGACTGGTAAATTTTATACATCAGCGGGGGAGCGGAATGACGAAGAGCAGCAACGAACGGGCCGTCAATCGGCCCGCTGTCTTCCGCGAGCCGGGCGCCCTGCTCTATGCCGGCAATTGCCAGGACCTGATGAAGGCCTCGCTTGCCGGCCAGGTGTCGCTCAACGCCTGGACGCGACGCGGCTATCCCGGCATCGACCTCGGCGCGGCGCTGCCGCAGGTCTGTTCCGTCGGCGGATGGGATGCGACGACCCCGCAGGACTGGGGCCTGCGCGAACATTGCAACGAGGGGGTCAAGATCGCCTATCTGGCGCGCGGCTCATTGACGATCACCATGGATGGCCGCAGGACGACGATCAATGAAGGCCAGATGTTCGTCGTGCGGCCCTGGCAGCTGCACGCGCTCGGCGATCCCAATGTCGGTGCCAGCCACATAATCTGGGTGCTCATGGATATGGGCGTGCGCCGACCACATGAAACCTGGCTGTGGCCCGACTGGATCGGCTGGCCCGAGCGCGACCGAAAGCGCCTGAGCGAACTTCTGTCGAAGAACGAACAGATTTCCTACAACGCCTCCCGCGAGGTCACGCGCACCTTCCTCGACATCCACGAGGTGGTGGCAGGCGGCGATATCGACGGTGGAGAGGCGCACCTGCGCCTCTTGATTTCGATGATGCTGCTGCAATTCCGCCAGATGCTGGAAAGCCAGGCACCGGTTCTCGATCTTGCTCTTGCAAGCTCGAAGCGCACGGTCGAGATCTTCCTGAAGCGGCTGCGTCATGCGCTCGACGAGGACTGGACGCTCGAGAACATGGCGGCGGAGTGCAATCTTTCCCGCACGCAATTTTCGCAGCATTGCCAGGTGCTGACCAACATGACGCCTGTCCGCTACCTCCAGACGCTCCGACTCAACGCGGCACGGCTGCTTCTTGAAAGCGGCGCGCAATCGGTCACCAACATCGCCTTTGATTGCGGCTTCTCATCGAGCCAATACTTTGCCACCTGTTACAAGAAGCGCTTCGGGTTTTCGCCAATGGAAACGCCGCGTCCGTCCCTATCGATCGCCAACTGAAAGTGGGCCGCCGCGACCGGATTAAAGCCGAATGGACAAGAAAGCTCTCCTGACGCCACGAAAGGCCGCTTCGCAGCAACGCTCGCGAGCGATGATCGAGGCCTTGGTCGAAGCGACTGCGCGTGCATTGATCAAAGAAGGATTTGAACGCGCCAACACAAACCGGATTGCCGAAGAGGCTGGCGTCAGCATCGGCTCTCTCTATCAGTATTTTCCGGGCAAGGAAGCGCTCGTCGTTGCCGTCATCGAACGCCACAAGAGCGAGATGGTGGATGTCTTGCGGGGTACGCTGGCCAAAGTGGCGACGCTGCCGCTCGACAGTGCCGTGCGCGAACTGGTCAAGACGATGATCGATGCTCATCGTGTGAACCCGGACCTTCATCGGGTGTTGGTCGAGGAAACGCCACGTGCAGGGCGGATCGGTACGATCGACGGTTTTGACAGAGAGTTCTACGGGTTGATCAGGGCTTATCTCGAATTGCACAAGGCAGAACTGCGGCCGATGGATCTGGATCTGGCCGCTTACATTTGCGTCAGCTGCACGGAGGCGCTGACGCACGGCGCGGTGGTCGACAGTCCAGAGAAGCTAAACGATGGGAACGTCGACGCCTTCATCAACGAAGTGACGACGCTGATCACGCGCTACCTGAAGTAACGTCCTTCGGGTAGCAGACATCCAAGATGCGAGCTGGGTCTTGGCGATTTGACGTCGCTCCGTGAACGCCGGCTTCCAACTGCGCGAACTACTGGGGGAATATGAACCGGGAGCTCGCAGAGACAGCTTCTCGAACGCGAGTAGATTTTTGCGAGTGATCGCTCACAATTGAGGCTGCACGCGGCCAGTCCGACAGCCAACCTCGTGTCGAAATCAAATGCAGCACGAGCGGTCGAGCGACCGCTTCTCGAAGCTCCATACCAAGGTAACAAGAGATGTACGCACACGTCGTGATAATTCATGCCGCGGCCATGGGCACGGCATTTCTGCTGTTTGCGGCAAGGGAGCTCCTTTTCATTTCTGCCCGGCGAGGGCAAATCGGGGCTGCAAAGTTTGCCCTGACCGCAAACAGGATTGCAGGTCTGCTCACCGGCATAGGGATTGCCGGAGGCATTGGCCTCATCGTTTTGGGTGGGTGGCCGCTATCGACACCCTGGCTACTGATGTCATTCACCCTGATCGCCGCCTTGATGATTGTCGAAAGCAGGGTCGTGCGGCCATGGGAGGCACAGGTGCATCCAGCCCTTGAAGGCACGATCGACAAATTGGAAGTCCGAACGCTTCTTAGAAACAAGCGCGCTTTGGGCGGCCGCCTGGCATCGATCTCGCTTTTTGCTCTGATAATAGCGCTGATGGTCGTCAAACCCGACCTACTCGGCGCCTAGGGCGACGCCATCGGACGCATCGATCGCTCATCAACGGAGTTGAACTCACCGCCCCTATGTGCGGAGCGATGAGTTCTTTTTCAGGGCGTCATCACGCCAACGCGGGCAGCAGTTGGTCGATGCTCTTCTTGGCGTCACCGTAGAACATGCGGGTGTTGTCCTTGTAGAACAGCGGGTTCTCGATGCCGGAGTAACCGGTTCCCTGGCCACGCTTGGAGACGAACACCTGTTTGGCCTTCCAGACTTCGAGCACCGGCATGCCGGCGATCGGTGAGTTCGGATCCTCCTGGGCGGCCGGATTGACGATGTCGTTCGAGCCGATGACGATGACGACATCGGTTTCGTGGAAGTCTTCGTTGATCTCGTCCATCTCGAGCACGATGTCGTAGGGAACCTTCGCTTCGGCCAAAAGCACGTTCATGTGGCCCGGCAGACGTCCGGCGACCGGATGAATGGCAAAGCGCACGTTCTTGCCGGCCGCCCGCAGCTTGCGGGTGAGCTCGGAGACCGATTGCTGCGCCTGCGCCACCGCCATGCCGTAGCCCGGCACGATGATGACACTGTCGGCATCGTTGAGGGCGGCGGCAACGCCGTCGGCATCGATGGCGATCTGTTCGCCGGTGATTTCCATCTGCGGGCCGGTGGTCGCACCGAAGCCGCCGAGGATGACCGACAGGAACGAGCGGTTCATCGCCTTGCACATGATGTAGGAGAGGATCGCGCCCGAGGAGCCGACCAGCGCGCCGGTGACGATCAACAGGTCGTTGCCGAGCGTGAAGCCGATGGCAGCGGCCGCCCAGCCGGAATAGCTGTTCAGCATCGACACCACCACCGGCATGTCGGCGCCGCCGATGCCCATGATCAGGTGATAGCCGATGAAGAAGGCGGCGAGCGTCATGACAAGCAGCGTCCAGGTGCCGGCACCATTGACGTAGAGCACCAGCAGCACGAGCGAGAGAAGGGCAGCACCGGCATTGAGCAGGTGACCGCCCGGCAGCTTCTTGGCCTTGCCGTCGACCTTGCCGGCAAGCTTGCCGAAGGCGATGACGGAGCCGGTGAAGGTGACAGCACCGATGAAGACGCCGAGGAAGACCTCGACCTTCATGATCGACAGTTCCACCGGTTCCTTGTGCGCGAGGATCGCGGCAAAGCCGGTCAATGCAGAGCGGGCCGCCGCATCGAGGCCGGCGACATCAGCCGCCTCGACATGGGCGTTGAAGCCGATGAAGACTGCGGCAAGACCGACGAAGGAATGGAGTGCTGCAACGAGTTGCGGCATCTCGGTCATCTGGACGCGGGAGGCGACGAAGTGGCCGAGCACGGCGCCGCCGGCGATCATCAGCGCGATGATGAACCAGTTGCCGACATCAGGTCCGAAGACCGTGGCGACAATGGCAAGCGCCATGCCCGTCATGCCGTACCAGACGGCGCGCTTGGCGCTTTCCTGGCCCGAAAGCCCGCCGAGCGAGAGGATGAAGAGGACGGCTGCCGCAATATAGGCGGCCGATACGATACCGATCATCATAATGTTTACCCCTGCCCGAT
>NZ_FNGR01000003.1:0-246455 GCF_900103045.1 Ensifer sp. YR511
TCGTCGGCGGCCGAGCGGATTTCCGTCGCGCCGGCATCAATGCCGCGGGCATTGGCACCGACGGCGCAGAGCGTGTCGTGCAGCTTGGCGACCGAGTTGTTGAAGTCGGCGCGCAGGCGATCGAGACGATCGGCAAAGGGATTGTCTATGCGATAGGCCAGATCGCCGTCAGCAAGACGGCCGAGGCCGGTTGCCAGACCATCGACAGCCTGCTGCACTTCGGCAGCATCGCGCGCCTTCTGCGCTTCGCGTTCCAGTCGCTCGCGTTCCGACAGCGAACGGTTCGCATCCGCTTCGCTTTCGAGGCGGGCGCGCTCGACTGCATTGGCCTTGAAGACGGCGACGGCGGCGGCCATCGAGCCGATCTGGTCGGTCCGCTCTTCGCCGGGGATTGCAACGTTGTGGTTACCCGAAGCGAGCTTCTCCATCGCGCTGGTCATGTCCGTAACCGGGCGGATGACGAGGCGGTTGAGGAAGGTCGCGAGGAAGACGAGCATCACGCCGACCGCAAGGATCGTGGCGATGGTCGCGGCAATGCGGAACTGATCGATCGCCGAATAGGCGGCGTCGGCGTCGATGACGAAGCCGACATACCATTCGACTGAGGGCAGGCCCTGGACCGGAACGAAGCTCACCAGCATCGGCTTGCCGTCGAGCTCGGTGTTCATGATACCGGAGCCGATTGCCGGTGTGTCGATCGGGAAGGCATCGGCGAGCGACTTGGTGACCAGCTTGGCATCGGGATGAACCAGGATCTGGCCGTCCTTGCTGGCGAGGAAGGCAAAGCCTTCACCGCCGACATCGACGCCCTTGATCATCGTCACCAGGGTATCGAGCGAGAAGTCGCTGGCGGCAACGCCATAGAGCTTGCCGTCGCGCTTGACCGGAACGGCGGCGCTGATGATCAGCGCGCCGCTGGACGCGTCGACATAGGGTTCGGTCAGCACGCGAGCGTCAGCCTTGATGGCCTGCTGGTACCAGGGGCGCTGACGCGGGTCATAGCCTGCCGGCATCGGATTGTCGGGCCAGGTGATGAACTTGCCGCTTTCGTTGCCAACATAGGTCGACATGAATTCGCTGGTGAGAACGTCGTTCTTCAGGATCGGCTGGACCCCACCGTCATCCGCGACGTTGCCGGTGGCATCAGCCACCATCGCCGTCAGCGTGACGCGGCCGTTCAGCCACTTGGCGACGCTCTGCGCGGCCTGGGTGCCGGAGGAGGCAATGTTCTCCTCGACGGCCTTGGTGGTCGTGTCGCGCTGCAGGCTGTCAATGTAAACGGAAAAGCCGGCGAAAGCGCCGACGACGACACAGGACGCGGCAACGAGAATGCGCGTCATGAGGTTCGATCGCTTGGACAAGGTGGGCTCCCAATGGGTGCCGGCGGCGACCGCCGGACATGAGCTCTTGATGATTTTCGCGCAGCATCCCTCGTCCGTCCGTGAAGACGGCGCGCAGAGGCTGACGGGAAAACGTTGAACATGCCCGAAGGCGGGGCCAGCCCTGCTTCATGCGGCTGGGGCCATCCCAAAATAGGGATGGGCCTATCGCGCAGGACGCTAGCGACCGGTATTTAAGAACAAATTAAAATTGATCTATTCAAGTTCGCGATGGCGGCGGCAACGGGATCTTTACCGCCGGACGGGTAAGAGCTTGCCCCCGAATGCAAAACGGGTGCACAGCGGCACCCGTCTCACCCATCACAAATCCAAACTGGTTTAGCGGCGCATGAACGCCTCGAAGGCGGCCCGCGCCTCGGCACTCTTCAATTGCGCGGCGAAGTGCTTCGCCTCTTCGTCGATACGCGCCAGCACGTCGCTGCGGTCGCCACGGACGAGATCGCGGGCGATGCGAAGCGCCTCCGGCGGCTTCTTGGCGAGCCGGCCAGCAAGCGCCAGGGTTTCGCTCTCGACCGCGTCCGCGCCGACAATCTTCCAGATAAGTCCCGCGTCCACGGCCTCGCCTGCGGTGAGCGGTTCGCCGGCGGCAAGCAGCGCGAAGGCCCGCTGGTGACCCATGATGCGCGGCGCGATCAGGCTGGAGGCCGCTTCCGGCACCAGCGCCAGGTCGACGAAGGGCGTCTTGAAGACCGAGCGCTCGGACGCAATCGTCAGGTCGCAATGCAGATGGATCGTCGTGCCGATGCCGATCGCGAGACCGTCGACGCCCGAAACGACAGGCTTCGTTGCGGTCGCGAGTGCCTTCAGGAACTCGATCACCTCTATGCCCATGGAACCGCCCATGGCGAAGGCGAGGAAGTCGGCCATGTCGTTGCCGGCGGAGAAGCAACCATCGGTGCCGAGAAAGGCGGTGGCGCGCACGGCCGGATCGCTAGAAGCGACCGTCAGCGCATTGGTCATCTTCGCGTACATGTCGCGCGTGATGGCGTTTTTCTTTTCCGGCCGGTTGAAGCGGATCACCTGGACGCCGGGGTGGGCTTCCGGCCGTTCGATGAGCACGTGGTCGGTCATGATGGGTCCTTTCAGGCCAGAACAGCGCGAGCGACGGCGAGGCTGTCGGCACCGTTGACGACACGGTCTTTCAGTGCGGCAGTCTCGGCCAGCAGGTTTTCGGCGGTGAAGCGGCAGAGCGCAATGCGCTGATCGTCCTTGCCATCGCTGACTTCCGCCAGACCACCCTTTGCGAGATAGGCGCCGGTCAGCGCCAGGCCGAAGAGCCGCTGGTAGGCGGTGGCGCCGGCGAGTGCTTCTGTGAGCTTGCCGCCGGCAACCGCCGCAATCAGCCACTCGGTCGCGGCCGAAAGATCGTCCAGCGCCGCATCGAGGCGTGCAGCCGTCTCGCCAAAACCGTCGCGGTTCGAGGCACGAACTGCCGCGGCGATCTCGCGCAACTCGGCAATGAAGCCACGCACGTGGCCGCCATCGGAAAGCGGCAGCTTGCGGGTGACGAGGTCGATCGCCTGGATGCCGTTGGTACCCTCGTAGATCGGCGCGATGCGGGCGTCGCGCAGATAGCGGGCAGCACCCGTTTCCTCGATAAAGCCCATGCCACCATGCACCTGGATACCCATCGAGGCGACATCGACGCCGGCGTCGGTCGAGAAGGACTTGGCGATCGGCGTCAGCAGGCTGGAGCGTTCCTGCCAGAACTTCGCCTTTTCGCCTTCGGCTGCATGCCCCATGTCGACGGCGTGGGCGCAGGCGTAGGAAATCGCGCGCGAGCCCTGCGTCAGCGCCTTCATCGTCAGGAGCATGCGGGCAACATCCGGGTGCTCGATGATCGGGCTCATGCCCTGCCCCGTCCAGCCAGGCGCCTTACCCTGAGTGCGCTCCTTGGCAAAGGCGATCGCCTTCTGCGTCGCGGCGTCGGCAATGGCCACACCCTGCATGCCGACGGCCAGGCGGGCGTTGTTCATCATCGTGAACATGCAGGCGAGGCCGCGGTTCTCCTCGCCGATCAGATAGCCGATCGCGCCCTTTTCAGCGCCGAACTTGCCGTCGCCATAGATCATCGTGCAGGTCGGCGACCCATGGATGCCGAGCTTGTGTTCGAGCGAATGGCAGAAGAGATCGTTGCGCTCGCCGAGCGAACCGTCCGCGTTGACCAGGAATTTCGGCACGAGGAACAGCGAGATGCCGCGGGTGCCGGCCGGCGCGTCCGGAAGGCGCGCCAGCACCAGATGGACGATGTTGTCGGTGAAGTCGTGTTCGCCCCAGGTGATGAAGATCTTCTGGCCGAAGATGCGGTAGGTGCCGTCGTCGCGGCGCTCAGCGCGGGCCTTGAGCACACCGAGGTCGGAGCCGGCATGCGGCTCGGTCAAGTTCATCGTGCCGGTCCATTCGCCGGAGACCATCTTCGGCAGATAGGTCGCCTTGAGCTCATCCGAACCGTGCTTTTCCAGCGCCTCGACGGCGCCCATGGTGAGCGTCGGGCCAAGCGCGAAGGCCATGGAGCCGGCGTTCCACATTTCCATGGCGGCGACGTGCAGCATATGCGGCAGGTTCTGGCCGCCGAAATCTTCCGGGGCCGTCAGCCCGTTCCAGCCGCCGGCGATCCAGTTGTGGTAGAGATCGCGCCAACCGTCTGGGGTCTCGACCTTGCCTTCGACGAGGCGCGAACCCTGCTTGTCGCCGATGTCGCCAAGCGGCGCCACCTCTTCCGTCGCGAACCGACCGGCCTCCGAAAGGATGGCATCGACCAGGTCTTCACCGAGATCACCCAGCGCGCCCGATTGCAGTGCATCGCCCATGCCTGCCACGTGCTTCAGCGTGAATGCGATCTCGTCGACGGGTGCCTTGTACATGATGATCCTCCCAGATAGCCAGGTCGCGCCGGGCGCGGCCTCGTGCGCCGAACACTATTGATTTTTACGTAAACGTCAACGTCAATTGCCGTCGGCTTCCCGAACATCGGGCTACGGCCGCCCGTAACAAAACTGTCATCAACGGCGCATAGAAGCCAAGACAGATAGTGCCGCGCGTCGTCGCTGGACGCGCGACTGTCACTTTAGCACTTTGAATGGCTGCGTGTTCCTCCCTCCCGTTGCCAACGATGGATCGGAACAGGCGGCGGACCCTGGACAAGGCGTTCAGATGAACCTGATTTCCACCGAAATACCCGGCATCGTCTGGGCCTATCGTTTCCTGCCGGGTGAAAGCCGCTGCCAGCGGATCGCCACCGACGCCTCGATCGACAGCCTGCTATCCGGGGAAGGATGGGTGTGGGTTCACCTCGCGCTCTCGGACGCGCGAACGCCTGCGCTCATCGAGCGGATCGGCAACCTGCCGCCGCTCGCAATCGCCACGCTGACGAGCCACGACACCCAGGCGGCCATCACCGTTTCGGACGATATCGTGCACGGCACGCTCGTCGATTTCGAGCGCACCTTCGACGCGGTGACGAAGACGATCGGCTGGCTGCATTTCGCCGTGAGCGACCGCATCATCATCACCACCCGCCTGCATCCTTTGCGCAGCATCGACCGCGTCAAGGCAGCGGTGGAAAAGAGCACGAAATGCGCACGGCCGATCGACCTCTTCGAGATGATCGTCGTCGAATTCCAGCGCACGCTGATCTCGCTGGTTCTGGAACTGACCGAGGATCTGAACGTCATCGAGGACCATGTTTATGGCGAGGCCGGGCATCGGCAGCAGCCGGGGCTTGCGCCGCTGCGGCGCACGGTGGTGCGGCTGCATCGGCACCTTCGCACGATCCTCGCCTTGCTCAGGCGGGCGGGCGCATCGGATGAGGACGAGGTACCGCCCGGGTTCATCGACGCCGCCGAGCGGCTTTCCGACCGGCTCGAAGCGGTCGACCGCGACGTCTTCGCGCTGCAGGAACGCGCGCGTCTGCTGCATGAAGAGATCGACAGCAAGATCTCGTCGGAGACCAATCGGCATCTTTACATCCTGTCGCTGATGACCGCCTTCCTCCTGCCGCCGACGCTCGTCACCGGCTTCTTCGGCATGAACACCGGGGCGCTGCCCTTCGCCGACGGCACCGGCACGCTCTATGCGGCGTTGTTCATCGCACTCTCCATGGGCTTTGCCTGGTGGATTCTCCGGCGGATCGGCATTCTCTGAGACGCGGTTCGGAACCCTCCCCAGGCGTTCGGTGTTGTTTGGAGCGACGTCCCCGTAGACCGTGGAGATTGGAAACATGGCGCTCAAGCGAATGGACAACATAGGCATCGTCGTCGAAGACCTCGAAGAGACGGTCGATTTCTTCCGCGAACTTGGCCTTGAGCTCGAAGGGCGGGCGACGATCGACGGGGAATGGGCCGGGCGTGTCACCGGGCTCGGCGATCAGCATGTCGAAATTGCCATGATGCGCACGCCGGATGGCCACAGCAGGCTCGAGCTTTCCCGTTTCCTCGCGCCACCGGTGGTCGCCGATCACCGCACTGCCCCGGTCAATGCGCTTGGCTACCTCCGAGTCATGTTCGCGGTCGACGACGTCGACGAGACGGTTGAGCGGCTCCGCAAACGCGGCGCGCAGTTGGTCGGCGAAGTGGTCCAGTATAAGGACGCCTATCGGCTTTGCTATATCCGCGGTCCCGAGGGCCTGCTCATCGGGCTCGCCCAAGAACTTTAGCCACTGCAGGACAAGTTTTCGCCAGGCACGGCGCGATCATCGGCCAGGCCCATCGCTCGCAGTTATGGCGGCCTCATGTGATCCCAGGCGAAAAAGGGCCAGGAGCGGAAGCGCCCGGCCCTGCCTACCCTTTAACCATAGGGCGAATAGCACTGGCGGCGCGGGCCGCCATAGGGCTGATAGGTATTGTCGTAGGCCCGGTATGAGCGGTAGCGGTCGTAGCACCACTGCACATGGCGGCTGCCATAGACGGGGGCAGGACGCGTGTAGCGCGGCGGCTGGGCGATCGCTCCACCGATAATCACTCCGGTGCCGAAGGCTGCCATCGGATACCACCAGCCATTGTAGTAGCGATAGCCAGGGCGGCGGTAGTTATAACCGCGGTAGCCGTTGTAGTAGTAATAGCCGCCACGACGCTCCATGCCCGGTCGGCGATACTGGACGTTCTGTGCATCGCTCTGCCGCTCAAGGCGCGGCGGTGTCGGCGTGAAGGCCTGCGACGGGGCGGCCGACGTCGCCAGCACAGCCACCGCAACGGCCACGGAAAACCACCGGCTCATCCCGGACTTCAGCACGTTCTTCATAAAATCCCTCCATCACCGAACGCATTTTGCGCGGCCCGGTTTCGGGTTGCCGCGGCATTTCAACCTTTCCATGATTTCACCCGGACCGAGGCCGATACGGGGATGTCCCTCAGCCGGGAAATCCGAAATCGACCGATAACGCATAAGTCACCGGTTTTGTTCCATCTTCCGCCTCCTGCGGGATCAGGTGGCGCGGCCAGCACCCGTTGCTGCAGCAAGGCATTGCCGCATCGTCGACCAACGCCTTCCCGGCTGATCGTCAGATCGCGAACATGAAAGCAATTGCTTATATACAGCCACAGGTCGGTATACATTCGCGCGTCGCTCCCGCACAGTCCGCTCGGGGGCTGGGATTTACGATGCGTTAACGATACTGTCGGCAATCTCAGAGAATGGCAAAGCGGTGTATCTCCACGACAGGGATGATTCTGCGCCTCGCGACCTTCATCGGTCTGGCTTTCGCGGCGGCGATCGCACGCGCCGGTGAAATGGAGCCCTGGAAGACCAAGTCGAATGCCATCATCGTCGACGCCTATGAGATGAACAGCATCGACTGGGAAACGATGCTTGGCGACAAGCGCGTTTCCGGTTTCATCGCCAAGGCCTCCGACGGCCTGCCCGAAAGCTTCTCCTGCACCGGCGACCACAACGGCGACACCTTCAACCACTGCAAGACCATGTGGCGCAAATACGCCGTCAGCCGCGAGCTCTACCAGACCCGCCGGATGATTGCCCGTTCGCACGGGCTGCTGTGGGGTGCCTACCATCTTGCCCGCCCGGGCAATCCCGTCGACCAGGCGAACCATTTCCTCGATTACGCCGATCCGCGCGACGACGAGCTGATGGTGCTCGATCTCGAGGGCATCGATCCGGACAAGTACATGTCGCTGGAGGACGCCGCCATCTTCGCCGGGCACATCAAGACCCGGACCGGGCGCTACCCGATCCTCTATACCAACCACATCACCGCCAAATACATCGCCGCGCACCGGGCCAAACACCGGCTGCTGTCGCGCCTGCCGCTCTGGTACGCCCGTTACAAACCGGATATCCGCCAGGTTTTCCCGATGGGCAACTGGGACAGTTACGCGCTGTGGCAGTTCTCCTCGGGCATCAACTGCGGCAAGCGCCGCTGCCCCTACCGCGTGCCGGGAACGCTTGACGACATCGACGTGAATGTGGCGGCAATGTCGCCGCCGGCGCTGAAAGCGATCTGGGCACAGGGCGCCTTGCTGCCGGAAAAGCCACTGCCGCTGATGCTCGTCGCCCAAGCCGAGCGGGGAACGGGCATGCTGGCGGTGGCAAGGGCGACTGCGATGTTTAGCGAGCCGCTGCTCGTGAGCCGCGCCGACGCTACGAGCGGCGCCGGCAGCGGCGTCGACATGTTGGTGACCGGCTCGATCGATTTCGCCCGCCAGGAACGTGCCCTGCAGGTGGCGATCGCCGGCAATGATGCCGCCCAGGGCGCATGCTCCAAGACGGAGGCCGGCACCGACGCCCCGGCAAGCGTTTCCGCCAATCCGATCCCCTGCAACGCGCCCTAAAGCCTCTCGCTTGAAAAAGCATTCACGCGACAGGCACTAAGCGCTTGTTGTTATGCATGTCGTTGCCGCAAAACCGCTGCACACTTTTGCGCGACATCATTAAAGCCTTCAAGCTTCGATCTGGACGTCTCCGAGCGGTCGCGAGCAGCAGGCGAGGATGTAGCCCTCATCGATCTCGTCGTCGAGAATGCCGCCATTGTGGCTCATATCCACCTCGCCTGAGACCTTCATCACCCGGCAGGTGCCGCAGATGCCGCCTTCGCAGGCAGCGCCGATGCGCACGCCGTTGGCGCGCGCCGCCTGCAGGATCGTCTGGCCGGGCTTGGCCTCGATCTCCTTGCCGCTCATGGTGAAGGCGATCTTGGCGGCCTGGACCTCGCCCTCGTCACCGGCGCCGGCGCGCACGGCAATCTCTTCCGCCGCAGGTGCGGCGGCCGGCTGGAAGCTCTCCTCGTGGTAGCGGCCCATGTCGAAACCGGCCGATTTCAGCATCTCGCGCACGCCGCGCATGAACGGTTCGGGGCCGCAGCAGAAAACGGTGCGGTCCATGAAATCGGGCGCAAGCAGCGGCAGCTTGGCGCCATCAATGCGGCCGCGAAGCCCGTGCCAGCCGTGGCGTGCCTCATGTCCCTCGACGATGAAGCCGAGGTTCAGCCCGGACATCTGCGTCGCCAGAACCTCCAGCTCCGAACGGAACAGCAGGTCCTCCGGACGACGCGCGCAGGAGATGAAGGTCACATCCGTCTCCGGCACGCAGTCCGCCATCCAGCGCGTCATCGACATCATCGGCGTGATGCCGGAGCCGGCCGAGATAAACAGGTATTTGTCGCCGGGATGGCGGACGAAGCTGAAATCGCCAAGCGGGCCAAAGGCGCGGAGTTTCATTCCGGGCTTCAGGTGCTCGAACATCCAGCGGGTGCCGATGCTGTCTGACTGCGCCTTGACGGTCACGGCGATCGACAGCGGCCGCGAGGGCGTCGACGACAGGGTGTAGGTGCGCATCACTGGCTCGTCGGCGACGGGCAGTTCGAGGGTCACGAATTGCCCGGGCAGATAGCGAAACCAGGCGGGCTTTTCGGCCCGGAAGGTGAAGGTCATGACATCGGCGGTCTCGACGACCGCCGATGTGCATTCGAGCATCTGCTGCCGGTCGATCCAGACGTGGAGCGCGTCGAAATGGTGAAACGAAGAGGCCATCTGCATGTTAGGCGACCCTTGAAAGCGGAGCCGCGTCGCCGGCAAGGCGCTGCTCCATGAACTTGCAGTACCACTCGACGAACTGCATCACGCCACCCTCGTGCTCGGGCGAATAGGGACCGGGCTCATAGGCCGGTGAGCGGATGCCGAAGGCATTTTCCTCGACGATCTGACGGTCCTGGTCGTTGGTCTCGGTCCAGACATGCGTCAGTTCATCTAGATTGTAGTCGACGCCTTCGACCGCATCCTTGTTGACGAGCCACTTCGTCGTCACCTGAGTCAGTTCGGGCCCGAGCGGCAGCACCCGGAAGGTGATGGCGTGGTCGGCGAGCACATGGTTCCAGGTGGTGGGATAGTGGAACATCAAGAGCGTGCCGATCTGGCTCTGGGAGACGTCGGCGGACAGGGCCCGCCTGACGGCGCGGGCGCCCGACATGGTGTAGCTTTCGGCATTGTCGACAAGCGGCATGCGGGCGGCGCGGAACTGACCGGTCGGCGACATCTTAAATTCGCTCGGCAGGCCCTCGGCCTCGCACTTCGCCCAATGTTCGGCGATCACAGGATCATCCTTGGCGCCCTGCACCCCGGTCGCCGTCGGCGCCTCAGGATAGGTGCGGCAGAGTTCCGGATGATTGGCGGCGCAATGGTAGCATTCGCGGTTGTTTTCCCAGACGAGCTTCCAGTTGCCCTTCTCGATGATGGTGCTTTCGAACGCGACCTTGGTTTCGCCGAGCCGATGCGGCGCAAGATAGGGCAAGGCCATGTCGCGGAACGTCGTGAAATCCATCGGCTTTTCCGACAGGTTGATGAAGATGTAGCCGCCGACCGTTTCGCAATGGATCGGCTTCAGACTGTGGGCGGCCTTGTCGAAATCCTCTCCCATCTGCCGGGCAAAGAGCAGCGAGCCGTCGAGTTCGTAGGTCCACTGGTGATAGGGACAGACAAGCTTTGCCGACGAGCCTTTCGCCTGCGTGCAGACGCGCGAGCCGCGGTGGCGGCAGGAATTGTGCAGCGCCCGGATGGCGCCCTGGCGGTCGCGGGTGATGACAACGGGGTAGCCGCCGACCTGGACGGTGAAGTAATTGCCGGCCCGCGGGATCTCGCAGTCATGGCCGATAAACAGCCAATCCTTGTACCAGATGTTTTCCAGATCCTGCCTGTAGTAGTCGGGATCGATGTAAAAGGCCCGGTCGAGGCTGTAGCCGTCCTGCCTGCCCTTCAGCTTTCGAAGCATATCGTTTCTGGTGTCCATGTCCTGTCCTCATGCGCCATGTTTCGGAGAGGCAGGACAGGAACCCGCACGGGCGCACGCCCATGCGTTTGAGGCTCCGATCCGGCTGCCCGCCGCAACCCGTTACGGTTATGTCCGTCAAGGCTGGTTTCCGGGCTCAGGAGCCGTCCTTTCGGACCTGCCCGGCGCCTTCCCGGACGAACCGTCCAGTGGCCTTTGCCGAGGCTTTCGCTCCACCACCGTTGCGGGGGCAGCGCCGGGATTTGACCGGCTTCCCAATTCTCCATCTTCCCTTCGAAGACGGCACCTTGAGTAAGGATATGTAATCGCGGAAGTCACCTTGGCAGCTGCCCGATAGCGACATCCAATTCCAGAATGACGACACGGAAAAAACCGCCACAAAAGGCCACCGTCTTAGAATTTTTACATTGCAAACATATAGATAGATCACATCTTGGGCAATTGCCGACTTTTGCGGCGCGGTCGGCGCAGATGCGGGAGGGCTTCGCCCGTTTGCGACATCGCGTCAGATAGAGAACGCTAATGATGCAGCCAGGACGAAATCATTCATTAACCATGAGCCGCTAGCCTAGCCGGCGGACGAGAGAGGTCCTGCAGGCAGGCAGATGGCGCGCTGACGATCATGGCAAAGTTGAGATACTACGACGCGACAGCCGAGAAGCTGCCGACAATCCCGCCGAAGGTGGCGGTTCATACCGAATTCCTGCGCACGGGCCGGATCAACCGCAGGCAATGGTTGCCGAGCGAACGCCGGTATTTGAGCTATGAGGAAGTCGCAGACAGGACGGGCAAGAAGCTCAGCACCGCCGGCGACACGACCCATAAGCGGATCAACGGGTTCCACAACTCGATCCAGTTCCCGAAGATGATCTTCCACCGCACGCTCGTCGGCCGGCCGCATCTCGGCTACTGTCACGTGACGGCGGCGCGTACGCCGGTTACTCCCTCCAAGGACATCACCTGGTCCTTCTACTTCGCCAACTTCTTCTGCAACCTGGGCGACGAGACGCATTTTTTCGAGAGTATCCAGCCCGGCTATTCACGCATGTACTTCGCCGTCGCCATCGAACCGGGCGCCCAAGCCGGGCAAATGGTCATCAACCGCAACTTTCGTGACAACGGGCTGCTGTTTCGCACAGATGATCCCAAGGTCGCGCTGAAAAACGTACTGATGCTTGGCGCCAAGGATGACGCGTTGCGTCGCATCATTCGCAGCCTCTGAGCCGAACCGGTTCCTTCAAAGAAAATCGTTCTGTTTTTCCGGTGCGTCCGTTAAGGAAGCGTCGGAAAGGAAACGGCATGGCTGAGATCATCGACACGGATAGAGAACCGGACCGCGCGATCGCGCGCGCCTGCGCCGTTCTTGCCGAAGGCGAGCCGGTCGCCATTCCGACCGAGACGGTCTACGGCCTTGCCGCCGACGCTACCAATCCCGATGCGATCAGTCGCATCTACGAGATGAAGGGGCGCCCGCGCTTCAATCCGCTGATCTCGCATGTTTCCGACATGGCGATGGCCGAAGCCCATGTGCATTTCGATCCGATTTCGAGGCAGCTGGCCGAAGCCTTCTGGCCCGGCCCGCTGACGCTGATCCTTCGGCAGCGCGCCGACAGCACGGTTCATGCGCTGGCGTCCGCCGGCCTCGACACGCTCGGCATCCGCATGCCCGACGGTTTCTCGCGCCGGGTAATCGCTCACTTCGGGCGACCACTGGCCGCGCCCAGTGCCAATACGTCGGGCAAAATCAGCCCGACCAGTGCGGTCCATGTGGAAGCCGATCTCGGCGACAAACTGAAGCTGATCCTCGACGCCGGCCAGGCCCAAATCGGCCTTGAGTCGACGATCATCAAGGTCGACGGCGACGAGATCCGGTTGCTTCGGCCGGGTGGCCTCGATGCCGCCGAGATCGAACGCCTGCTTGGCCGTCCGGTGACCCGGCCGGAGACGGCGGGAGCGACGATCGAGGCGCCGGGCATGCTCGCCTCGCACTACGCGCCCGGCGCTGCCGTCCGGCTCGATGCCGCCGAGGTGCATGCCGGCGAAGCCTTGATCCGTTTCGGCGGCAATCGGATCGCCGGCGAAGAGCAGGCGGCCGTCGTTCTCGATCTCAGCCCGACTGGCAATCTGCGCGAAGCCGCCGCCAATCTCTTCGACTATATGAAGCGGGCGGATGCCAGCGGCGCAGAGACCATCGCCTTCGGGCCGATCCCTTCGGACGGGTTGGGGGAAGCCATCATCGACCGGTTACAACGGGCGGCGGCACCACGAGGGTAAGATAGTGTGCGGCATCTTCTCCGCACCCACCCTCATCGAACGGCACCAATTGCGGTTATGATCGCCGCCGACCAGGAACCGAGGACCAGATCCTCAGATCGACCGATCCGATAGCGCGCGCAGGCGCAATGCGAAGTGAGGCCCATGACCACCCTTCCCTCTCCCGAACTCATCGCTTCCTTCGCCGAGATCGTCGGCAACACCAACGTGCTGACGGACGAAGCCGACAAGGCGCGCTATCTCGTCGAATCGCGCGGACTTTACCGCGGCACGACGCCGATGGTCCTGCGTCCGGCCAACGTCGACGAGGTCTCGCGCATCATGAAGCTCGCGAGCGCCACCCGCACGGCGATCGTGCCGCAGGGCGGCAACACCGGCCATGTCGCCGGGCAGATCCCGCGGGAGGGCAAGGCAGACATCGTTCTTTCGCTGGAACGGCTGAACCGCATTCGCGACATCGATCCGGTCGGCAATGTCATCGTCGCCGATGCCGGCTGTATCCTCGCCGATATCCAGAAGGCGGCGGACGAGCACAATCGCCTGTTCCCACTGTCGCTCGGCTCGGAAGGTTCAGCCCGCATCGGCGGCAATCTCTCCACCAATGCAGGCGGCACCGCCGTGCTTGCCTATGGCAATATGCGCCAGCTCTGCCTCGGCCTCGAAGTGGTGCTGCCGACCGGCGAAATCTGGGACGGGCTGCGCCGGTTGAAGAAGGACAATACCGGTTACGACCTGCGCGATCTCTTCATCGGTGCCGAGGGCACGCTCGGCGTGATCACCGGCGCCGTGCTCAAGCTTTTCCCGAAGCCGCTCGGGCATCAGGTCGCCTTTGCCGGAGTCGGCAGCGTCGAGCATGCGCTCGCTCTGTTCGAAAAGGCGTCCAGCCTTTGCGGGCCGGCGTTGACCGGCTTCGAGCTGATGCCGCGGCTCGGCGTCGAATTCACCACCAAGCACATCCCCGGCGTTCGTGATCCGATGGAAACGGTCCATCCCTGGTACGCGCTGATCGATATCTCGACGTCCGATAGCGCCGAAAGCGCGGAACGGATGGTGCAGGACCTGCTGGAGCAGGGATATGCGGCCGGCCTCGTCGAGAATGCAGTGATTGCCGCCAACGAGACACAGGCGAAGGCGCTGTGGCACATGCGCGAGAGCATGTCGCCGGCACAAAAGCCCGAGGGCGGCTCGATCAAGCACGATGTCTCCGTGCCCGTCTCCAGCATTCCGGCCTTCATGAAGGAGGCGGATGCCGCCGTCGTGAAAGCGATCCCCGGCGCCCGCATCTGCTCCTTCGGCCACATGGGCGACGGCAACATCCATTACAACATTTCGCAGCCAGTCGGCGCCGACAAGCAGGCCTTCCTCGACCGCTGGCGCGAAATCAACGCCATCGTCCACGGCATCGTTCTGAGCTACAACGGCTCGATCTCCGCCGAGCACGGCATCGGCCAGTTGAAGCGCGACGAACTCGCCGAGGTCCGGGCGCCGATCGAAATCGAGCTGATGCAACGCATCAAGCACGCGTTCGATCCTGCAGGTATCATGAACCCCGATAAAGTGCTGCGCGCCGACGGTTGACGACGCGCCGTTTCGCGCGGTGCGCGGCGATGCAACAACAGTCTTGGGCTGACCGTCAGACGGCGTGCGTCAGCGGCCGCCTGCGCGCAATTGCGAGAGCGACAGCAAGGTCTCGGCACTGACGCCAGCGCTGCCGCCGCCAGTCAGAATCGCGAGACCGGGCGATACATCCTGGTTGTTCTCGACGTCGTAGAGCGCCGTGAAGCGTTGCAGAAGCTTCTCAAGCTGACCCGGCTGCTGCAGTTCCTTGATGTTGACGGTGCGCTCGATAAAGGCCGCCTGGGCCTCAATCTTGGCGTTCTGCAAGCCCTCCGGCATGCTGTAGGCGGTCTTGATGACCTCGAACAGGGCGCGATCGGCCAGGATGTCGTAGGCCGTGTTGATGTCCGAGGCCTTGCGCTTGAAATAGAGCGCCAGGCGAATGCCGCCGTTATCGGCGCCCTCCTTCTCTTCGAGCGACTGATTGAGGAAGAGATCAACGGTGGTGACGAGACCGCGGCGGGTCTGGATCTGCCCTGCCTCGCCCCTGACGATCTTGCCGTCCTTGTCGAAGTTGAAGGACGAGACGATCTCGCGATACTTCAGCCCATTCGGGTCGGTGTTGATGAAGCTCTTCGGATCTTCGAGATCCGACGTAAACATACTCCTGAGATAGTCGGACTTGACCGTCTCCGGATCGATACCTGCGCCGACGAGAACCATGTCGACCAGCCGGCGGTTCTTGAGGAAGGCATCCAGCGTTTCGATCTTCGCGATCTCGGAGGTGTAATATTTGGCTTCTTCCTGGGCCTTTTCCTTCGCGATCTTCTTCTCGTCGTCCGTGCCGAAGCGGGACTTGGCGACGATATAGGCCCGCGCCGTATTCATGATGTCGCCGTCGCTCTGGGCGAGTTTTGGTGCGCCGAGAGTCCCGTCCGGATTGAAGTTGAACGCTTTCACGAGCTTGACGTAGCGTTCGTCGCGCAGCGTGTTGACGTAGCTTCTGGGATCGTTGAGATCGCTCGTCAGAATGCGCTTCAGATCACGCTTGCTCAGGCCCTCGTCTTCGAGACCGAAGGCGCTGAGCGTGAACTTCAGTACGCCATTGTCGGCCAGCAGCTTGTCGACCGACTCCATCGAATTGACCAGCAGCTTGAAGCGCTTGACCAAGGCTTCGTCTTCGGCATCGCCCTTGTCATTGTAGCGGACCATGTAGCCGTCGGACGTCTTCTTCAACTGATCGGCGTCCTGCGCCGTCTTGCCGGGCTGCAGCGTGCCGTCGGGCCGGAAGTTGAAGGCTTTGTGCATTTCCTTAAAGGCGGCATTGTACTCGCCGCCCTGCGTGTTGACGTAGCTGTTCGGGTCGTTGATGTCGCTGGTGAGGATGTTTTCGATCGTCGACGGCACGGTCGTCGACGCTTTGAGGCCGAAGGCCGTGACGAGGTAGTTGAACAGCCGGCTGTCGCTGGTCAGCTCGGAGATGCTGGTGACGCCGGCGATCTTGCCTTCGTAATATTCCTTGTTCAACAGTGCCCCGGCGCCGGTCAGGCGCGCGCCGCCGAGCGGCGTTTCGCCCGGTTTCTTGAAGACGTAGATGTTGTTGAGTTCCGTCTTCTTTGCGTCGCTTATCGCCTTTTCGCCGGCCGGCACGCTGCCATCAGCGTTGAAGTTAAAGGTTTCCGCCAACTTGATGTAGGTTTCGAGATTGCGGATGCGCCCGTTCAGCGTGTTCAATTCCTCGCCGAGCGATGCGAGCAGCGCGGGCGCCTGGTCGCGTGGCGGAAGCTTGGCATCGAGATCGGCGACGATCGCGTTGTGCTCGTCGATCTTGGCCTGAATCGCCGGCTTGTCGGCAGCGGGCGCCTCCGCCAGTTCGGACGTCAGCCTGTTAATCTCCCCGAGGGACTTGAGCCGCGTCTGAAGGTCAGTCTGCAGCTTGAGCGCTTCTTCCCGCCTCGTCACAGCGGCCGTGCGGCTTGCGGTCAGAGCGGCAGGGTCGCTGGTCAGCGCGTCGCGGACCTCGGTGTAGTTGAACGTCTTCGGGTCAATATCGAAGACGGTGAAAGCAAACGAACGCAGTCGTTCGTTGCCGAGGAACTTGTCGACATCGGTGACGAGATCCATGGCCGCGCCAAAATAGGCCATCTCTCCGCGCATGGCCGTGTCGAGGCTGGCGATCCGCTCGTTGTAGAGACCGATCAGCGCATCCTGCTGTGCGTTGGTTTGAGCCACCGGCTTCGACGAGCTGAAGCTGAAGGCCTGCGCGAAGTTGCGGTAGCGTTCATCGGTGAGACGGTTGGCAAAGCTGCTTTCGTCCGAAAGATCGCTTTCCAGCACCTTGCGCATGAAGGCCTTGGCATAGGTCATGTCCTCCAGGCCATGCGCTTTCATCGCGTATGAGTAGAGTCGATAGTCGTTCAGAAACTCCTCGACAGTTTTCACGCTGCCGATGTTCTCTTTATAATACTCCGCTTCGCGCGCGATCTGCGGCTGCTGGGCAATGCGGTTGAGGCTGCTCCTCATGTCCCGCGTGATGCGACTGTAGTCGAGATAGGTCGATACCATGCCCTGGCGCCTTGTCGGTTACCCATGGGGACAGGCTGGACCCGAGCCCCGAAACAGAATTCTGACGCGTCATGATTGCAGGACTGGCTTGCGTGTGGCTTTTCCCGGCAGGTCGAACGACGGCAAAGGTGCGCCTGATCCGAACGAATGCGGCCGCGCTGTTGACGAAACGGAAACCCTGACCGGTCGGCTTTTGCTAACCATCGAGAAACGCAAAGTTTTCTTAACCGCGAATTTTAAGTCGTTCGGAAAGGGCGCCGCCTATTCTCCCGCTCATAGAGGACGAAAAGTCCCGACGAGAAGACCGGAAACCGGCTCTCAAGGAAAAACAAGGGCGATTGAAATGCGCAACACACTCTCTCAACCCGCATGGGTCGAAAACACGCTCCGTCTTGATCCGCAGCGCTTTCCACAGCAGGCGAGCTACGCCTTGCGCGGTCACACCGGTAATGTCACGATCAGCCTGGACGAGCGTGGCGCGGTTCTGCGCAAGGTGCTACCATCGAGCGGCCTGCCGCTTTCGATCGCACTGCCGGCGCGCGCATTCAAGGGGGTCGCGGCTCGCGCGATCGATCACGGCGACGGAGACGTTACAGTGACGCTGGAACTTCATCACGACGACCCGGACCTCTGTGTCCCGCTGCTCGTCGCACACGACCTGTCCGACATCGCAGCCGACTGGCGCGCCTGGGCAGAAGCTTATCGCATTCCGATGCTCATGGTCGAAGCGGATGGCGTGGCAAGGCCGCTCGAAGAGCACCTTGGCGACGTGCGCACCGCGCCCGTCAAGCCGCGCCGCCGCCACTCCTTCTTCGCAGAGCGCCGCCCGCGCTTCCTCGTGCGCCGCTCCACCGGCACGCTTGGCGTACACATGAAGATCGACGGGCGCGAGATCATCGCCCGCAGCTGATTGAAGAGCCTACCTCCAGCGCGACAGCCGGCCGTTCCCTGCGGCCGGCTGTCGCGTTTGGCGAGGTCAGATCTGTCGGGACATTTTCTTCGTGCACGCATGCACTGGGGTCGTCGCCGCCTCCCCCGACGATTTACCGAATGTTCCCCCGGAAACAGTTGCGTCGCCTTCTTCGTGCCATATGGGCTGCATAGCCAAGACCACGAAAGAAGGAGAAACCCGATGCGCAAGCACATCGCCTCAGTCGTTGCCGCCGTCCTGTCCAGCTTCCGTGCGCGTCACGAGGCGAGGAAGCGCAAGGCCGCCCGCGACATCAGCTGGGCCTGAGATTTTTGCGGCCCGCAACAGGCGGGCCGACCATGGGGCAATGAAGACGATCCTCCGCCGCAACGGAGGATTTTTCATATCAGGCGCAGGAGAAGCGCCAGCACCAGCCCGGCGAAGACGATCAGACCGACGATGCTGTTGAACTTGAACAGCGCCAGGCACTGTGCAGGATCATGGATGTTCAGGACGAGGATCTGATAGGTCAGCATCGCTGCTGCAATCAGGAGGCCGACATAGGCGACGGCACCGGCGCCGGCTGCGACGAACGACAGAAGGACGAGCAGCGTCGCGATGCCATAAAGGCCGATCAGCCAGGGGCGCGGGTTTTCACCGAAACGCCGCGCCGTCGAGCGCACGCCGATCAGTTCATCGTCCTCCTTGTCCTGGTAAGCGTAGATCGTGTCGTAACCGATCGTCCAGGCGATGGCCGCGCCGTAAAGCAGAACGGCGGCAACCGACAACGTGCCGAATTCGGTCGCCCAGCCCATCAGCGCGCCCCAGGAAAACGCCAATCCCAGAAAGAACTGCGGCCAGTCGGTAAACCGCTTGGCGAAGGGATAGATCGCGACGATCGCCAGCGACAGGATGCCGAGCACGATCGAGAAGGTGTTGAACTGCAGCAGCACGACAAGGCCGACAAGTGCCTGCAGCACCGTGAACACCTTGGCCTGAAGGCGCGAGACACGCCCCGACGGCAGCGGCCGCGAGCGGGTACGGGCAACCTCCATGTCGATGTCGTGATCGACGATATCGTTGTAGGTGCAGCCAGCACCACGCATGGCGATGGCGCCGACAGTGAACAGGAAGCAATGGAACAGGAAGCGGCCGAAGGAGAATTGACCGGCACTCGCCGACACACCCGACGCCAGGGCCACGGACCAGAGGCAAGGCAGCAGCAGCAATTGCCAGCCGATCGGACGGTCCCAGCGGGCAAGCTGCGCATAGGGCCAGAGCGCACGCGGCAGCACGCGATAGACCCAGTTGTTGGACGGCGCGTCCTGAACGCGGCCGGAATCGGCAGAGATTGTGTTCATATCCCTGTTTGACGCCGCAGGCCCGGCCGGTCAAGCGGCGAGATCGCCGCCGACCACGGGAGGAAAACGCCTGATCAGGGAAGCGTGAAGTCGAAGCGGTAGGTGGCCGACAGACCGACGAGAACCTGGTTGCGGCTGCCGCGTTCGCGAACGAGGCTGGAATCGGCCGCCGGGCCAAGCAGGCGCTTGTATTCGGCATAGGCGCTCGTCTCGAGCTTTTCGGTTGCCTGCCAAGTGATCGCAGCACCGACACCGGCCGAGCCGACGCCGCCATGCGGGGTATAGTTGCTGAGACCGGAGGCCGTCGCCTCGCGATCATTCACGCCGTAGTAGGCCGTGTAGTAGCCGCTGCTGGCTGCCGACAGGCGCGGGCCGCCGGAAATGCGGACATTGCTGCTGACATCGGCAAAGGCGTCCGCCGCGACATCGGCAACGACGCCGTGGTGACTGCGGATACCCTGGCGGACTTCGGCGCGCACACGCAGCCAGTCGGTCGGGTAGACCTCGGCAAAGCCGCCGGCTTCACCGCCGAACTTGACCGGATCAAGTCCCTTGAGGTCGCTGGACGTGCCGGCATCGCGTTCGAAAATCAGCTTTCCGACGAGACCGGCGCGGAAGCTGCCCTGGTCGACCAGCGCATAGGACATGTTGTCGTTGCGCGAGGAGAAGCGGACCGTGCTGCCGGCCTTGCCGAGCGAGATCAGCGGGGCCGCCTGGAACATGCGCTTGGAAGCGCCTTCGTATTTCGGGCCGTAAAAGCCGGTGGCGCCGACCTTCAGGTACCAGTCACCGGACCAGAAATGTTGGCCGTCACCGGCGGAGGCGGCATTTGCCGACAGCAAAAGGGTTCCAGAAAGGAAAACAAGAGAACGGATACGCAAGAAACAACTCCGGAAGATTCATTCGCCGGGGCGAAATTGGCCGTGCCGTCGGGCCGAAGGAGGGAGTGGGCAGGAACGGCACAGGGCGAGTTATTGGCCCTTGTTCCTACGATTCCGTTAACCAGGTCAATTCAGCTTTCGTTTCCCATGAGCGCCGTAGCTGCCCGCGGTCACTGGCCGAGATAGGTCTTCAGATAGACGCTCGGCGGGCTGCCGAGCATGCGGCGGAACATCGTCGTAAAGGCAGCGACGTTCTCATAACCGGCATCAAGCGCCACATTGATGATCGGCTCGCCGTCGGCCAGAAGCGGCAGCGAGGCGAAGATGCAGGCCTGCTGGCGCCAGGTGACGAAGCTGACGCCCGTCTCGTTGCGAAACAGCCGCGTGAACGAGCGGCGGCTGAGACCCAGCCTGTCGGCCCACTGGTCGATGCTTGCGGCCGCCGACGGCGCCTGCAGGAATTGCCGGCAGAGCGCCGCAAGCTTTTCGTCGCGCGGGAACGGCAGGCCGAGTGGGCGCTCCTGCAGCCGGCCGATTTCCTCCAAAAGCAGATCAGTCACCAGTTGTTCGCGCCGCTCCGACATCGCCTCGTTCTCTACGCTGACGAGCGCATCGACGAGGCTGCCGGCCAGCGGGTTGATTTCCATGACCATCGGCCGCTCGGCGCGCAAAAGGTCCGGCGCGAAATAGATCGAGTGCATGCGCACGTCGCTGATCATCTCGGCCGAATGCTCCACGCCCGCCGGGATCAACAAAGCGTGGCCGGGCGGCACCATCCACCGCCCGCGCTCGGTGCGCATCAGCACGACGCCGCCGCGCGCCCACCACAGCTGGGTCCGGGTGTGTTTGTGAAAAGGCACGAGGAGGCCGGCATTGTAATCCCGTCCGAGCGCGAGCACCGGGGCGTTTCCCGTCTCGACCCAGTCGAGGTTCCGGAAGTGATCGTCATCGGGAAGCTGCGGCAGCGGATATCGGCGGATCGGCATTTGGCCCACTCACGAAAGAAATCGACCAGATCACAAAAGCAGGCCAACCGCAACCTCAGTAGAGATAGGCCACGCCGCACACAACCTTCGAGACGGCAAGGAATCACCCATGTCTACCGTGACTTCAACTTCCGGGATCTCCCCGGAGAAGACGGCTTTCTCCGTCATCCTGGCAGTCAGCTTCTGCCATATGCTGAACGACATCATGCAGTCGCTGCTGACGGCACTCTATCCGCTGCTGAAGGCGAACTACTCGCTCGACTTCGTGCAGATCGGCCTCCTGACCTTTACCTTCCAGCTGACGGCATCGATGCTGCAGCCGGCCGTCGGCATCATCACCGACCGCTGGGCCCTGCCCTATTCCCTGCCGCTTGCCATGCTGTCGACCTGCAGCGGCCTGATCCTGCTCGCAAATGCGCATGATTTCTGGGTCCTTCTGGTTGCTGCCAGCCTGATCGGCGTCGGCTCGGCGATCTTCCATCCGGAGTCCTCCCGCATCGCGCGCCTCGCCTCCGGCGGCCGCCATGGCCTGGCGCAGTCGCTGTTCCAGGTGGGCGGCAATGCCGGCAGCGCCATGGGTCCGCTGCTCGCCGCCTTCATCGTCATCCCCTTCGGCCAGGGCAGCCTCAGCTGGTTCTCGATCGTCGCGATCATCGGCTTCTTCGTGCTCTCCTGGGTCAGCACCTGGTATGTCCGCCATCGCCGCACGACCATGAGCCGCGCTGCGCCGAGCCGGGCGCTGCCTCTGCCGAAGGGCCGGGTGATGTGGGCTGTTGCCGTGCTCGTGCTTTTGACGGCCACCAAGAACGTCTACATGGCGAGCATCTCCAGCTACTTCACCTTCTTCGTCATCGAGAAATTTGGTATCGACGTACAGCAGGCGCAGTTGATGCTGTTCCTGTTCCTGGGCGCTGCCGCAGCCGGGACCTTCCTCGGCGGCCCGATCGGCGACCGCTACGGCGCCCGCTTCGTCATCTGGTTCTCGATCCTCGGCGTCATCCCCTTCGCGCTGATGCTGCCCTATGCGAACCTCTTCTGGACCGGCGTGCTCTCCGTCATCATCGGCCTGATCTTCTCCTCGGCCTTCTCGGCGATCGTCGTCTTCGCCCAGGAGCTGGTTCCCGGTCGCGTCGGACTGATTGCCGGCGTCTTCTTCGGGTTCGCCTTCGGTTTCGGCGGTATGGGCGCTGCCGTACTCGGCATCTTCGCCGACCGGCAGGGCATCGAGTTCGTCTACACGATCTGCTCCTATCTGCCGCTGCTCGGCATCCTGACGATCCTCCTGCCGAAGATCCCGACGCGATAGCCGCTCCGGCAGAAAAAACAGAAAATCGGACAGGGCGCCGCCATGCGGCGCCCGGTTTTCTTCTGCTCGGCAAACGGCACGCGGCACCCCGGCCACTCGTCGCAGCCCTACGTAATCATTCATCAATTTTTGCGCGCTACGGTCGTCTGACGGGCTTGGGCAGGGGTACACAATGCAGGGGCGAACGGCGATTCCGGCCTTACTGGCGACGTTGCTCTTTGCAACGGCGGCACCGGCCGAGACCCTGAACCTGCTCATCTGGGAATCCTATATCGACCAGAAGATCCTCGACCGCTGGTCGTCGATTACAGGCGTGTCAGTGCACCAGGTCTATTACGACAGCGGCGATACCCGCGACGAGGTGCTGGCCGATCCGAACAGCCGCGTCGACCTGGTGGTGACCGGCGAAAACAGCGCCGCCCTCTTCGGTCGCAAGGGCGTTCTCGAAAAAATCGACGAGACCAACGTCGCCTCGCTCAGGGACTATGACGAGAGCTGGCGCAAGCGCTGCTCCGGCCGGGGCCTGCCCTATCTCTGGGGTACGATGGGCATTCTCTACCGTTCCGACGTCTTAGCCGAAGCGCCGACCTCCTGGCAGGATCTGATGCGCCCTGCCGCTGCGCTTGCCAAGCATGTGGCCATGTACGACGACCACAACGAGGCCTTCGTCGCCCCGTTGATGCTGCTCGGCCAATCGATCAATACCAACGACAGCAGCACGCTGAAGGCCGCCTTTACGCTGATGAAGGAACAGGCCCCTTCGGTGCTCACCTACGAATACATCATCAGCGCGATCCAGAACCCTGCAGTCAGCAAGGACATCTACATGGCGCTCGGCTACAGCGGCGACCAGCACGTGCTGAACACCAAGGCCGGCACCCCTGGCGTGTGGCGTTATGCGGTTCCGAAGGAAGGCACACTCTCCTGGCTCGACTGCATGTCCGTCGTTGCCAATTCGCAAAACAAGGATCGGGCGCTGGCGCTGCTCGACTATCTCGGTTCGCCAGGAAGTGCCGCCGCCAACGCGCTGGCGCTCAACATGCCGACGGCAAGCCGGGCGGCCCACGCACTCCTGCCGGAAGAGGTTCGCTCCGACCCGGCGATCTACCCCTCGCCCGACATTCTGGCCAAGAGCCAGTATCAACAGGAACTGTCCACAGAGTCGGTGCAACTGCGCCGGCGTATCATCAGCACATTGGCGAATTTCCAGTGAACCTCGGCAAACGCGCGCTCATCCTGATCTTTCCCGTGGTGCTTGCCGGCTATCTGCTGGCGGCGGTCTCGGTCCACGTCACGCAGAGCCGCTCCATTCGCGCGCTCGAGCATGCCAAGCTGTCGCAGCGCCTTGAACATGCGGCCGCCGTCTTCCAGAACGAGATCGGCCGCAGCAAGGGCTTTCTCAATGCGCTGCTGAACGGCAATTCGCTGCGCCAGTACGTGTCCGAAACCGATGCGAGCTACAGGGCCAATGCGCTCGGCGTCCGGCTGCAGGAGAGCGTCAAATCGCTGCTCGACGATCCGACGGGCTATGTTTCGCTCGCGCTTCTGAGTTCGGAACTCAAGTCCGAATACTATTTTGAAAACAGCTGGGATCCGTTCGCCGAGATCGACGAGGCACAGCTCAACCTCGCCCGCCGGCTGATCCGCGAAGACAAGCTCGCCGACTGGACCTATCTCTACGAAGCGGGCCAGAGACCGCGCATCGTCTATTCCTTCTTCCTCGACCCCATTGCCTTTACCCGGCCGTTGCCGAGCAAGAAATCGAACGCCCTGCTCGTCCAGGTCGCGATCCAGCCCGACCGCTTCCTCGACATGCAGCAGGCGCTGAAAAAGGAATACGGATCCGACATCGTTCTGCAGCCCTGGCCGCAGGCCATCACCGACGACCTTTCGGCAAGCGTGCATCTCGGACCTTCGCTCTATGCGACGCTCACCGTTTCGAGCGAGCATTTCGACGCGCTGATGGCGCGGCAGAAAATCCTGCTGGCGCTCGGCGCCGTCGCCATGAGCCTGTTCTCGATCTGGCTGATCATCATGTTGATCCGCCGCTTCATCACCGATCCGATCGCCACTCTCGACGCAAATGTGATGGCCGTGATGGTGGGTGCGCGCGACGAAATCCGCGATATGGAAGAAAAGGGCGAGATCGGGCGCCTCACCGAAAACATCCGCGAACTGCACCGCCAGTCGGTGCAATCGCTGAAGCTCGTGCAGCGCAGCTCCTGGACCGATACGCTGACCGGGATCAGCAACCGTGGCCACTTCAACGCACTCGCCGCCGGCGTCGTTCGCGAGGCGATCGCGGCCGGCGAGAAGTGCAGCCTGCTGTTCATCGACATCGACAACTTCAAGTTCGTCAACGACAAGCATGGTCACGAGATCGGCGACGAACTCCTGAAAACCTTGGCGGCCCGCATCGCCGAGCGGGTCGACGTGATCACCGAGCGCCGCGGCCAAAGGCCGGCGATCCTCGCGCGCCTTTCGGGCGACGAATTCGCCGTGCTGGTGCGCTCGCGCCCGGGCGACGGAACGGTCCGGGAAATCTCGGGCGCCATCCTCTCGCTGTTCGAGGACGGCTTCGAAGTCTCCGACAAGCGTTATCCGGTGACCGCAAGCATCGGCGCTGCGATCTGCCCGGATGACGCCACCAACCTCACCGAACTGATCGCGAATGCCGATGCGGCAATGTATCAGGCCAAGACCAGCGGCAAGAACCGCTCCGCCCGCTACTCGCGCGCGCTTCACGACAAGCGCACGCGGCTGCGCCAGATCCAGGACGAGCTGCGCTCGCTCGATCCGGACGAACAGTTCCACCTCGTCTACATGCCGATGGTCGATACCGAGGGCCGGGTCACCGGCTGCGAGGCGCTGCTGCGCTGGTACTCGCCGGTGCTCGGCAATGTCACCCCGGATGAATTCGTGCCGATCGCCGAAAGCTCAGGGCTCTTCACCAAGATCGACTGGTGGGTGATCAACAAGGCGATGTCCGACTGCGGCCAGTTGAAGGCCCTGTTCGGCCCCGAAACAGTGCTCGCCATCAACATTTCCTCGGCCGAACTGCATTCCAAGGCGATCGCCGACCACTTCGCCGACTGCCTGGAACGGCATGGGCTGGAGGCACGCTCGATCGAGATCGAGCTTACCGAAACCTTCGCCGTCAAGTTCAGCGACCAGCTTCGCCGCAACATCGATGCGCTCCGCCAGAACGGCTTCCGGCTTTCGATCGACGATTTCGGCGCCGGCTACACGTCCGTGCAGCAGATCATCGAATACACCGCCGATACCATCAAGCTCGACCGGGCGCTGGTGTCGAACCTCACCGCGTCGCATTCCCTGCCGGTATTGAAGGCGCTGATCGCGCTCTGCCACGCCAAGGACGTCGCGGTCGTCGGCGAAGGCATCGACACGCCGGAGAAACTCTCCATGCTGACGGCTGCCGGCTGCGACCTGTTCCAGGGCTACCTCATCAGCAAGCCGCTGCCGATCGAGGATCTGGCGATCTGGGCGCTGACACGCACCGCGCGTTATGCGCACGACGAAGCGCTGGACGAGCAACAGAGCCGCCAGGCCATCGCCTGAGATGGTGGCGATTGCGAGAATCGCCGCCCGAACTCCCGTTTTCCCTTGACCTTGCCGCCCTGCCGTCCTAACCGCAGCGCAACATTTTTCGGGATATCGGGGGCTGCAATGAAGGTTCTTCTGATCGGATCGGGTGGGCGCGAACACGCCCTTGCATGGAAGATCGCGCAGTCGCCGAAACTGACGAAGCTTTATGCCGCACCGGGCAATCCCGGCATCGCCGAAGAAGCGGAAATCATCGCGCTCGACACGGACGACCATGCAGCGGTCGCCGACTTCTGCCGCAAGGAGGCGATCGATTTCGTCGTGGTCGGACCTGAGGGTCCACTGGTCGCCGGTATCGCCGACGTGCTGCGCGCAGCCGATATCGCCGTCTTCGGCCCCTCTGCCTCCGCCGCCCAGCTTGAAGGCTCCAAGGGCTTCACCAAGGATCTCTGCGCCCGCTACGATATTCCGACCGGCGCCTATGGCCGCTTCACCGATGCGGAGAGCGCCAAGATCTATGTGCGTGAACAGGGCGCACCGATCGTCATCAAGGCCGATGGTCTCGCCGCCGGCAAGGGTGTCACCGTCGCTATGACGCTCGACGAGGCGCTCGCCGCCGTCGACGACTGTTTCGCCGGCGCCTTTGGCGCCGCCGGCGCCGAAGTGGTCGTAGAAGCCTATCTCGATGGCGAGGAGGCAAGCTTCTTCTGCCTCTCAGACGGCAAAACGGCGCTGGCGCTCGCGTCGGCCCAGGACCACAAGCGCGTCGGCGACGGCGATACCGGACCGAACACCGGCGGCATGGGCGCCTACTCGCCGGCCCCGGTCATGACGTCAGAGATGATCGAGCGCACGATGAAGGAAATCATCGAGCCGACGATGCGCGGCATGGCGGAAAGCGGCCATCCCTTCTCCGGCGTGTTCTTTGCCGGGCTGATGATCACCGCCAAAGGACCGGAACTCATCGAATACAACGTCCGCTTCGGCGACCCGGAATGCCAGGTGCTGATGATGCGCATGAAGAGCGATCTTCTGCCGCTTCTCTATGCCGCGGCGACCGGCACGCTCGCCGGCATGACTGTGGAATGGCGCGACGAGACGGCGCTGACCGTCGTGATGGCCTCCAAGGGCTATCCGGGCAGCTACGCGAAGAACACGCCGATTGACGCCCTCCCCGCAGCATCCGACACCACCAAGGTGTTCCACGCCGGCACAGCGATGAAGGACGGAGGCCTGGTCGCAACCGGTGGCCGTGTGCTCAACATCACGGCGACAGGGGCAAGTGCCGGCACGGCCAAGGACAGGGCCTACGCGGCGCTGTCGGCCGTTTCCTGGGACAACGGCTTCTACCGGCACGATATCGGCTGGCGCGCGGTTGCGCGCGAGAAGGCCTGACTGGAAACCGGTCAATTCGCGGATCATTCTATTTTTACCAATTCTCCTGACGGGAAAGTAAGGGAGCGTGCATATTCTCGCCGGTACCGATCCGGGAGAAAAACGATGCGCCTGTTGCTGATCACCACCGTCCTTGGGCTTGCTGCTGGCAACGCCGCGGCGTCGTCGATCGAAGCGATCGCCTCCGGCACGACCGACAATGCCAGCGTCTCCACGGTTTCCTGCGCCGATTGCCCGCCGTTGCAGTCGCGGAAGAAGGTCACTTACGTCGTCCCGACGATCGCGGCGGGCGACGAGACGATCGAGCTCAAGAAAATCAACGGCGAGATGAAGATGGTGCGCACCGAGGCCTGGCTCGGCGGATCGCCGGTGGTGTTCGTCAGCAAGCCGTCCCACGAGATGATCAAGACGGCCGCGGCCGAAACCGACGATGCTGCAACGGTGACCGTCTCGAACATCGCAAACGACCAGAACCCGCAGGCTTCCAGGCCGGAGTTTCTTTCCATCGATCAGACCGCAAAGACCGCCGCGGTGACCCCGATCGGCGCGTCCATGGTGGCTGTGCCCGTGGCCGACGAGAGCTCACAGGATTTTGATCCGTCCACCCTCGAACTTCGGCTAGACTGATCACCTATCGGGAAAGTTCCCTGCCCCGCTCAGCCGTCCCCTGCATTTAAAGGCTGACGGGCGTATCGCTGTAAGAGCGAGAGATTGCGCCCCTGAGAGAAGCGGGGGCGCAATCTTTTTATTGCGAGCCTTCCAATTCATCGATCCGCGTGACCAGCGCCTCTATCTGTCTGTCAGAATAGACTTCGACGCCGTTGGCGAGGAGCAAGGCGGCCGTTACGCCTTCACCCGGATGGCGCGCGCCGGAAAAGCTCCCGTCATAGACGAAACCCGACCCGCAGGACGGGCTGCCATCGATCAGGAGCGCGAAGCGACAGTCGGCTTGCCTGGCAAGCGAAAGAGCGTTTTCGGCAGCCTGTATGACCCCCTCGGTGACGTCGCCGCCGTCTATCTCCACCACCCTCGCCTTGCCGGCGAGCACGTCCTTGCCGACAGCGCCGGCGGCGATCTCGGCCGGCGGACGCGGCACCGGCATGCCGGCCGACATTTCCGGACAGATGGTCACGAGACGGCCTTCCGCGCGCCAGCGGTCTATCGCCGGGTGCAGGAGCGGCTTCGACTGGCCGTCGTAGCGGACGGCATGGCCCATGAGGCAGGCGCTGACGAGAATTTTTGCGGGCATGCCTTTCTCTACTCCGGCGCCCTGCCGGTCAGCAAGCGCGATCGCAGTGCCCGGACAAGGGATCAGATCCAGCGGTCGTTTTGCGCGGTGCGTTCGCCACCCTCATGCCCGGTGTTGAGCGTGCCGCGCGGCTCGATCAAGAGCATCTTCACCTCGTGCTCCGCATAGGGCTTGTGTTCGACGCCCTTCGGCACGACGTACATTTCGCCGGGACCGAGCGTCACGGACCCGTCGCGAAAATCGATCCGCAGCGTGCCCTCGATGACGATGAAGGCCTCGTCGGTATCCTTGTGATCGTGCCAGATGAAGTCGCCCTCGATGCGCACGATCTTGAACTGGTAGTCGTTGAGTTCGGCAAGAACGCGCGGTTGCCATTGATCGCTGAAGAGCGAGAGTTTTTCGGCAAAATTGATCGGCTTGTAGGCCTTTGTCGCGATAGTCATCGGCTGTCTCCATCTTGCGTGATGGAGACAGCATATAGGTCGCCGGGCAGCGAGCCGCTTGAACGTTTGTGCGCGGGTGTGAGGCCGCCGGTCTCCCGGCGGCGACCCGGCCTTAGCCGACGATCTTCGAGAAGTCCGCGACCGTGCCGGTGGCCGAGCGGATCAGGCCGAGCAGCGCCAGACGGTTCGCACGGATTGCCGCATCATCGTCATTGACGAGTACGTCGTTGAAGAACTGGTCGACCGGTTCGCGCAGCTTGGCCAGCGCTTCCATGGCCGAACGGAAGTCTTCCTTGGCGATCGCATCGCGTGCTTCAGCCGAAGCAATTTCGACAGCCTGGTGCAGCGCCTTCTCGGCGTCGAGACGGAAGAGGCCGGCATCGACGGCGTCGGCGACGGCGGTGCCCTTCTTCTCTTCGGCTGCGAGGATCTGGGTGGCGCGCTTGGTGCCGGCCAAGAGGTTGCGGCCTTCCTCGTCGGTGATGAAGGCGGTCAGCGCTTCCACGCGGCGGGCGATCATCAGCAGGTCGTCGGCTTCCGGCGTCAGCACGGCGTCGATCAGGTCGTGACGGGCGCCGAGGTCGCGCAGATAGACCTTGAGGCGATCATGGAAGAAGGAGAGCAGATCGGCCGAAATGTCGTCCGCAAGCGCCGGCTTCTGCGCGCGCAGGGCGACGAGTGCCGTTTCGAATACAGGCAACAGCGCCAGGCGCGCCTTGCCTTCCAGGATCAGGCGGATCACGCCGAGTGCGGCGCGGCGCAGCGCAAAGGGGTCTTTCGAACCGGTGGGCTTTTCGTCGATCGCCCAGAAGCCGACGAGCGTGTCGAGCTTGTCGGCAAGCGCAACGGTCACTGCCACCGGATCGGTAGGCGCACGGTCAGAGGGACCATTCGGCTTCCAGTGGTCCTCGATCGCCGTGGCGACAGATCCGTTCTCGCCCTGAAGCAGGGCGTACTTGTGCCCCATGATGCCCTGAAGCTCAGGGAATTCGCCGACGGCTTCAGTGCGCAGATCGGCTTTGGCCAGCACGACGGCGCGGTCGACGAGCTTGGCGTCGGCGCCGGTGACCTTGGCAAGTTCACCAGCAAGCGCGCGGATACGGGCGACGCGTTCGCCCTGGGTGCCGAGCTTGGCATGGAAGGTAACGTTCAGCGCATCGAGCTTGGCCATGCGCTGATCGAGCGGCTTGCCGAGGTCCAGATTGAACTTCTTGGCGGATGCTTCCAGCGTTTCGAGGTCCGGCAAGTTGCCCTGGTCGCGGTGCCAGAAATGCGCTGCGTCCGAAAGACGGGCGCGCACGACCTTGCCGTTGCCATGCACGATCTCCTTGCCGCCGTCCTTCGCCTCGATGTTCGAGACCAGGATGAACTTGTTGGAGAGCGTGTCGGCGCCCGGCGCGCGGGTGACGAAGCACTTCTGGTTGGTCTTGATCGTCAGTCGGATGATTTCCGAGGGGATTTCGAGATAGGCTTCCTCGAAGCTGCCCATCAGCACCTGCGGCCACTCGACGAGGCCGGAGACTTCTTCGAGCAGGCCTTCGTCTTCGACGAGCTCGAGGCCGTTGGCGAAGGCGACATTGCGGGCGTCGGCCAGGATCATTTCCTTGCGGCGCTCGCCATCGAGAACGACCTTCGCCTTTTCCAGCTTCTCGGCATAGTCGGCAAAGCGGCGAACCGTGATCGCTTCCGGTGCATGGAAGCGGTGACCATAGGTGACGTTCGAGGCGACGATGCCGTCGACTTCAAACGGGATCACATGGGTTTCCTCGGTTTCCGACCCGAAGGTGCAGACGATCGACTGCAGCGGGCGGACCCAGCGCAGTGCGCCGGGCCTGGCCGATGCCACGCCGGAACGCATCGGCTTCGGCCAGGGGAAATTGCGGATGATATCCGGCATCGCCTCGGCGATGATCTCTTCGGCGGGACGGCCCGGCTTGACGATATGGGCGACGTAGAAGTCGCCCTTCTTCGGGTCGCTATGGACGTGCGCCTCGCTGATCGAGGAAAGGCCGGCGCCGCGCAGGAAGCCTTCGATCGCCTTCTCGTTGGCGTCGGTGCGCGGACCCTTGCGCTCTTCGCGAACATCGGCGGAACGGGCGTTGAGGCCGCGGATGTCAAGCGTCAGCCGGCGCGGTGTCCAGTACTCGCGCGCACCCTCATAGGTCAGGCCCGCTTCGACCAGGGCATCGGTCAGCAGCTTCTTGAGGTCGCCGGCCGCCTTGCGCTGCAGGCGGGCAGGAATTTCCTCGGAGCGGAGTTCGATAAGAAGATCGGGCATGGGAGTGACTTTTTCTGTTCCTGACGGTTGCGGCGGACTTAGCAATCTCTGGCAAGATTGTCACCAAGCGCCGCGATGAATTTGGTTTTCCAAGGGCAAGTGCGAGGCGGATTTACCAGCCGCCGCCACCACCGCCACCACCGCCGCCGCCGGAGAAGCCGCCGCCGGAAGAAAAGCCCGACGATGACGATTTGGGTGGGGGCGGCAGCGACGACGTCATCGTGTCGGCCATGGATCCGGCAAAACCGCCGATGCGATCGCCGAAGGTGCTCGAGCCGAAGCCGTCACCGTGATACCAGCCCGGCTGATAGGCAGCGGCCGCAGCCGCCCCAGCCGCCGCGGCAAGCAGCCAACGATCGAAGGTCTCGGTCCAGGGCTTCTCGACGCCAAGCGCCACGGCGTAAGGGAGCAGCGTCTCGAAATGCCGGGGCGACATTTCGGGCGCGCCTTGCATGTTCATCCGGTCTTTCTCGGCGAGCGTCATGTATTGCCTGAGCCCGTCGATGCCATCCATCATCCGCGTTCCGAGCGGCGTCGGCGCACCCATCAGGAAGAAGAACAGCACGTTGACGAGCACGATCGCACCGATCACGAAGAGCAGCGGCAGTTCGTCGGTTTCGGCTGCCGAATAGAAGACGGCCGCAAGGATGGTCGAGAAGATGGTGAAGGCGACGAAGCCGATGAAGGCGACCACGACGATCGACATGATCCGGCTCATCAGGCTCCTTTCGCGGCGAAGCGACTTGCCGAAGGAGACTGCGAGGATCGAGACGAAGAAGGCGATGAAAACAGGAACGATCACCAGCGGCAGGCTGTCCTCGCTGAGATCCCCGAACAGGAACACGGCCGCAACCGCCAACACCGAAAGGATGACACCGGCGACGATGTAACCGCTGTTGGCGTGGTAGTACTTGCCGCGATGCTCGCGCTCCATGGCGTTGCGGAAATCAGCGCCGGTCGCCTGCACCCGTGTGCCATGGGCGCGGTCGATGGTGAGCTTGCCGCCAGCGGCATTGACCGCCTTCATCACGGCCGCCTCGCCGGTCGGCAGCTTTTCGTCGGGTTTCTTGCCGGTGGCGGCAATGACGATGGCGTTCTTCAGGTCTTCGAGAACCACGTGGCCCTTGACCGCGAGATTGAGTGCTGCCGCCGACAACGCGGTCCAGCCCTCACCGGAAAAGCCCCTGTTGTCGATGTAATTGACGAGCGCCGGTGAGATGCCCTCCGGCGGATCCCAGCGCGGCACCATGACGCCGCGGTCCGGGTCACGCCCGGCCCTGAGCCAGGCCTGGCTATAGTAAAGCAGGACGACGGCAAGGCCGGCACCGGCGATGACGAGCGCCAGATGGTCGTGCAGCCACCAGGCATTTTCCTGGCTGGAGGTGGGCCTGTCGATGCTGCCCTTCGGCATCTTGATGGCGATCGTCAGCCCTTCGCGCGGGTCGAGACGTCGGGTGGTGGCAAAGAAGATTTCGCTGCCGTCCCTGGATGCGCGCGCATCCTTGCCGGTCGCGCCATAGCCGCCAGTGAAGTAATCGAGCGCTTCGGCCCTTACGCCTTCCGGCAGCGTCACGGTCGCACTCGCCTCGTCGATCGGGAAATCCCACTCCGTACCGGTGACGTTCCAGTAGAGTTCGTCGTGATCGTCAAAGAAGCGGATCTGCCGGCCAGTCTCGTAGGTGAACTGGAAGGTATGCTCGCCCCGCTCCAGAAAGACCTCGGCCGAACCGGTGTAGATGCGGATGCCGCCGTTGATCGTCTCGGTGCGATAGGGCTCCTCCTCACCGTCACGCTCGACCGAGAGCAGCTTGAAATCGACCTTGCTGCGCTTGCCCTTCGCGTCGGTGAAGGTCAAAGGCATATCGCGATAGATGCCGCGGCGGATCTTGTTGCCCTCGACCGTCGCCGTGATCGTCTCGGTCACCGTCATCGTGCCGTCCTTTGCGACATCGATGACGGAGCGATAGGCGGAGAAGACCTCCTCCGCCCGACCGACGCCTGCCGTTGCCAGCAAAAACACCAGAACGGCAAATGCGGCAGCGAAACGGACCATGCGGATCAAGCTTTCTTCCGGTTGAGGTTCAAGACACGAGACCGGTTCTTATGGGTGAGAACAGGATGCGCGCGGAAACCGCAGACACGGCCGCACATCCCGCCCGGTATCAAGGCCGGTCGCCGGTAAATTCGACGCCGAGCGAAGCGAGCGCATCCCAATAGGCCGGGTAGGTTTTGGCAACGCAGCCGGGATCTTCGATGGCGATGCCGTGGATCTTCAGGCCGGCAAGCGCGAAGCTCATGGCGATGCGATGGTCGGCGAAGGTGTCGATCGAGGCGGGCAAGGTCTGGCCGGCAAGCGTGGGATCGGAAGAGACGATCAGGTCGTCGCCTTCCTCATGCGCCAGATCCGGCCGGATCGCTGTCAGACCGAGCGACAGCGCGCGCACGCGGTCGCATTCCTTGACGCGCAGGTTGGCGAGACCGACGAAGCGCACCGGCGTCTTGTTGAAGGCGGCAAGCACGGCGATCGTCGGGATCGCGTCCTGCATCTGCGAGCCGTCGATAACGGCGGGCAGGTTCGGGAAGCTCGCGATCACCGCATGGGCGCGGGCATCCGGCTGCGAGAAGGCGTCCGCTGGAACGCCGATATCGATGGCGCCGCCGGTCAGGACTTCCGCAGCCCAGAGATAGGTCGCCGCCGAAGCATCCGGCTCGATGACATAGTCGGCTGCCTTGTAGCCGGTCGGCGCGACCTGCCAGACGGAGGGGCTCAGCTGCTCGACTTCGGCGCCGAAGGCACGCATGGCGGCAACCGTTAGGTCGATGTAACCGCGCGCGCCGATCTCGTCGCCGGCAAGCTCGATGCTGACAGGACCCTTGGCGCCGGGGGCCGCCATCAGCAGGGCCGAGACATACTGGCTCGACAGGCCGGCATCGATGACGACGCGACCGGCCGGGAAGCCGCCGGTGCCTTTGACGGTGACCGGCGGGCAGCCGGTTTCGGAGGTGACTTCGACGCCGAGCGTTCCGAGTGCCTCGACCAAGGGCTTGATCGGCCGCTTGCGCATGTGCTGGTCGCCATCGACCACGACCGTGCCATCGACGAGCGCGGCAGCAGCCGTCAGGAAGCGTGTCGCCGTTCCGGCATTGCCGAGGAACAAGGGAGCTGCCGGCGGGAGCAACTTGCCCGTGCTGGTGACGACGAAGGTCGTTTCATCCGGCTCGCTGACCTCGACGCCCATCGCGCGCAAGGCTTCCGCCATGTAGCGGGTGTCGTCGCTCTTCAAGGCACCCGTCAGCCGGCTCGTGCCCTTGGCAAGGCCGGCCAGAAGCAGCGCCCGGTTGGTGATCGACTTCGAGCCCGGCGGGCGCACATGACCGCGGAGCGGGTGGTCGGTCGGCAGGATGGTCAGTTTTTTCATGCTATCGGAGGTCATCGAATAGGTCTCTTGATGCGAATGGCGCCGCGGCGGGATCCCGCGGCGAGGAATGTTCGGGAGGCGTGCCGGTCAGAACTTGACCTGCGGCACCGCGCGGTCGGCTTCGTTGGTGATCTCGAAATAGCCGGCTTTGACAAAGCGGAAGGCGTTGGCGATCAGGTTGGACGGGAAGCTCTCGACCTTGACGTTCAAGTCACGGGCCGCACCGTTGTAATAGCGGCGCGACATCTGGATTTCGCCCTCGATCGTTTCCAGCGAGCGCTGCAGCTCGGCGAAATTCTCGTTGGCCTTGAGGTCCGGATAAGCTTCCGCCAGCGCAAAGAGCTTGCCGAGCGCCTGGGAGAGCGCGCCTTCCGCCTGGGCCCGCCCCTCGACGTCGCCGGCTGGCACCGCCTGTGCGCGGTTGCGCATGGCGATCACCTCTTCGAACGTCGACTTCTCGTGTGCGGCGTAGCCCTTCACGGTTTCGATCAGGTTCGGGATCAGATCGGCGCGGCGCTTCAACTGCACATCGATACCGGACCACGCCTCCTCGGCGATCTGCCGCGCCTTGACGAGACCGTTATAGACGAAAACCAGATACAGAATCACGACGACGGCGATTGCCAGACCGATCATAGGGCACCCTCCAAAAACTCGCGCAGAGATTAGCATTCGCTTCTCAGCTTCAAAGCGCTTTCTGCAGCATTTGGCCAGAGAAACCTGCTCCTCCCCAATTCCCGCCTGCACCGTGAACACTGTGTTTCCCGATGCCACGCCTTTTCACGTCAAAAGACCGGCTTTCCTGTTCCATCGGGAACGGCGACCGGACCGGTGATGGGCGATAGTCGGTTCATCGAACAACCCCGGAAACGAAGTGAAGACCATGAAAACGCTCGCAACTCTCATCAACGTGATCGCCTTTACGGCGCTCTTCGTTGCCTATGCGAGCGCCCATTCTCCGGAACGGCCGAGCGGTGTTCGCCGCGCTCTTCAGACCTACTCCGGTCAGGTCTATACCGGCGCCTATCCCACAATGAAGCCGTACTGCAAGAACGACGCCGGCACGACCTTCGTCATCTGACAGTTGAAGGTCCAGCGATCCGCGCGGCGATTGCCGCTGCCGCCTCATCAGCGCCGAGCGTCGACACATCGATCTCAATCAATCGGTCGCTTCTGCCGCGTAGCAGCCGGTGCGCGCGCCGCAATCCCAGAAGAACTTCCGGATCGGTCAGCTTGTGCAACTTGCTCCGGCCGGCGCGTGTCAGGCGCTTGAGATTTTCCTCGACGTCGCAATCGATCACGACCGCAACGAAGCGAGCGCCGCGTTTTTGCGCGAGTGCGGCGCAGTCCTCGAAGGCACGCGTGTCGGTGGCATCGTCCGAGAGCGCATCGGTGAAGATGAACGACCGTTCGGCTGCCGCCCTTTCCAGGTGCTCGAACACGCTTTGGCGGACCGCCGATCGAAGCGAGCGATAAAGCGGGTCACTGCGCGCAAACAGTGCCTCGGCCGGATTGATCAGCGTGTGATTGTCGGCGAGCCGCGCGCCCAGCCTTTCAGCAAGATGGCGCGCGATCGTCAGCTTACCGGTGCCCGGCCAGCCGTTGATGTGAACGACAAGGCCGGACGGTTCTACGCTCAAGCGGCGTCCCGGTTGAGGTTCGCGCCACCGGCGTCGGTCAACAGGAAGGCTTCGCCGCAGGCCTTGGCGAGCGTGCGCACCCTAAGGATGTAGCTCTGGCGCTCGGTGACCGAGATCACGCCGCGGGCATCGAGCAGGTTGAACACATGGCTTGCCTTGATGCACTGGTCGTAGGCTGGGAAGACGCATTTGTGCAGGTGGTTGTTGCTGTGGTCGCCCGGTGCTCCGGCAGCCAGCAACGCCTGGCACTCGGCTTCCGCATCGATGAAGTGCTGATGCAGCATCGCCGTGTTGGCGTATTCGAAATTGTAGCGCGAATATTCCTGTTCGGCCTGCAGGAAGACATCGCCATAGCTGATCTTCTCGGCACCCTCGCGACCGTTGAAGTTCAGGTCGTAGACGTTGTCGACGCCCTGCACATACATGGCGAGGCGTTCGAGACCGTAGGTCAGTTCCCCCGAAACCGGCGAGCATTCGATGCCGCAGACCTGTTGGAAATAGGTGAACTGCGACACTTCCATGCCGTCGCACCAGCACTCCCAGCCGAGACCCCAAGCGCCGAGCGTCGGGCTTTCCCAGTCATCCTCGACAAAGCGGATATCGTGCAGCAGCGGGTCGAGGCCGATCGCCTCGAGCGAGCCGAGATAGAGTTCCTGCAGGTTGGACGGGTTCGGCTTCAGGATTACCTGATACTGATAGTAGTGCTGCAGGCGGTTCGGGTTTTCGCCGTAGCGGCCATCGGTCGGGCGACGCGACGGCTGGACGTAAGCCGCACGCCAGGGACGCGGGCCCAGCGCGCGCAGGGTCGTTGCCGGATGGAAGGTACCGGCGCCCACTTCCATGTCGTAGGGCTGCAGCACGGCGCAACCCTTGTCGGCCCAGTAATTGTGGAGTGTCAGGATCAGAGCCTGAAACGAGCGCTTCGGGTTCATATGATCAGGCAGAGTGGTCATGGATCGCGTCCGGATTTCTTCTGGAAAATGTGCCGGACAGGTGCCACGCCTGATGACAGGGGTCAAGCGCTACGGCAGCGGGCGGGCAAATAGACCGCAGCCACACTGACGCGTTCCGACCGCCCTCACTCGCCGTCGCGCTTCAGCCTGTATTCGCCGGTCTCCGGGTCCTGCACCAATGTTCCCTGCGCCCCGGTCTGCTCCTCGCGGCGAGCCTGTTCGCGCTGGCGCGTCAGCTTCTGGGCATCCGCCACGAACTTGCGATAGCCGAGCCAGAAGACGAAACCTGCGATCAGGAGCAGGATGAGTTGCGGCATTTTCCCTCCAAGGACATTTAAGGCCGGGCAGGCATCAAAGCCCGAACCGCGCCCACAATGCCCTTTCCTCGATGGCTTCGGCAAGTCCCGCCGCTGCGGAAGCGGCCATTGGCTCGACCAGAGCACCGGCAATGGCCGCGCCGCTCTGCCGGCGGCCAAAAAGGCTGCGCACCGGCTGGATGAGCTCGAGCCGCGCCTTGTCGCCATAGCGCTTCTTCACCTCGCCGCGCAGATCGCCGAGACTATCGATGATGCCGAGCTCCAGCCCGCGCCGGCCGGTCCAGAAAAGGCCGGAGAAGATATCCGGATCGTCGGCGAGCAGCTGGCCGCGACGGGCCTTGACCATCTGGATGAAGGTATCGTGGATATCGAGCTGCAGGTTCTTCAGGAATGCGATGTCGTTTTCCTTTTCCGCTTGGAACGGATCGAGCATCACCTTGTTTTCGCCAGCGGTATAGACACGCCGCTCGACGCCGATCTTCTTCAGGAGTTCCGGAAAACCGAACCCGCCGGAGACAACGCCGATCGAGCCGACGATCGAGGTCGGGTCGGCAATGATCTCGTCGCCGGCAAGCGCGATCATATAGCCGCCGGATGCGGCGACGTCCTCGACGAAGATCAGCACACGCTTTTTCTTCTCCTGGGCGAGATCGCGGATGCGTTGGTAGATCAACCGCGACTGCACCGGGGAGCCGCCAGGCGAATTGACGGAGATCGCGACAGCAGGCGCGTCCTTGTTTGCGAAGGCCTTTTCGAGAAGCGGGGCCGCTGTCGCCAGGTTGAGCGCCGGCCGGAACTGACCGCCGCCGGCCATGATCGCGCCGTGGAGCCGGACGACGGGGACCGTCACGCCTTCCTTGCGAAAACGCTTGGGCAACAACCGTCTCAAGAACGTCTTCATTTCAACTCCTGCCTGCTGGGACATGCCATGATTTTGAGCCGGAACGACCGGAAATCATAGACATGACCGCGTCTCATCGGCGAAAAGCGGAATGCTTCGCCCGATCGCCCGCCAGGGGCTCTTCCATGCCATGTATGCACTGATGCGGCGAACGCAATGCCGCATACGGTAAATCAGCGGCGGCGATAGGCGGCGCGGCCATTGTTGAGGTCGTCGACATGGTCTGCGAAGCGATGCCCCTCCTCGTGCATGACGAGCGGGGCGCGGAAGACCAGCCGTTTGCGACTCTGCTTGATCGCCGTCACCAGGATGCGCACGGCGTTTTCACCGACCCGCGGATGCAGCGCCGTGATCTCGATGCCGCCAAAGCGGCGGCCGCAAGCGGCGATGATCTCGGCGATCGATTCCGGCCGAGCGATCAACGACAGTTGCCCGCCGGGCTTCATGATCGCGCCCGCCGTCTTCACCCAGATCTCGAACAGCCCGTCGCTCATCGCATGGGCCTCGGCCTTGAGCGCATCCGGAGTCTTGCGGTCCGAGGCATCGTTGAAGGGTGGGTTCATGATCACATGATCGAAGCTGTCATCCGCCAGACCCGTCGCGACACGCGCCTTGCCGGTCAGTGAAACGTCGGCCTCAACGACCGAGACGCGCGAGGAAAGACGGGCGTTTTCGGCAAGCGCCAGGCTGCGGCGGGCAAACTCCGCCATAACGGGCGAGCGCTCCACCAGCACCACTTCCGCATCGTCGATCCGCGAGGCGACGGCCATGCCGGCTGCACCCGCGCCCGCACCGAGATCGGCGACCCGGCAGGGACGATCCGATGCAACGAGCGACGCAAGCAGCATGGCGTCCATGCCGGAGCGATGCCCCTGGCCGAGTGGCTGGACGACATGGAACTTGCCGCGGTGAAATGCATCTACGGTTTCGGTCGCAGCCGGCATCGGCTCCGTGCTCAAGGGCGCAACTCCGCCTCGAGCCCGGCATCGATCAGGATCCGGCGCGCCGCGTCCGCGTCTTCCTCGGCGACCAGAAAGCGACGGGGCAAGAGGCCGAGCGAGCCCTCAAGAATGCTCATCCCCTGGTCGGCGATGAGGCTTGCGATGCCGGCATCCTTCATCAGGCTCTCGGCAAAGGAGAGCACGACGGCATCGTTGGTACGGATCAATTCCTTCATCCGGCGGTTTTTCCTGTCCTATTTCAGCAAGCGGGACAATTCGCCTCTTGCCGCACGGGACACCCCTTCCTATTGTCGAAAGCGACAATGAAAACAGGAGTCCCGGTGTGGGCGTAGTGATACCGCTGGAAGACAGCAAAAACAAACAGGCGTCCGTAAAGCCGCTCGTTGATCTGACCACTGCGGACATGGAGCGCGTCAACCAGCTTATCCTGTCGAAGGCCGGCTCCGACGTTCAGATGATTCCCGAGGTCGCCAACCACCTGATTTCTTCGGGCGGCAAGCGCCTGCGCCCGATGCTGACGCTCGCCTCCGCTGCGATGTTCGGCTACGAGGGCGACGCCCACGTCAAGCTCGCAACCAGCGTCGAATTCATGCACACCGCGACGCTTCTCCATGACGACGTCGTTGACGAAAGCGACCTTCGCCGCGGCAAATCCACCGCACGCACGATCTGGGGCAACCAGGCAAGCGTGCTGGTCGGCGACTTCCTGCTCGGCCAGGCCTTCCGCATGATGGTCGATGTCGGCTCGCTTGACGCGCTCGACGTGCTGTCGACCGCAGCTTCGGTCATTGCCGAAGGCGAAGTGCTGCAGCTCTCCGTCGCCAAGAACATGGAGACGACCGAGGACGACTATCTCCAGGTCATCCGTGCCAAGACCGCAGCCCTTTTTGCCGCCGCGGCCGAAGTTGGGCCGATCGTTGCCCAGACCAGCAAATCGGACCGCAACGCGCTGAAATCCTACGGGATGAACCTCGGCCTCGCCTTCCAGCTCGTCGACGACGTGCTCGACTATGGCGGCTCGTCGAGCGACCTCGGCAAGAATGTCGGCGACGACTTCCGCGAGGGCAAGATCACCCTTCCGGTAATCCTCTCCTATCGCCGCGGGACGGCGGAAGACCGTGCCTTCTGGCGCGAGGCGATCGAAGGCGGCGACAGCAGCGACGCGAACCTCGACAAGGCACTCGGCCTGATCAAGCGCTATGGGGGCTTGAGCGACACCATCGCGCGCGCCCAGCATTACGGCACGATTGCCCGCGATGCGCTGGCGCCGCTGCCGGCGTCTCCCTGGAAATCGGCGCTCACCGAAGTCATCGACTTCTGCATCGATCGCGTCAGCTGACGGGCTCCGGGCAGGTCAGAACGAGCGACAGGATTTTCTTGCCGCGTTGCGCCAAAAAAGCCATTCTGTTCCTCAAGAGTTGCGTTGGGCTATATGTGGCTGACTCCGAAAACAACCCTTAGTGGTGCGAAAGCCGAGCAATCGGCGCGAAAGGTTTGACATGCGGCAAAAGACGATTCTCCGCCTCCTCAGCGGCGCAGCACTGCTGGCTCTCGCTGCTGTCAGCGGCGGCTACCAGGCATTTGCCGAGGAGAAGACCGCAGCCGTCGAGGAAACTGAGCCGTTCGACATCAAGTCGGTCAATACCTTTTCCGGCGCGTTTCTCGCTGCCCGCACCGCCGATACGGACCGCGACTTCGCTTCCGCTACGGAACTCTACCGCATCGCGCTGCAGTTCGAGCCGAACAACAACGACGTCAAGCAGCGGCTGATGATCACGCTTCTGATGGCGGGCCAGTTCGACGAAGGCGCGAAGATTGCCGAGCAGTTGAAGTCCGACCCGGCCGTCGAGCGTATCACGACGGTCATTCGCGCGATCGAGGCGATCCGCAAGCGCGAGTATCGCAACGCACAGAAGCTTCTGAACTACCAGGGTCCGAACGATCTCGACCGGCTGATGAACGGCCTGCTTTCGGCCTGGGCGAAATTCGGCCAGGGCAAGCCGAAGGAAGCACTCGCCGAGATTAACGGCCTTGACGGTCCTGAATGGTTCCGCGTGTTCAAGAACTATCATGCGGGCGCGATCGCGGTTGCTGCGGGTGACAAGCAGACGGCGCGCACCAGGCTCAACGATGCCATTCTCGACCGCGAGGGCGGAAGTGCCGCTCCCGATACCTTCATGCGCGCGGTCGAAGCGCTTGCCCGTTTCGAGGCGCGCGAAGGCAACAAGCAGAAGGCGCTCGATACCGTCGCCGTCGGCGAAAACATGGTCAACAACTACACGCCGCTGCAGGCGCTGAGGACCGATATCGAGAATGGTGTTCCGCAGGAACAGCAGGTCAAGAACGCCACCCAGGGCGCTGCGGCCGTGCTCTTCTCGATCGGTGCGGCACTCAACCGCGACGGCGCCGAGGACATCGTCTCGCTCTACCTGCAGACCGCGCGCCGGCTCGACCCTGACAGCGCCGACATCCTGGTCATGCTCGGCGGCATCGCCGAAAACCTGAAGAAACCGAACGAGGCGATCGAACTCTACAAGGCCATTCCCGAGACCTCGCCGATGCGGCGCGTTTCGGAACTACAGCTCGGGCTCAGCCTCGCCAGCATCGGCAAGGTCGACGAGGCGAAGAAGCACCTGAAGGCGCTCATCGACGTCGATCCGAAGAACATCCGCAACTATCTCGCCTATGGCAGCGTGCTTTCCGACGCCAAGGACTACAAGGAGATGGGCGAACTCTACGATCGCGCCGTCGAACAGATCGGCTCCGTCCCGAAGCGCAGCGACTGGACGGTGTTCTTCCAACGCGGCATCGCCTATGAGCGCCAGAAGCTCTGGGACAAGGCCGAGCCGAACTTCCGCAAGGCGCTGGAGCTCAATCCGGACCAGCCGCAGGTGTTGAACTATCTCGGCTATTCCTGGGTCGACATGAACATCAACCTCGAAGAAGGCCTGGAGATGATCCGCAAGGCCGTCGAGTTGAAGCCGGATGACGGCTATATCGTCGATTCCCTCGGCTGGGCCTATTTCCGCATGAACCGCTTCGACGACGCCGTCGTGGAACTGGAGAAGGCGGCCGAACTGATGGCCGGCGACCCGACGATCAACGATCACCTTGGCGACGCCTACTGGCGCGTCGGCCGCAAGCTCGAAGCCGTGTTCCAGTGGACGCAGACGCTCGAACTGAAGCCCGAGGAAGCCGAGATCCCGAAGATCAAGGCAAAGATCGAGAACGGCTTGCCGCCGCTCAAGGAAACGGTCCCCGCCTCGGCCGATGCCAAGGAAACCGCGCCGAAGAAGGTGACCCCGGAAGCACCGGCGCCGGACAAGAAGTCCTGACCGTTCCATGTCGGAAGGTGACATCGCGGGCTTCGCGCTGACGCGTGCAGCCCCCGCCAAGATCAATCTGGCCCTTCACGTCGTCGGCCAGCGCGCCGACGGCCACCATCTTCTCGAAAGTCTCGTCACTTTTGCCGATCGCGGCGATCGCATCGGTCTCTCGCCGGCGGATGCGGATCGCTTCACGGTTTCGGGCGCGTTTGCCGCCGCGCTGCCGATGGATGCCGGCGCGGGCGGCAACCTGGTTCTGAAGGCACGGGACCTGCTGCGCGCCGAACTGCAGGCACTTGACCCCGACACAGCCGGGCCGGTCCACCTGCATCTCGAGAAGAACCTGCCGCTCGCCTCGGGCATTGGCGGCGGATCCGCGGATGCGGCGGCGACGCTTCTTGGGCTTCTCGATCTTTGGGGCGCGACGATCGAACCCTCCCGCCTCGGCGCCATCGCGCTGCAGCTCGGGGCGGACGTGCCGATGTGTCTTGCCGGCACGCCACTGCTCGCGAAGGGGATCGGCGAGGACATTACGCCGCTTGCGGATTTCCCCGCGCTGCCGGTCGTGCTGGTGAATCCGCTCGTCGCCCTCTCGACTCCGGTTGTCTTCCGGGCCCTCGCCAACAAGACGAACCCGACGCTCGTTGCGCCTCACAGAGCCGGTACGGCGGCCGAGTGGATTTCTGCCATCGCCACGATGCGCAACGATTTGCAGCTGCCGGCAGAGGGCCTTGAGCCCGTGATCGGCACGGTCCGCAAGGCATTGACCGAAGCCGGAACGGCGCTCACGCGCATGTCGGGCTCGGGCGCCACATGCTTCGGCCTTTTCGACAGCGACGTGCGCGCGGCTGCGACAGCGCGCGCTCTTTCGGAGGCCTACCCCGGGTGGTACGTTCTCGCCTGCAGGACAGTGGGCAAAGGGAAATAGCATGGCCGGTATCGACGAAAAGCGTCCGTTCATTCCTGTCGGGATCGCCATCCTCACGGTCTCCGACACGCGCACGCGCGCCGACGACAAGTCGGGCGACACATTGGAAGCGCGGGTGCGTGACGCCGGCCATCGGCTTGAGGCGCGCGCCATCGTTTCCGACGACAAAACGAAGATCTACGACCAGGTGAAGGCCTGGACGCTCGATCCCAACATCGACGTGGTGATCACGACAGGTGGAACGGGCTTCACCGGGCGGGACGTGACGCCCGAGGCGCTGGAACCGTTGTTCGAGAAGCGCATGGACGGGTTCTCCGAAGTCTTCCACCGTATCTCCTTCGAGAAGATCGGCACCTCGACGATCCAGTCGCGCGCAACCGGCGGCGTTGCCAACGCCACCTTCATCTTCGTGCTTCCGGGCTCGCCCGGTGCCTGCCGCGATGCGTGGGACGGCATCCTCAAGCAACAGCTCGACTACCGGCACATGCCCTGCAATTTCGTGGAGATCATGCCGCGGCTCGACGAGCATCTGAAACGTAGCTGAAGAGCTTGGACCGTTCCGGCTTGGCCGACCTGTTACCTTAGTAACTGACGGTCGCTTCTCCTCTCGTTAGTCTCCCAGCGTTGACACAGCGAGGAACGACCGCCGCACGTTCTATTCCTCGCGCCGCAAGACCCTTCCGCCTCTGTCCCCCAGGCGGAATGCAATGTTGGATACGACGGGCAGCCAGAATGCTACCCGGATAGAAATCTGCCAAACAAGGTCATTTGAGAGCCGCTTGGAGGTGCCGTCCCCCCGGGACTGGCACCTTTAATTTTGCGCGCGACGAACCGGCGTTACCGCCTGGCTTCGACGGCGACCCAGGCCGGAACAAGTTCGGTCGAAAGCTTGCGGACAGAGCGGACATTCGTCATGGCATCCAGGCCCGTATTGCCGCGGGCGGCCGCAAGAGCATCGTTCTTGCGCAGGAGAAAGCCTGTCTCCAGCGGCTTTCCCCGCCGGGTCAGCCGGCGGAAGAGAGGCATGCGATGGAGTCTCGAACCGGAGAAGCGGGCCGGTGCCTTGTTCATCGACACGTACTCGGCCAGTTCATCGATCCAGCGGCCGATCGGGCGGGCGCCCGGCTCCAGCAACATCAGCCATTCGCCACGCGCCGAACCCACCACATCGGCGAGATTCCAATCCCGGCAGAAACGGCATCCAGCGGCATCGGCCACATCGGACGAACCATCCTTCGAACCGTGATCGAGGATGATCACATCGCTGACCAGCCCCTCCACCGCGCCGGCAACCAACACAGCAAGCGTCTGCGCCAGTTCGGCTTCGTTGTCGCGGGTTTCCATAATGATCGTGAGCATGGTTTCTCGTAACGCATCGGCACGGCAATTGCTACATCCAGGACATCGACCGAAGCGGTGCCTTGATCGACAAAACCGAAATTCCAATTTTTTGTTCTTGAATTGTTCTCTCATTCGCGATAGGAAAATAATCAGAACAAAACGGGATCAAATATCTGATTCCGGGGAGATTCCAATGACCGAGCTGTCTCAGATCCGGCAGGGTGCTCTTGCGCCCGCCAACACGGCAGATGTGGCCGAAGCGATGATGAGCGCAACGGGCCTCCGGATCGACATCGATCGCCGCCGGGGGCGCGGCGCCGGGATCAACATGTCCGGCAGGTTCGAACCGCGCAGCCGCGAGACGTTCGACGACGGTTGGGAAAGCCTGGAGGATCTGCCGCCGTTCAAGACCGAGGTTCAGGTCGAGAAGCCGCGCACGGTGATCACGAGGAACGAGTCTCCCGACATCTCCTTCGACCGCTCGATCAATCCCTATCGCGGCTGCGAGCATGGTTGCATCTATTGCTTTGCCCGCCCCACGCACGCTTATATGGGCCTATCGGCCGGCCTCGACTTCGAAGCGAAGCTGTTTGCCAAGCCGGATGCACCGCGACTTCTGGAGCGCGAACTGGCGCGGCAAGACTACAAGGTGAGGCCGATCGCCATCGGCACCAACACCGACCCCTATCAGCCGATCGAGAAGGAGTGGCGCATCATGCGCCAGATCCTCGAGGTGCTGCGGGACGCCAACCATCCGGTCATGATCGTCACCAAATCAGCGATGGTCACCCGCGATATCGATATCCTGGCGCCGATGGCGGAAAAGGGACTGGTGCGCGTCGGCATCTCCGTCACGACACTCGACCGGAAGCTCGCCCGCACGATGGAGCCGCGGGCCTCTACGCCAAGCAAGCGGCTGGAGGCGATACGCATGCTTGCCGAAGCGGGCATCCCGGCCGGTGTTCTCGTTTCCCCTATCATTCCGGCGCTGAACGACCACGAGATCGAGCGCGTGCTCGAAGGAGCAAGGACAGCCGGAGCAACTGAAGCAAGCTATGTCCTGCTGCGGCTGCCGCTCGAGGTCAGCCCGCTCTTTCGCGACTGGCTGCTGCGCAATTATCCGGACCGCTACCGGCACGTCATGTCGCTCATCCGCTCCATGCGTGGCGGCAAGGACTATGACGCCGAATTCGGCAAACGCATGAAGGGCGTCGGCCCCTATGCGTGGCAGATTGGCCGCCGCTTCGACCTGGCGGTCAAGCGCCTCGGCTTCAACCCGACGCGCCGGCAGCTGCGCGACGATCTCTTCGTGCCGCCGCTCGGAACGGGGGTGCAGCTCTCGCTTCTTTGAAGGCTTTCCGGTCGCCTGGGTAGCCATCCCGCAATTTCGTAATCGGCGCGCGGCGAGAGATGATCGCCCCGCACCGCCAGGCGAACCCGATAGCGGGCGCCTCAGATTGCATAGCAGTTCCGGTGCCCCTTACCCGCCGTGGGCCCCGGTAATCCCCCGTCCGCCGCCGCACTCGGACCTGGGGGCTTGAAGAGAATCGGTCGATCATGCGAATTAGACTTATGTCTCGCAGATCGTCCGATTCTCCCCTTTTTCCCGATATCATCGAAGCGCCCGATTTCAATTTCGAGCTTTCGGCCAAGGGCGATGGCTTCTGGCCGGTCGCCGGAGCGGATGAGGCCGGGCGTGGGCCGCTCGCGGGACCGGTGGTCGCCGCCGCCGTCATCCTCGATCCGGACGCCATTCCCGCAGGCCTCGACGACAGCAAGAAGCTGACGGCGCAGGCGCGCGAAAAACTGTTCGAAGAAATCCTCGCCACGTCCGAAGTGTCGATCGCCTCGGCTTCGGCCGGCACGATCGACGCCACCGACATCCGCAAGGCAAGCCTTGAAGCCATGCGACGCGCCGTGGCCGGCCTGCCCTCGAACGCACGCTTCGTGCTCGTCGACGGCCGTGACGTGCCGCCCGGCCTCACCTGCCACGCCAAGGCGGTCGTCAAGGGCGATGCGCGGTCGCTGTCGATCGCCGCCGCTTCGATCGTCGCCAAGGTCACCCGCGACCGCATGATGGCCCGTGCCGATCTCGCACATCCCGGCTACGGCTTCGCGCTCCATGCCGGCTATGCGACGGTGACCCACCGTCGCGCCATCGAGACCCACGGCCCCTGCCCGCTGCACCGCATGAGCTTCCGGCCGCTGCGCCGGGACGACTAACCTTTGCGCAATCCCTGACCAGCGCTACGCAGGCGTTGTCGGTTCCGCTTCCGACATATCTCGTCAACAGCTTTTCTCGCGTCAAAAGCCATACCGGCGGCGCGCATGCTGACGTGCGCCACGCTAGCTCTTGAACACTGGTCCTACTTCGGCGGCCAAACCTGATGTGGCGAAACGCCTACGCAAATCTCTGACGGAGGCTGGCACCACCCATTGTTCGGGCCAACGCGGTCTCTGCAGACAGGCATAAAAAAAGCCCCGCACGAAGCGGGGCTTTCTCCAATCGAATGTCCGAGCGCTTAGTTCAAGCGTGCCTTGACGTCGCCAAGTGCCTTCTTGAACAGATCGCTCTGGGCGCCGGCGTCGGCCTTGGCGGCAATGACCTTCTCGGCAGCGGCGATCGCGAGATCGACGGCAGCGGAACGAACCGCGTTGATCGCGTCGCTTTCGGCCTGCTTGATCTTCTGTTCCGAAAGAGCCGTGCGACGAACGACGTATTCCTCGGTCTTCTGCTTGGCTTCCGCGGTCAGCATTTCGGCTTCGCGCTGGGCGGCAGCGACGATGCCAGCAGCTTCCGCTTCGGCATCCTTGCGCTTGCGCTGGTATTCAGCGACGAGGCCCTGTGCTTCTTCGCGCAGGCGCTTGGCTTCGGTCAACTCGTTGCCGATCTTTTCGGCGCGGGCGTCGAGCGCCTTGCCGACCATGCCCGGAACCTTGAGATAGGCAATCAGGACGAAGAACAGGATCAGGCCAACGAAGGCATAGAAAGTTGCATCAAGATGCATAGTTCAGTGCTCCTCAGTTGCCAGCCGATGCCTTGACGGCAGCGGTGATCTCGGCCTTGGTGACGGTTCCGCCGATCAGCTGCTTGACGACAGCCGTTGCGGTTTCCTCGGCGATGGCGCCGACGTCGGCCAGTGCCTTTGCCTTGATGTCGGCGATGCGGTCTTCTGCAGCCGAGATCTTCTTGGCAAGGTCGGCTTCGACGGCGGTGCGGTCAGCATTGGCCTTGGCCTTTGCGGATTCGCGGGCGTCGTCGGCGATCTTGTGACCCTTGGACTTGGCGGCTGCCAGGTCCTGCTCGTAGGAAGCGATGGCAGCGTCGGCTTCGCCCTTGAGGCGGGACGCTTCATCGAGATCCTGAGCGATCCGATCGTGACGGGTTTCCAGAATTCCGCCGATGCGCGGAATGATGACCTTCGACATCAGGAGATAGAAGAGGCCGAACGTGATCGCGAGCCAAAGCAGCTGCGATGCGAAATGGGTCGTATCGAAGGGCGGGAACACGCCGGAGCCAGCCTCGCCTTCGTGAGCCACACCCGTTTCGGTGTGCACCTCACCGGCCGCAGCGGCATCGTGTGCTTCGGCGCCTTCAGTGGTGGTTGACTGCTGGGCATAAGCCGCGGTCACAAACATGCTCACCTCCAGGTGCACTCAAGAATATGCGCGGCCGCGACCTTTTGACGGGTCGCGGCCGAAACTCCAGCCGATATTAGACGGCGAAGAGGAGGAGCAGGGCTACGAGCAGCGAGAAGATGCCCAGAGCTTCCGTAACGGCGAAGCCGAATACGAGGCGGCCGAACTGGCCGTCAGCAGCCGACGGGTTACGCAGCGCGCCAGAGAGGTAGCTGCCGAAGATGTTGCCGAGGCCGAGAGCCGTGCCGGCCATGCCGAGGCAAGCGAGACCTGCGCCGATGTACTTTGCTGCTTCCGCTTCCATGTTTGAACTCCTTCGAATGGTGTTGCGGCTTAGGATTGCGCTTCCGGCGGAGGTCCGGCCGGAAGCAAGCGACTGTTATTCCTTAGTGGCTTCCGGGATGGACAGCGTCGTTGAGGTACATGCAAGTCAGTACCGCGAAGACATAGGCCTGGAGGAAGCAGACGAGGAACTCAAGACCGGTAATGGCGACGGTCATGATGAGCGGCAGGATGGCGCCACCGATGCCGACCGCGCCGAGGGCGCTGAGCGAGGTGACGAAGCCTGCGAAGACCTTCAGCGTGATGTGGCCGGCCAGCATGTTGGCGAAAAGACGGACCGAGAGGCTGATGGGGCGGGAAAGGAACGAGATGACTTCGATCGCGACGACGAGCGGCAGAAGGACGCCAGGAACGCCATGCGGCACGAAGAGCTTCAGGAAGCCGAGACCGTGCTTGTAGAAACCGTAGAGAATGACGGTACCGATGACGAACAGCGCCAAAGCGAAAGTGACGATGATCTGGCTGGTGACCGTGAAGAAGTAGGGCATCATGCCGAGCAGGTTCGCCGTCAGGATGAACATGAACAGCGAGAACACCATCGGGAAGAACTTCATGCCGCCGCTGCCGGCACCTTCGCGCAGCATCGAGGCGATGAATTCGTAGGACATTTCCGAGACCGACTGCATGCGGGTCGGGATAAGACCGCGCTGCGACGTCGTCAGATAAAGAAAGCCTGCGGCAACACCCACGGTCGCAACCATGAACAGCGACGCATTGGTGAAGGAAAAGTCCATTCCGCCAATTTCGATCGGGACAATCTTATTGACCAAGAACTGGTGGGTCGGATCGTTTGACACCGCGCTTCTCTTTCGTTCTACCCGCCCGAGAGCGGAAACCGTTTTCTTCGGGGCAACGCCTCAGCGGGCGTCGCCGTCCTTCTTGTCATTCCCAGAACCGCCTCTTCCGGCTTCCGGTGTCGCCACCATACCGGCCGAGCGCAGCACATTCAGCACGCCAGCGCAGAAGCCGAGAAGCAGGAAGATAATCAATCCCCACGGCCCTGTACCCGCAAAGTGGTCCAAAAGATAGCCCAGAAACGCCCCGACAACGATGCCGGCGATGAACTCGCTCGAGAGCTTCATCGCCGCCGCATAACCTTTACGGCTTTCGGCGGCCCTGGCTTCCGCTACATCAGGCGTATTGGGCCTCTTGGCCTCAATCTTGTCGCCGAGCTGCTTCAGCCGCGCTTCCAGACTTTCTTCAGGTTTCTCCGCCACGTGGCTACTCCCTTGTCGTCCTTATCGGGTCTCAGACCGCGATTTCGGTCATACAATAGGCCTTCGCACAAGCCACGTTTCGGCCCCATTTGAAGTCGCGCGCAACATAGTTTTAGGCACCCGCATAGTCAAGGCGTGCAGGTCGCTTGATCGTGGACAATGTTTTCCATGAAATTCAATGGGTTAAGCACACGTTCATCGATCTTCGACAAGGTCGCCGCAGGATTCCGGCCGGAGACCGGCGGGAATCCCCCTTCCGCGTGTGCGCAGGAAAGGCGGCGGAATCGCGTCGGGCGCGGATCAGCTCCAGCCGCCGCCATAGGTGCGATAGAATATATGCATGCCGATCTTGCCGACCCGCTTCATCGTCTTCGCCCACGGCGGATTGACGTAGGTTGCGTGGTAATGGGTGGCAGAGCCCACTTCCGGCAGCCAGATCTTGCCGGCGGTGACGGCCATGGCGACTTCCTTGGCGGTCTTCCAGTGCGAGCGGGAATAAATAAGGTCGCGTATCATGTCGCAGGCGAAGGAAAACTGGCAACGGTTGCGCCAGGCCTTGTTCTGATAAACAACGCCGCAGATGGTCTTCGGATAGGTGGGATTGCGCACGCGATTGAGAATCACTTGCGCGACCGCGGCCTGACCCTTGAGCGGCTCGCTACGGGCTTCGAAGTAGATGCCTTCGGCCAGGCAGGTCTGCTCTTCCTTGCTGAAGACCGACCCCGGCAATGCGGTGGCGGCCCAGGCGTGGTCGTCCGGCGCAATCTCGGGAATGAAGCGACCGGCGTTCCTGTCTTCGCGCAGGATCGAATCGAAGGGCGATTCACGCGCGTAGTCCGGCTCGGGCCGGACGTAAGCAGTCGCAAGAATGTCGGGGCGATCATTGGTAACGAGCTTGGCCAGCATCGGCGAAACGCCGGGCTCCGCCTTTGGCGGCGTCTTCCGGTAGAAGGCGGTGGCGATCTCGATCTCCTTGCCTTCGATGCGGGACTTGGCGAAGACCATCTTCTCCCCCTCCCCCAGGCTTGGCTCCATCAGGGAGCTGGTGCGCTGCAGGATGGAGCCGGCGGAGAAATCCTTCGGCGGCGTTACCGGGGTCACGGCGACGACGCGGCCCTTCTTGGCCTGACGGTTGACGCGGTCTTCGTCGGGCGTGCCCGAATGTTTGGTTTCCGCGGTCAGCGCGACGCGGCTGCCGTCCGGCATGGTGATGCCGGCGCCGCCGTCAAGCGCGCCCGTGGTGACCGGATCGGCAAACACCATTTCGGCTTCGTGGATCGAGCCGGCCGGCGACGGCGTCATATACATGCGCCAGCGCTCGCCGCCCCGGTTGATGCCGGACAGGAAGGTCGCGAGGTCGGCATAGGCCGCAGACGAGGGAAAGCCGAGATAAAGCGCAAGGCCGATGATCGCGGGCGCCATCCAGGCGGACGGGTTCAGGCGAGACTTTATACGCAGGTTCCGACTCTTACGCACCAACCGACTCCACGCAACGCTATCAGGCGGCACGGCTTCGCCCGCGCCGGCTATGCGCCAGCGTCGAGAATTCCGCGCGGGAAGATTAGACAATCAAGCAACCGGACACTTCGCCGGGACTGCTCCGTTCGTGCTTTGAAAATGAAGCATTAACCTTGATGTTTGGTTAATGCGCGATCGCTGAAAGGTGGATGCCCCCACAACGCAACGAAGCCGCCTCCCCATCGGAAGGCGGCTTCGTCGCGTTGTATATCCGGCCCATCTCGCGCCCGGCCAAGGACCGGGCGAACGTCAGATGATCACGTGCGAGCCGAGTTCGACCACGCGGTTGGTCGGCAGGCGGAAGTAGTCCGATGGATCGATTGCCGCATTCGCAAGCGCGATGAACAACCGGTCCTGCCAGTGCGGCATGCCGCTCTCGGCATCGGGCACGAGCTTGCGGCGGCCGAGATAGAAGGACGTCGACATGATGTCGAACTTCAGGCCCGACTTGCGGAAGAGACCGAGCGCCTGCGAGACGTTCTGCGTTTCCATGAAGCCGAAGCGCATTTCGAGCAATGTGAACCGGTCCGACAACGGCTGCATGCTCACCCGTTCCGACTTCGGCACCTTCGGCGTATTGGCCGTGCGGATCGTCAGGATGAAGTTCTGATTGTGCAGCACGTGGTTGTGCTTGATGTTGTGGAGCAGTGCGGCCGGCGTCGATTCCGGATCGCTCGTCAGGAACACGGCGGTTCCGGGCACGGCCACCGGCGCATGTTCGCTCTTGCGCTCGATCGACTTGATGAAGCTCGCCAGCGGTATGTCGATGTGGCGGGTCTTGGCGTGCAGGATTTCGGTGCCGCGCCGCCAGGTCCACATGATGATGATGAAGGTGGCGGCGATCAGCACCGGAACGTAGCCGCCGTCGTGGATCTTCAGCATGTTGGCGCCGAGGAAGATGAACTCCAGCGCGAAGAGCGGCAACAGCACAGCGGCGGCCGCAAGCGCCGACCAGTTCCAGCGCATGCGCAGGAACTCGAAGGAAAGCACCGTCGTCACCACCATCGCGCCGGTCACCGAGATGCCGTAGGCGGTCGCCAGCGATTCGGACGAACCGAAGACGAAGACCAGCGCCATGACGCCGAACATCAGGAGCGTGTTGACGTTCGGCAGGTAGATCTGGCCAGTATGGGTCTCGGACGTATGGAAGATCGCCATGCGCGGCAGGAAGCCGAGATGGATCGCCTGGCGCGTCAGCGAGAAGGCACCGGTTATCACCGCCTGGCTGGCGATGATGGTTGCCGCCGTCGCCAGAATGACCACTGGCAGCAGTGCCCATTTCGGGAACATCAGGAAGAACGGGTCGGACATCGCTTCCGGGTTCTTCAGGACGAAGGCGCCCTGGCCGAGATAGTTGAGGGTCAATGCCGGAAAGACGATCAGGAACCAGGCCCACTGGATCGGCCGGCGGCCGAAATGGCCAAGGTCGGCGTAGAGCGCCTCTGCACCGGTCACCGTCAGGAAGACGGCGCCGAGCACGATGATGCCGACATAGCCTTCGCTGAGCATGAAGCTCACGGCGTAGTAGGGATTGAAGGCCTTGAAGATCGATAAGTCGTCGGAGATGTGCACGAAACCGATGCCGCCCATCACCAGAAACCAGACGAGCGTGATCGGACCGAAGAAATTCGAGACCGCCGCGGTTCCCTTCGACTGCACCGCAAAGAGCATCAACAGGATGACCACCGCGATCGGCACGACATATTCCGACAGCGCCGGCGTCACCAGCTTCAGACCTTCGACCGCCGAAAGAACCGACAGCGCCGGCGTGATCATCGCGTCGCCGATAAAGAGCGCGGCGCCGGCAATGCCCATGAAGAAGAGGATGGCGGCGTGGCCGTTGGCGGACTTCATCAACAGGGCAAGCAGCGACAGCGTACCGCCCTCCCCCTGGTTGTCAGCGCGCAGAAGAAACAGCACGTATTTGATCGTGACGATGATCGTCAGCGTCCAGATCATCAGCGAGATCAGGCCGATGATCTCCGCATCGGTCACACCGTCATGGGAAACCGGGCGCAACGCTTCGCGAAAGGCATAGAGCGGGCTGGTGCCGATATCGCCATAGACGACACCGATCGAACCAAGCCCGAGGACCAGCAGACGGCGCAGGTCCTTCGGCTCATGAGTGGAAGGGGCATGCGATTGGGTCATGCAAACCTACTGGCGTTCAAAGCCAGCCTTTCCAGCGGAAAAAGAAAAAGGGGATCACGGCCGATATCACCATCGCCGCGATCGCCCAGGGATAACCGAATTGCCATTCCAGCTCGGGCATGACGCGGAAGTTCATGCCGTAGACAGAGGCGACCAGCGTCGGCGGCAGAAGCACGACCGACGCGATCGAGAAGATCTTGATGATGGCGTTCTGCTCGACGTTGATCAGGCCGAGCGATGCATCGAGCAGGAAGGTAATGTTGCCGGAAATGAACCCGGCATGTTCGGACAGCGATTGGATGTCGCGCGAAATCGAGCGGCAGAGTTCGCGCGTTTCCTTGTCGTCCTGCACCTGCGGAACGGTGTAGACGAATGTCAGCAGGCGCGAGAGCGAGGCGAGGCTGTCGCGGGTCTTGGCGACCAGACGATGATGCCCGGCAACGTCGCGCAGGCGCGCCTCGAGAAAATGCGGCGGGCGGCGCTTGCCGGCGGCCTTGTCGCCGAAGACGGCGATCGACAGATCGTCGATCTTGGTCACGGCCTCTTCGAGAATTTCGGCGGTCCGGTCGGCGATCGTTTCCAGGAGCCGGGTCAAAACCACCGCGCCGTCTCGGCAATTTCCGGGGAAGCGGTGCATCGACGCCTTGAAGAGGGCGAAGGATCGGGGCTCGGCATAGCGGATGGTGACGAGCCGGCTACCCGCCAGGATGAAGCCGATGTCGGTCAGGCCGGGTATCTCCGTGTCCGAACGAAACACCAGTGACGCCGTCATGAACACGGCGTTCTCCTCGATATAGAGACGGCTCGAAGGCTCGATGTCCTTGAGGTCGTCGCGCGTCGGGATGGAAATGCCGAGCAGCTTTTCCATCATCAGATCTTCCGCCTTGTTCGGCTCGACCAGATCCAGCCAGATGAGGTCCGAACGCAAGCTCTCGGGCGGGTCGGCGGGCGTCAGGACGACGGCCGTGCCATCGGCGCAATAGCCGGTGATCATGCGAGCGTCCTCGTCATGCCAACCTTAGGGTCGAATGGAAGAGGCGAAAGGTCGTGCGCCACAAAATACCCACAATAGAGATCCATCGGATGGGACGTTCCGCCAGTCAGGACAAAGTCTTCAACTCAGTCATCGCGAGAGGCCAAGATCTCGGGCGAGAGGGCGTCAAGTTGGGCACCTTCGCAAGTGCGGCAAGGCATATGGCGCAACGCAAACGCAAAATCAATGCCCTCTTGCAATCCGGCACGCGGGCATGCGCCGCCAGTTCGGCGCCACCCTATAGCATGTTTGCTTAAATCAAAACCGAATCAAGGGCAAAACGATTCGTGCCCGGCAGCCGGGCAGAACCACTTCGAGACAAACTACTCGAACACGATGTTCGGCGCGGCGCGGCTCTTGTCCTGCTGCGTGGCCGATACCTGTTCCCAGACCTTTGTCGCGATATCGCGGTAGACGCGCGCGACCTCGCCTGCCGGGTCGGAGGCGACCAGCGGCGTTCCTGCATCCGACGTCTCGCGAATTCCCATCGTCAGCGGCACTTCGCCGAGGAAGGGCACGCCGATGCGTTCTGCCTCCTTGCGGGCGCCGCCGTGCCCGAAGATGTCGTAGCGGTTTCCGGTGTCGGGCGCGACGAAGTAGCTCATGTTCTCGACGATGCCGAGCACCGGGACTTCCACCTTGCGGAACATGGCAAGGCCCTTGCGCGCATCGATCAGCGCCAGGTCCTGCGGCGTCGAGACGATGACGGCACCGGCAAGCGGCACCTGCTGGGCCATGGTGAGCTGGGCGTCGCCCGTGCCCGGCGGCATGTCGACGACGAGCACGTCAAGATCGCCCCAGGCGACCTCGCGCAACATCTGCAGAAGCGCCGACTGGATCATCGGTCCGCGCCAGATCATCGCCACTTCCTCATCGACGAGGAAACCCATGGACATGACCTTGAGGCCGTAATTTTCCATCGGGCGGATGAGCCGGCCCTCGATCTGCTGCGGCCGGCCGGAAATCTTCAGTAGCCGCGGCATCGAGGGGCCGTAGATATCGGCATCGAGCAGACCGACTTTCAGGCCGTTTGCCTGGAGTGCCAGCGCCAGATTGACCGACGTGGTCGACTTGCCGACACCGCCCTTGCCCGAAGCGACGGCGATAATCGCGCCGACGCCGGGGATCCCCGCCTTGGCGGGCGGTCCGCCAGCCGGACGCGGGGCGTGGGAGTGGCCTGCATGGGACGGTGCCTGCGGCTGCGGGCGCTGCACCGGCGCGCTGCCTGCGGCTGCCTTGCGGTCGGCCGTCAGAGCGACCATTGCCGCGGTGATCCCGGGAATGTCACGCACCACGCGCTCGGCTGCAGCCCGCATCGGCTCCAGCTCCTTGGCGCGTTCGGCCGGCACGGTGATCGAGAAATAGGCCTTGCCGTCGGAGATGAAGACATCAGACACGAGCCCGAGGTCGACGATATTGCCTTCCATGCCCGGGCCACGCACCGTGCGCAACTTTTCGAGCACTACTTCTTTCGTGACTTCCGGCATCGCGCCCTCTCATTCTTTTGTTATCTCTTAGATAGTCGAGGCGGGGCGCTTCGCCAATGCGACATAACGGAAAAAGGAAGGGCCACCACCCGCCTCGGTGTCCGTACATCCGGGATCACCTTTAAGGCGGGCAGTGGCCCTTTCGGTCGCGACCTTCTTGGGCGCTGTCTTCTTTTTAGTCCCCTCTGGACATGCCAATAGAAATGCAGGATGCGTGCCAGTTTCAGATCTGGCGGAAATAAGCAGCAATTTCAAAAAGATAATCTCGACCGCCATTCATCGGCCGGCGATGGCATATGCCCAGTTTCTGAGCAACCGTCTGCAAATCGTCCAAGGATGGAGCAGATCGCCCAGATGACGGAACCTTGGCGACAGCATGCCGGGCTTCCCCAAGCTTCTTTCGATCGCATCAGGTCGAGGACATTCAGGAAGAGGCTTGCGGCGCAGGGCCGACTTGGGGCTAGCTGATGTAGCCCTTCTTCATCGCCTTCACGACCGCCTGAGTGCGGTTGACGGCGTCGAGCTTCTTGGTCACGTGGTTGAGGTAGTGGTTGACCGTATGCTCGGAGAGCCCGAGGATGCCGGCGATCTCGGCGCTGGTCTTTCCGGCAGCCGTCCAGCTCAAACACTGGATCTCGCGCTCCGAAAGTGCTGCGCCGCTGCTCTTCCACACGGAGCCTATTTCGGCGAGGCGGTTATAGACATGGATTGCAATCATCTGCAGTTCCATGGTGACGGTCATCGGCAGCTCGACCAGCGGGCCCATCAGGATGACCGCGCCGCGGCCGCCCTCGGCGTCATGAACCGGGAAGTAGCTTGCCTGGAAGATACCGTTTTCGCGCAGCATCTCGATGTATTCGGCCGCCGATTCCGGTTTGCCGCCCTCTCCCTCCCAGGCTGCAAGCGTCACCTGGAACGGCGTCGTCGTCTCGCGCAGGCGGCGCACGCCGGTACTGAAGCGCAGCATCGACAGGCTGTCATACTTATTCAGCAGCTCGGCCGGCATGTTGGAGATGACGGTGCTCGCGGCGAGGCGCTCCACGTCGATCGAGGGGATCGAGCAGATCAGAAACGTCTTGAAGCCAAAAACCTGCGTGATCCGCCGCATATAGCGGATGATATCGAACTGGGTCTCAAGCTTTGCGATCTCGGACGCGAAATCGCCGCCCCGGGGCAGATCTGCGTCAGTCATCCCGGTCGTCATCGTATCCTGCATTCGCGCGTTCCATGGCATTCATCACGTATCAAATAGACCGAGCCGCCTGCCAATGCCAACAGATGATCGAAAATCCCTGCCGCTTCGACCCAAAAGTCTGTGTATTTCCCCTCGTGAAGGCCGATATTGCCATCAGCTCGCGCACGACGCGTGCCGGCGATCAGTTGATCAACCCGGCGCGCACGGCCTTTGCAACGGTCTGAACGCGATTGACCGAATCCAGCTTGCGCGTTGCCCGGTTGAGGTAGTGGTTGACGGTATATTCGGACAGCGCCAGAATTTTCGCCATTTCACTGGTGGTCTTGCCGGCGGCCGCCCAGCGCAGGCACTCGACCTCGCGGCGTGAAAGGCTTCCCGCACCGCGCTTGTCGCGATCGCGCACCTCCGTGTATTTGCTGTAGAGCACGCCGGCCCAAAGGTTGAGCTCCTGAAGCTCGTCATTTGAAACCACGGGGCGGTCGCCGCCAAAGGCGATCGCGGCGCGGTGGCCGCTCGCATCGTGCACCGGCAGATAGAGGCCGCGCGGCATGTTCGCCTGCTCGAAGACGCAGACCGCCGCATCGCCCTTGCCGTCGGCTCGGCGGCGCGCAAGCTGGTGCGCGTCGTAGGTAAAGGGGATGGTGCTGCGCCGAAGCCGCTGGATCACCGGGCTGCCATTGATCAAGCCGGCACTGTCATAGCCTTTGAGAAAGGCGGCCGGGTAGTTCGTCATCAAGGCGTTGACGGACAGGCTGTTGCTTTCCGTTTCCGGAATGGCAAGCACCAGGAAACCACGGAAACCGTAGGAATCCGCAACCTGGGCGATCACGCGCCTGATATCCTCTTCGCAACAAATCGGCCCACGGATGGTTCGCCCATCAGGAAGCGCCAACGCTGACAAATTCGCGCTGAAATCAATCATCTTCCGCCCTTCTCCACATCCGGTTCCATGCGGGAACCGGCCGCTGACGCCGCATGAAGATCACGTCAAAAATTTATACCAATACCAAAAACGAACCAGACTAAGACCATCCACGAACCTGAGTCTGATATATTAAAGCTATCGAGCGAGACGCGCCACGTCCAGTCGATGTTTCTAATTTACCGTAAAGTGAATTCAAGGTCCACCACGGCCGGGCCCAAGACGGATCGCCGCGTCCTCGCCAACCGCTTGCGCCGCTGCCCGAACCGCGGCCGCCCAGGCCGACAATTGCTCCATGGTCACCCGATAGGCGGGCCCGGTTACCGACAGGCCGGCCGCAAGTTCGCTGCCGGGAATGAGGATAGGTGCTGCAACGCAGCGGATCTCCGTCTCATGTTCCTCGCGGTCGAAAGCGTGGCCGTCGCGCCGGATTTCCTCGATCTCCGCCAGCAAGGTGGCAGCCGAGCGATGGGTGTGCGGCGTGAAGGCGTGAAACTCGGTTCGGGCCAAAATACCTTCCAACTCCGGCTGTCCAAGCAAGGACAGCGCCGCCTTGCCGATGCCGGTGCAATAGGCCGGCGACGCCTTGCCGATCTGCGAAGTCATGCGCACCGTCTGGCGGCTCTCCACCTTGTCGACATAGACGATCTCGGTCTCGCGCAGGATGCCGAGATGCACGGTCTCGCCGGTCAGTTCGTGCAATCGCTGCAGGTGCGGCTCGGCAACATCGCGAAAGCGATTGGCGGACCAGGAGCGATAGGCCAGCGTCAGCAGCCGAAGGCCAGGCTCATAGGAGAGGTCGCGGCGCTGGATCAGCAGCCCTTCCTCGACCAGATGGCTGAGCAGCCGGTACAACGTGCCGCGCGGCTGGCCGGACCGGGCGAGAATATCGGTAAAACGCTGCGGGCCATCGGCGGTGACCACCGCTTCCAGGACGGTGATTGCCTTGCCGAGCGTGCCCGTGCCAGCCTCCGCACGCACTTCGTCCCCTCCGCCTGCCGCTTCACCCGTCATCGTCGCTCGCTTGTTTGTTTCCGATTGCAGTCGCGCGATCGGGCGCGCGACCTTGACAAGGTAGACCCTTCGACGTGATAATTCCATATGATAAAATCAAGTTCCAAATAATGGAACAACTCTTCACCATCGGACTGATCGGGGATACAGGAATATGCCGGTGCCGAAGGCACAATTTCATGATCTCAAAGACCGCGCGGTGCTGGTCACCGGTGGCGGTTCCGGCATTGGCGCAGCGCTTGTCGAGGGTTTCGTCGACCAGGGTGCACGGGTGGCCTTCGTCGATATCGACGAGAGGGCAAGCCTCGACCTCGTCGAAAGGCTCGCCATCAAGGCAAGCACGGCACCGGTCTATATTCCCGCCGATTTGCGCGACATCGAAGCGGTAAAAAAGGCCGCGCAGACTGCGGCGGCCGCTCTCGGCGCGATCCACGTGCTCGTCAACAATGCGGCGCGCGACGATCGCGAGCCACTGGAAAGCGTGACCGAAGAGAGCTGGGACGAGAGCCAGGCGGTTAACCTCAGGCACCTCTTCTTCATGAGCCAGGCGGTTGCACCGCATATGCGCGAAGCCGGCGGCGGGTCGATCGTCAATTTCTCGTCGATCGCCTATCTGCTCAACATGGGCGAAATCCCGGCCTATGCGACGGCGAAAGCCGCGATTGTCGGCCTGACCAAATCGCTCGCCGGAAAGCTCGGCCAGGACAACATCCGCGTCAACGCGATCCTGCCCGGCATGATCGTCACCGAGCGCCAGAAACGACTGTGGCTGAGCGACGCGGCAATCGCCGGCATGCAGGAACGGCAGTGCCTGAAGCGCAGCCTCACCGCCGACGATCTCGTCGACCCTTGCCTTTTTCTCGCGTCGGCGTGCTCGTCGGGCATGACCGCGCAAACAATGATCATCGATGGAGGCGCACTTTGATGACGGCAGCCTATTATGCCGCAGTCGACTGGGGAACCACGAGTTTCCGGCTGTGGATCATCGGCGAGGATGGCTCGGTGCTCGCCGAGCGCCGAAGCGGCGAAGGCATGACCACGGCCAACAAGGCCGGGTTCCATGCGATCCTCGAAAAGCACCTGGCCGCCGTCGATGCGCCAGGCCACCTGCCGGCGATCATCTGCGGCATGGCCGGCGCCAAGCAGGGCTGGGTCGAGGCCGGCTATCTCGATACGCCGGCCGCGCTCGCCGATATCGCCTCCCATGCCGTGGCAGTGCCGGATCTCGATCGCGACATCCGTATCCTGCCGGGTCTGGCGCAGCGTGATCGGCGGCACCCGGATGTGATGCGCGGCGAGGAGACGCAATTGCTCGGCGCGGCAAGCGACCTCGGTCGCGGCCGGCATCTCGTCTGCATGCCGGGCACACACAGCAAATGGGTGCGGCTCGAAGACGGCGCCGTCAGCGGCTTTTCCACCTTCATGACCGGCGAATTGTTCGACGTGATCTCCAAGCACTCGATCCTCAGCCACTCGATCGCCGACGCGCACGCGTTTACCGGCGATCATCCCGCCTTTGCGGCGGCGGTGGCCGAGGCACGCACAAATCCGGCGCTCGCCACCAGCCTGATCTTCGGCGCGCGCTCAGGCCAATTGCTGCACGGCGCAAGCGCGACCGACGCCAAGGCATTGCTGTCGGGCACGCTGATCGGCCTGGAGATCGCCGGCGCGCTGGCTTCAGCCAAGACGATCGACAGCATCTGCCTCGTCGCCTCCGGATCCCTTGGCACGCTTTATCAGGCCGCGCTCGAAAGCCTCGACTGCCCTCTTCAGGTGGTCGATGCCGACACGGCCGTCCGCTCCGGCCTTTCGACCGCCGCCCTGGCGATCTGGCCCCTCTGAACGAAAGACACGCTCATGACCCGAATTCCCTTTCCGTCGATGAAGTATCCGCTGATCGCGATCCTGCGCGGCCTCAAGCCCGAGGAAACCGCAGGCGTCGTCGGTGCCCTGATCGAGACCGGCTTCTCCGCGATCGAGATCCCGCTGAATTCGCCCGATCCGTTCCGCTCGATCGAGACGGCCGTGAAGATGGCGCCCGAGGGATGCCTGATCGGCGCCGGCACGGTGCTGACGACGGCACAGGTGGAACAACTCGCCGATGTCGGCGGCCGCCTGATGGTGAGCCCCAATGTCGAGCCGGCGGTGATTTCTCTCGCCGCCAAAAAGGGCATGGTGACCATGCCAGGCGTGCTCACCCCGACCGAGGCGCTTTCGGCCGCGGCGGCGGGCGCCACCGGCCTCAAGTTCTTCCCGGCAAGCGTGCTCGGCCCGTCCGGCATCACCGCGATCCGCGCGATCCTGCCGCCGGAGCTAGAAATCGCTGCCGTCGGTGGCGTTTCGGACGCGAATTTCGGCGACTATGCCAAGGCCGGTATCCGCAGCTTCGGTCTTGGTTCCAGCCTCTACAAGCCCGGCATGAGCGCGGCTGAAGTGCGCGAGCGCGCCGTTGCCACCATCAAGGCCTACAACGCCGTCTACGGAGCGCGCTGATGAGCGACACCATCCCCTTTTCCGGCAGCATTCTCTGCGAAGCGACGTCGATCCTCGGCGAAGGTCCGACCTATGACCCGGCCACCGGCACCGCTTGGTGGTTCAACATCAAGGGCCAGGAACTGCATGAACTGCACCTCGAAAGCGGGCGCAAGACCGTGCACGCCCTACCCTTCCTCGGCAGCGTGCTCGCCGTCATCGATCCGACCCGGCAGCTGATCGCCTCCGACCAGGGCCTCTTCATCAGGGATACGCGGACCGGTGCCTTCAGCCTGCTGACCACGCTTGAGGACGAACCCATCAATCGCTCGAACGACGGCCGGGTTCATGCGTCCGGTTCGCTCTGGATCGGCACCATGGGCCGCAGCGCCGAAAAGGGCTCCGGCGCGATCTATCACGTCGCCGGCAGCAAGGTGACGAAGCTCTATGCCGCCATCACCATTCCCAACAGCATCTGCTTCTCGCCGGATGGAACCGTCGCCTATTTCGTCGATACCGACATCAATCACCTGATGCGCGTCGATATCGACGCCGCGACCGGGCTGCCGAAAGGCGAACCTAGCCTGCTCGTCGACGGCAGTGGCGAAGCCGGCGGCATCGACGGCTCCGTGTGCGATGCCGACGGCCTGATCTGGAACGCCCGCTGGGGCAGCGGCACGGTCGATGTCTACCGCCCCGACGGCGCGCGCATCGCGCGCTACGCCGTGCCGACGGGCCAGCCGAGCTGCACCGCCTTCATCGGAGCGAAGGCCGACCGCATACTGGTCACATCCGCCTGGCAGGACATGGACGAGGCAACGCGTGCGGCGGACCCGCATGCCGGCAAGACCTTCGATCTCGGCGTCAGCGTCAAGGGCCGGTTCGAACCGTCTTTCCGTCTCTGACCGGAAATTCTTGGCCGAGTAACTCTTGGCGAAGCGCCAATAAAAAGTCATACAATTCAGCCACGCGTTTGATCGCATGGTGAGGAGGAAGCTCGCATGAGCGACAAGAAGAAAGAACTGCGCAGCCGTCACTGGTACGGTGGCACCGACAAGGATGGGTTTATCCATCGCTCCTGGATGAAGAACCAGGGATTTCCGGACCACGTTTTCGACGGCCGCCCGATTATCGGCATTTGCAACACCTGGTCGGAACTTACGCCCTGCAACAGCCATCTGCGCATTCTGGCAGAGGGCGTGAAGCGTGGCGTGTGGGAGGCCGGCGGTTTCCCGGTCGAGTTCCCGGTGTCTTCGCTCGGCGAGACGCAGATGCGCCCGACCGCGATGCTCTTTCGCAATCTGCTCGCCATGGATGTCGAAGAGGCGATCCGCGCCTATGGCATCGACGGCGTGGTGCTGCTCGGCGGCTGCGACAAGACAACCCCCGGCCAGTTGATGGGTGCGGCGTCGGTCGACCTGCCGACGATCGTCGTCTCCTCCGGCCCGATGCTGAACGGCAAATGGAAGGGCAAGGACATCGGCTCCGGCACGGATGTCTGGAAGTTCTCTGAGGCCGTACGCGCCGGTGATATGAGCATGCAGGAATTCATGGCGGCAGAAAGCGGCATGTCGCGCTCACCGGGTGTGTGCATGACCATGGGCACGGCCACCACCATGGCGTCGATCGTCGAGGCTATGGGCCTGTCGCTGCCGACAAATGCGGCGCTGCCGGCCGTCGACGCCCGCCGCATGGCGCTGTCGCACATGACCGGCAAACGCATCGTCGAGATGGTGCATGAAGACCTGCGCCTGTCGAAGGTGCTGACCAAGAAGAATTTCGAGAACGGCATCATTGCCAACGCCGCCGTCGGCGGCTCGACCAATGCCGTCGTGCACATGCTGGCGATCGCCGGCCGCGCCGGCGTTGATCTCTGTCTTGAGGATTTCGACCGCGTCGGCAGCCAGGTGCCGTGCATCGTCAACTGCATGCCGTCCGGCAAGTATCTGATCGAAGACCTCGCCTATGCAGGCGGCCTGCCGGCGGTGATGAACCGCATACAGCATCTGCTGCATGCCGACGCGCCGACAGTCTTCGGCGTGCCGATCAGCAAATACTGGGAAGATGCCGAAGTCTACAACGACGACGTCATCCGCCCGCTCGACAATCCGCTGCGGGCTGCCGCCGGCATTCGCGTGCTCAAGGGCAACCTTGCCCCGAACGGCGCCGTCATCAAGCCGTCGGCCGCAAGCGAGCATCTCCTCGTCCATGAAGGTCCGGCCTATGTCTTTGAGACGATCGAGGAGCTGAAGGCGAAGATTGACGATCCCGACCTGCCGGTGACCGAAGACACGATCCTTGTGCTCAAGGGCTGCGGACCCAAGGGCTATCCGGGAATGGCCGAGGTCGGCAACATGCCGATCCCGCGGCGCCTCGTCGAAAAGGGCGTGCGCGACATGGTGCGCGTGTCCGACGCCCGCATGTCCGGTACCGCCTTCGGCACCGTGGTCCTGCATGTCAGCCCGGAATCGAATGCCGGCGGGCCGCTCGCCATCGTCAAGACCGGCGACCGCATCCGCCTCGACGCGATGAAGGGCGAGCTCAACCTGATGATCAGCGAGGAAGAGTTTGCGACGCGCATGGCCGCCTGGCAGGCGCCGCCGCCGAAATGGACCCGCGGCTACTACAAGCTCTACCAGGACACGGTGCTACAGGCCGACAAGGGTGCGGACCTCGACTTCCTCGTCGGCGGCAGCGGCAGCGAAGTGCTGCGCGAAAGCCACTGACGGCTTCGGACGCAGTTCGAGGCAGACGCGTTTCAAAATACCCCGCCCGTCAGGCGGGGTATTTTTATCCGGCCAGGGAACGGGAGCCCAACGGCGAAAGCCTTGCGGCCGGCGAACGCAGTCGCGACCAGGTTTCAAAGCCGTAGATGGCGAGCCCGAGCGCAATGAAAAACTCCTTGTACTCGGTCGGGTCCCAAAGGCGCACGAGCGTGGAAGCCTGGAGAATGAACAGCTCCTGGATCGCGACGATCAGAATGGCGCCTGCCGTCAGCACGATGAACTCGCGCCAGTGCCCCGCCCTCAGCGCGATATCGGCGATCACCAGCAGTATGATCACGGTCATCATCACCATCATCTGCGTCGGCAGCATGCTCCAGTTGTCGCTGTTGAAGGCGGCCATCGGGGCGCTTGCCGCCAGCACCAGCACGCTCGGGGCGAAAGCATCGAGCCGGTCAAGGCTGATGCTCTTGCGCAGATAGAGCCAGACGAAGGGCGCCAGCGTCAAAAGGAAGAAGCTGCCGGTGTAGTAGAGCAGTTCCGAGAAGCCGGTGGAAATGTTGTGCAGGTTCAATTCCTGCTGCTTGTTGAGCGCGAGCAGGCCCTCCGGCGTGGCGATACCGAAGACGCGCTGCATCCAGGATATCTCCTCCATGCCGACCACGAAGAAGCAAAGCGCCAGAAGCGCTGCAAAAGCCGCGGCCATCCAGGCGCGACGTCCCATTCCTGAACGGACCACGCGCAGTTGCCCGACGGCAGCAAACGCAAAGAAACCGCTGGCGATGAAGATCAGCAGGGCAGAGGCCCATTCGACCAGGCCGTCTTCACGCGCCAGAAGGCTGAAACCGAGGGGATCGGCAACGAACACCAGCGCCATCAGCACGGCGAGCATCCAGCCGGCGACACAAAGCCCAAGCTCGCGGCCGGACGCCAGCCGCAGCTCCGGCGCGCCCAGCCAGGCGGCATCGCGGGTAAAGCCCTGAACCGCCGCGAGTGACAGGCTCAGCGCCACCCAGGCATGCCAGAGATTGTAGGGCTCGACGCCAGGAACCCGTTCCGAAAAATAGCGCAGCCCAAAAAGATTGCGCTCGATCAGAACGAGGCCGGCCATCGCCAGAACGGAGAGCAAGGAAACAGAAAGAAAGCGGCGCGGCAAAAACATCGTGAAAACCATCCCGGGATAACAGGATGACGACGCTGCGCGCTATTTCCTGCCATCTGCCAAGTATCGACAAGAACGCTCAAGAATTCATGAATGGCCCAAAGTACATAATTGATCACTAAAATACATATATTCGAAAAACAAAATACATGTCCGCGCGAGATTGCCGACAATCCTTGGAAAATCGCGGCGGAGGGTCACGTTCAGCGGCAACGGACCTTTCGACCTGAAACTTTGACTATTTTTTCCGGAACCGTTCGGGCTCCCGGGCGTTGACACCATATCACCGGCGCGGTCGACCTGGCGGCAGAAGCCAGGCCGCGCCCTGATCGAAACGTCAAGGAAAGGCAGTTTGAGATGATCAAGAAACTCGTAACAACCGTCGCAGCCGGCGCGCTCTTCGCGGGTCTTACTGTCGCCCCGGTGGCTTTCGCGCAGGACGCAACCAAGCCGATGGAACAGCCGCAGACGATGCAGCCGGCGCAGCCCGCCCCGGACGCCATGGCTCCGGCCGATCAGGCTGAAACGAAGCCGCCGATCACGGAAACCAAGCCCGCGGATATGGCGCAATCGGACGCCACCTATCTGACCGAGCAGGCAAGCGACCAGATCGCAGCCAGCACCTATATCGGCCAGAGCGTCTACAATGCCGGTGACGAAAGCATCGGCGAGATCAACGACCTGATCATGAAGAAGGATGGCGGCGTGGAAGCGGCCGTAATCGGTGTCGGCGGCTTCCTGGGTCTCGGTGAAAAGGACGTAGCGGTTCCGTTTGATCGCATCACGATCGCCGAGCAGCCCAACACGGACAAGCTGAAGCTGACGACCACCGAAACCGCCGATACGCTGAAGGCGGCTCCGGAGTTCAAGACGAAGGCGCAGCAGGTTGCCGAACAGAACGCCAACCAGCCGGTTGACACGTCGACGACCTCTTCGACCACGACTACTGCACCGGCGCAGCCGATGCAGCAGGGTACCGAACAGCCGCAGCAGTAACGTCGTAGCATTCCAAGCTGTTCAGTACGCCTTCCAACGGGCGGCGGTGCCAGGCACCGCCGCCTTGGCTTTGCGTCAGACGAGCACTCCGTCGCGTAGGGCATCGTAAATGCCCCCGTGGATGTTGCGGCTGGCGACGGCATCGCCGATGCGGAACATGTCGAAGCGGGCATCGAGGTTTTTCTGCGGGGTGGGGGTCTCACCGCGAAGCAGCGCCTTGTAATCGACGCCCCCCAGCTTGCGTGAAAGCGGCTTCAGTTCACGATAGAGGTCCATCGGCACCGTGCCATGCTCGACCAGCAGTGGCGCGACGCGCCCCTTGATCGTTGCCTTTTCCGAAAAATCGGAACCGAGCGTCGCAACAAGGCCATTGCACTCCCGCCGAACGGATTTTAGCCGCGTTTTGATCGTCACCCGGACATTGTGTTCGGCAAAGGCGGTCGCATGGGGCACATGGTTCATGCCCCCGACCTCGGGCGCGAACATGCGCTCGGGCGAGACGATCTCGAGCTCGCCGCCGCCGCGCGCGATCAGCTCGGCCGCCATCATGCCGCTATAGGCGCCGTTGTCGTCATAGAGCGGCCCCTCCGGCTTCACCGTCCCGGCGATGATATCCCAGCTCGACACGACGAGGTCGTCGGCTCAGGCGGTAAGACTGCAGCAGCGGATCTTTCGACGATGTCGTTTCCTGTTCCTTGAAAGGCGACCGAGAATGCCGGCTTCGTCAGTACCAAGCATCCGCCATGCTCTCCTTGCGGCGCGTGACATAATCGATCAGCGCCTCGTCGAGCGCCACATCCAGCGGCGGCGCTTCATATTCGGCAAGCGTCTTCTTCCAGGCGCGGTTGGCACGCGTCGCCATGTCGGTCTCGCCCTCCTCAACCCATTTCTCGAAGGGCTCGTTGTCCGAAAGGGCCGAATCCCAGAAGGCGGTCTGGTAGTTGCGCATGGTGTGGTCGCAGCCGAGGAAATGGCTGCCGGGACCGACCTGCAGGAAGGCGTCCATGGCCAGCGTGTTGTCGTCGACGACCACGCCGGCAAGATAGGAATGCAGCGCGCCGCAGAAGTCGGTGTCCATAACGAACTTCTCGTAGGACATGGCGAGCAGCCCATCGACGAAGCCGGCGGAATGCAGGATGAAATTCGCGCCGCAATGCACCGCCGAGAGCATCGACATCGCGCCTTCCTGCATCGCCTGTGCATCCGGCAGCTTCGAATTGGAGAAATTGCCGGCACAGCGCAGCGGCAGGCCGAGCCGGCGCGCAAGCTGGCCGACGACCATGCTGCCGATCGCCGGTTCAGGCGTGCCGAAGGTGGGCGAGCCCGAGCGCAGCGACATGGACGACAGGAAATTGCCGAAAATGACCGGGGCGCCCTTGCGCTCCAGCTGGGTCAGTGCACAGCCGGCAAGCGTCTCGGCATAGGACTGGGCGATGGCGCCGGCATTGGTGACCGGCCCCATGGCGCCGCCGAGGATGAAGGGCACAATGACCGCGGCCTGGTTTGCCCGCGCATAGGCGCGCAACGACTTCGTCATCGTCCCGTCCCAGACGAGCGGCGAATTGACGTTGACGTTGCCGAGGATGACGCAGTTGCGATCGACGAAATCGCGACCAAAGAGAATGCGCGCCATCTCGATCGAATCTTCGGCACGGTCTTCCGCCGTGATCGAACCCATGAAGGCGCGGTCGGAATATTTGATATGGCTGTAGACCATGTCGAGGTGGCGCTTGTTGACCGGCACGTCGACCGGCTCGCAGATCGTGCCGCCGGAATGGTGCAGCCAGGGGCTCGACTGCGCCAGCTTGATCAGGTTGCGGAAGTCCTCGATCGTGCCGTAGCGCCGGCCCTTGTCGAGGTCCATGACGAAGGGCGAGCCATAGGCCGGCGAGAAGACGACGTTGTTGCCGCCGATCTCGACATTGCGCGCCGGATTGCGGGCATGCTGGGTAAACTGGTGCGGCGCCGAGGCGACGATTTCCTTCAGCATGCCCGGTTCGAAGGTCACCCGGACGCCGTCGACCTTCGCGCCGGCCCTTCGCCAGTGATCGAGAGAAACCGGGTCGTCGCGAAACTCGATGCCGACTTCGGCAAGGATTCGATCGGCAATCGCTTCGATCCGAAGCAGGCTTTCCTCGCCGAGGATATCGTAGGTGGGAATGTTTCTGGTGATGTAGGGAACACCGAGGCTGCGTCCTGCGCCCTCGCGCCGGTTCGGCCGTGTGCCGCGTGTCCGTCTCGGTGCCGCCGCGTCCGTTGCCAGTGCCGTATCCATGCCCATATCCTCCCATCATCTCAGGTGATGCTATGGGCGAAAAATTCCACTGTAACGCTGGAAAAATTCGATTCATGCTATAAGCGTGATTTATGGAAAACCTTCGCCGCCTGCTCCCGTCCGCCGCAAGCCTCATCGTGTTCGAGGCAGCCGGCCGCCACCAGAACTTCACCCGTGCTGCCAACGAGCTCGGCATGACCCAGGCTGCAGTCTCCTACGCCGTGCGCGGTCTTGAGGAACAGCTGGGCGTGCCGCTGTTTCATCGCGTGCACCGCGCGGTCGAGCTGACGGAAGCGGGCGAGAAGTTTCATGCCGACGTCTCCGTCGGCCTGTCGCGCATCCAGAAGTCGGCCGAAGACATTCGCGCAAAGGGCCGCGAGACCAACGTGACGCTCGCGGCCTCCACCGCCTTTGCCTCGATGTGGATGCTGCCCCGCCTCAACCGCATGCGGGAGGACCTGCCGGAAATCGATCTCCGGATCCAGACCAGCGTGCGCGACCTCGATCTGGAAGAAGAGCCGATCCCGCTCGGCATCCGCGGCGGCGACCCAAGCCATTGGCCGCGTTACCATGCCGCCCTGCTCGCCGACGAGGTGGTCAACGCGGTCGCCACACCCGCCTATATTGAGCGGCACGGCCTGCCGAAAACGGCCGCCGACCTGCCACGCCACAATCTCATCCACCTGGAAGAGCCGGTCCGACGCGCCTGCGACTGGACCGAGTGGTTTGCGAGCGCCGGTCTTGCCTATCCCAAACAGGCCCGCCGGCTTTCGATCAACGACTATGTCCTGGTGATCCAGGCGGTGCTATCCGGCGAAGGCGTGGCGCTCGGCTGGGAACACTTGATCTATCCGCAGATCCGCTCGGGCGCGCTGGTTCCGGTCGCTGGACACGTCCTGAAGACGGGCCTTGCCTTCTACGTCGTCTGGCCGCGATCGCGCGAACTGAATGCGCAGGCCAAAAGGGTGCGTGACTGGCTGCTGGATGAGGGGCGGCGCGACCGCGCAGCGATGTCCGGCGCCGAGGACTAACCCGGATCAGGCCTGGGCGGGAAGATCGCGGTAGCGATCGGCAAGATAGCGCATCGTCGCCACCGCATCGGCGGGCTTTCCGTAGAAGTAGCCCTGCCCCAGTCCGCAGCCGAGCGCCTTCAGTTTCAGGGCTTCGGAAAAATCCTCGATGCCTTCGGCGACGACTTCGAGCTCAAGCCCCTCGCACATCGACACGATCGCCTTGATGATATGCTCCGAGGCACGATCGGCAGAAATGCGCGAAACGAAGGCCCGGTCGATCTTGACCTTGTCGAAGGAGAAGTCGCGTAGCCGGCCAAGGCTCGACTGGCCCGTGCCGAAGTCGTCGAGCGAGACGCGGACGCCGGCGGCGCGCAGTTCCGCAACGATCTTCTGGGCGATATCCGCATCGGCCATGACGGCCGTTTCGGTGATCTCCAGCTCCAGGCGCCGCGGGTCGAGGCCGATCTGGCTGATGATCGACAGCAGGCGCCGGCTGGTGGTCGGATCCGTGAGCTGCGCCGAGGAGAGATTGAAGGAGAGGAAGAGCTCCTTCGGCCAGGAAAGCGCGGCATGGGCTGCCTTGCGCAGCAGGACCTCGGCGAGCGAATCGATGAAACCACGCTCTTCGGCGAGCGGCACGAACACCGCCGGCGAGACATAGCCGAGATCGGCATCGCACCAGCGCGCCAAGGCCTCGAAGCCGACAACCGCGTCGTTGCGCAGATCGACGATCGGCTGGAAGTGCACGTCAACCTCGTTGGCGATGATGGCGTTGCGCAGCGCTTGCTCAAGCTGCGTCGCGCGCTTCATCTCCTGGGCGATCTCCTGCGAGTAGACGGTGATCTGCCCGCGGCCGCGGCGCTTCGAGCGATAAAGCGCGGTATCGGCGCTTTTCAGGAGGTCCTCGAATACCTCTCCGGCAAAGGGATAAACGGCGAAACCGAAGGAGGCGGACAGACGAACGTGACGGTCGCCGAGATCGAAGGGGGCCGACAGCACCTCCTTCAGCATCTGTCCGATCTTCTCGGCGCCCTTGCGCTCGAAGATCAGCGGCAACACGAAGGCAAATTCATCGCTGTCGAAACGGATGATCGTGGCACCCTCGGGCGCGCAGGCCTTCAGGCGATAGGCCACCTGGCAGAGGATCTCGTCGCCCGCTTCCGGTCCGAACAGGTCATTGATCGGCTTGAAACCATCGATATTGGCAAGGCCGATGGTGAACGGAGCCGGGTCACTGGCACGCTCCTCGGCGAGATCAAGGACACACTGGCGCAGGCAACGGGCGTTGCCGAGCCCGGTCAGTTGATCGACATCACCCCGGGCCGCAGGCGCCTCGCGGCCAACACGGTGGTAAGGTGTTTCCGCTGTCATCATCGCCGTCCCCCACTCATCTGGCAGGGATGGCGTGCGATCGAGCCCGCCGCCAGCGTGCGCCACGACGCAAACCGGCTGTGTCTTTCCGACACGACCGGGGCTTGGGCAACGAGGTGGATGCGAGGCATACGGATGGGGCTCTACACTTTAGCGGCAATTCGGGGCAGACGATCGCAATCGGCGGTTAACAATCCGATATCGTGCCGCTCCAAGATTTGCCATTGGCCTCCCCAATTCTAGCGAGTTGACACGCCTTTTACTCAACCTGCCGTTCGTACTGCCTTCAACGGCATGAATTTTCTCAACACCGCCTCGATCATATCGGGGCTCACCGGCTTCATGATGTGGTCGTCCATGCCGCATGCCTTGCATTGCTGCAGGTCGATATCCAAGGCCTGGGCGGTAACCCCGATGATCGGAGTTTTCTGTGCGCGTCCCTTTTCAGCCGACCGGATTGCGACGGTTGCGTCGAAGCCGTTCATGACCGGCATCGACACATCCATCAGCACAAGGGCCGGTTGCAGTTCGTGCCAGAGTTCGACGGCCTCGCGACCGTTGGCGGCGATCCGATGCGAAACGCCGAGCCCCTCGAGGATCTGGGTGAAGACGAACTGGTTGATCTGATTGTCCTCGGCAACGAGCACGTCGACCTGCGGAGCCGGCGGCGGCGGCGCGATCTCTTCGGCCTCGAACGACAGCGACCATTCCGGTTGCAGCGCGGCACCCGCGCGCTCGGAACAAACACGGAAGACTTCCGCAAGCACCGCCGCCCCGTCCTGATCGGCGGACACCGGGAGGATCGGGCTGTCGCGCCAGCCGGCAGCGATCTTCTGCCGCTCGGGGAAAGCCGCGTCGAGCAGCAGGATGTCGAGTTTCAGCCCCGCCTCGTCGACAGCAGCGCAGAAGGCGTGCAATTCGTCGACATCGCGAACGGCGCAGGCGTCGAGCCCTGAGCCGCGCAGCCGGGCGACAAGCCGCTCCTCCAGCGCTCGGTCGTCGGTCGCCAGGAGCACCCGCAGGCCGCGCGCCGGCAAGGTCTCGATCATCGACCCCGCCTCGACGAGCTGCTGGACATTCAGCGCCCGGAAAGGATCGTAGAAATTCTGCGCCGCGACAAAAATGCTGTAGTCGCGGATCTGCAGGGTCACCTCGCCCGAGGGTTCCTCGCCGCCCTGATACCAGACGGCAATATCGGTCACGTCGTTCATGCAGGTGACGACGAAATGGCGGCCGGGCATGCCGACGCGGTACTTGCGGGTCAGCACCCAGAGGTCGCTGCCGTCGGCACGCACGATGTGCTCGGCCTGCGAAAACGGCTTGCCGGTTTCAAGCACCGTGCGATCGGACTGTTCGAAGCGCTCCGCCAGGTCGCTCTCGACCAGGTCCCAGGCTGAGCGGCCGAGGATGGCGTCCTGCGCCAGGTCATGGATCAGGCAGAAGGCCTTGTTGACTGCGATGTAATTGAGATTGCGATCCTTGACGCAGATGGGATTGGGCTGCGCGTCGAGGATCTGCTCGGTCAGCTCCACCCGCTCCAGGTCGGTCTGAAGCTGTTCGTCGCGCTTCTTCTGGTCAGAGACGTCGCTGATCGACAGGATGCCCATGCCGCTCGACAGGCGGCGCTTGCGCATCGAAACCCAGCGGGTGCGGCCGGCACGCTCTACGCTCTCGTAGCGCTCGCGCCAATGCAGCGCCATGTGCTCGGCAATCCATTCCTCGCGGTTGGTGCGTCGGCGGCTGTTTTCCGGGACGGTGCCCGGACGGACACCGGTGTCATAGACGGCACCGAGGAAATCCCTGAGCCGTGCGCCCGGCATCAGGGCTTCCGCCGGCACCGGGAAAAATTGCAGCATCGTGCGGCTGGCAAAGAGAATGGTATCGTCCCGGCTGCAGACAAGCACAGCGATGCCGAGTGCGTCGCAACTCGACTCAAGAATGACCCTGTTGATGTCCGCGCCGTTCGGCGCCCCATCGCTCATCGCACTGTCCTCACTCGCCTACCGCATGTGTCCCTGGATCGTCAGATCAGGGGGAACAGGCGGCCATCCAAAGTGCCACAACGGCCTGCCGCGTCTTCATAATGACGCGCGGCGCTGCAACGGCGGTTTCATTTCGGGACATGCTGGGGTGGCCTTGGCAGGCGTCTCTTCGAGCGGCGGGAGTGCGGCGTCCAGCTACGCCGCAAGGCTCAAAAGACAAAACCCGTGATCATTCAGGTTGTTGTGGAAAATCGCAGCAGAGTGTTAAGGGCCGATTAAACCCTCGATCATTTTTCAAGGGTGTCGGCACCAAGCGCTCGCGACCGGGGACGAGATACCGTCCCCTCTTCCGTTTCCGCGGCGAATCCCGGAAAATGGGCCATGGCCATCAAGCAGCTTTCAGAAACCCTCATCAACCAGATCGCCGCCGGCGAAGTGATCGAACGTCCGGCCAGCGCCGCCAAGGAGCTGATCGAGAATGCGCTCGACGCCGGCGCGACCCGCATCGAGATCGCGACCGCCGGCGGCGGCAAGACGCTGCTGCGGGTCACCGACAACGGCTCGGGCATGGCACCTGGCGACCTCGAACTTGCGGTCCGAAGGCACTGCACGTCGAAGCTCGACGACAGCCTCTTCGACATCCGCACCCTCGGCTTTCGCGGCGAGGCCCTGCCTTCGATCGGCTCGGTCGCCCGGCTGTCGATCACGACGCGCACGGCCGGCGCCAGCGAAGGCGCGGTCATTGCGGTTACCGGCGGCAAAACCGAGGCGGTCCGCCCCTCGCCGGCCAATACCGGCACCGTCGTCGAAGTGCGCGATTTGTTCTTCGCCACCCCGGCCCGACTGAAGTTCATGAAGACCGAGAAGGCGGAAGCGGCGGCCATTTCGGAAGTGGTGCGCCGCATGGCGATCGCGTTTCCGGCGGTCCGTTTCGTGCTCTCCGGCAGCGACCGCTCGACACTCGAATTCCCGGCAACCGGCGACGACCGGCTGGCGCGCATGGCGCAAGTGCTCGGCAAGGATTTTCGCGACAATGCGATCGAGATCGATGCGGCGCGGGAAGACGTCGAACTGACCGGCTTTGCCGGCGTGCCGACTTACAATCGCGGCAACTCGCTGCAGCAATATGTCTTCGTCAATGGCCGCCCGGTGCAGGACAAGTTGCTGCTGTCGGCGATCCGTGCCGCCTATTCCGAGACGATCCCGAGCGGCCGCTATCCGGTCGCCGTGCTGTCGATCACGCTCGACCCGGCGCTCGTCGACGTCAACGTGCATCCGGCGAAGTCTGACGTGCGCTTCCGCGACCCCGGCCTGATCCGCGGGCTGATCATCGGCGCGATCCGTCAAGCGCTGACGCGCGACGGCGACCGCGCCGCAACGACGGGCGCACGCGGCATGATGCACGCGTTCCGCTCTGGCGATTACCGCCCGCAGCCCTGGAGCGCCGAGACGTCGCCTTCCCGGCCGACACAATTCGACGCCATGCTGCGCCACCTCGGCGAGCAGCCGCAGGCAAGCTTTGCGGCATTTTCCGCCCCTTCCGCGCGTGTCGCCACCCCGTTCGAGCGAGAAATGCCCGTGCCGGCGCCGGAGGCCCAGCAACCGCCGCCGCCGCAATCGTTCCCGCTCGGCGCCGTGCGCGCCCAGCTGCACGAAAACTACATCGTCGCCCAGACCGATGACGGCCTCGTCATCGTCGACCAGCATGCGGCGCACGAGCGGCTGGTGTTCGAGGCGATGCGTACGGCGCTGCATTCGCGGCCGGTCGCCGCCCAGGCGCTGCTGATCCCGGAGATCGTCGACCTGCCCGAAGACGATTGCGACCGGTTGATGGCCCATGCGGAGGAGTTCTCCCGCCTGGGTCTCGCGATCGAGCGCTTCGGCCCGGGCGCGATTGCGGTGCGCGAAACGCCGGCCATGCTCGGCGAAATGGATGCCGTCGGTCTCGTGCGCCAGCTCGCCGACGAGCTTGCCGAATGGGATACGGCAAGCGGGCTGACGAGCCGGCTCGAATATCTCGCCGCGACCATGGCCTGCCACGGATCGGTGCGCTCGGGACGACGCATGCGCACCGAGGAGATGAACGCGCTTTTGAGGCAAATGGAGGCGACACCCGGCTCCGGCCAGTGCAATCACGGCCGGCCGACCTATATCGAACTCAAGCTCTCCGATATCGAACGGCTGTTCGGCCGGAGCTGATCTTCACGCCTGGCGAAATGCGACTGGCATTTTTCCGGACGGCGAGCTAGACCAGAGAACCAATAACGAAGACGGAAACAGGCGCCGAGCATGATGAACCGGTTTGAAGGAAGCGCTTCGCGCGAAGCGAAGATCCGTTATCTCGACGGCGACTTTCAGATCGTGCTCGCGGGTTCGCACGTGGTCTGCGCGATGACCGGCAAGATCATCCCCGTCGACGAACTGCGTTACTGGAGCGTCGCCCGGCAGGAGCCCTATGTCGACGCGGAAGCCTCGCTCGAGGCGGAAAAGCGCGCAGGCGCGCTGCCCAACCAGCGCCGCTAATCAAGCCCGGACACCAACAACGGCACTCCGGCGCCACGACCCGCTGGGCGCCGTTACTTAGCCGCGCCTTCGCGCAGCTTGCGGGCACGCGCCGCGGCAAGCGCCGTCTCGATGATCTTCTTCGGCGCCATCGGGTCGTCGAAGCGCACATCGATCTCGATCACCCTGCTCGCTGCGGCGAGTTCGGCGGCGCGGCCGTGGCCGGGCTCGAGGCGCACCAGATCCTTGGCGGTGGTAACGAGCTGGCAGCCGAGCGTTGCAGCCTGGTCGAGCAGATCGGCGATTTCGTCCTCGGAGAAATGGTGGTGGTCGGGAAAACTGCGGGTTTCCTCGATGACGGCGCCCGTCTCCCGAACGGTGCGGTAAAACTTCTCCGGATCGGCAATGCCCGCCCAGGCAAGCACCTTGACGCCATTTAGCGATCCGTCGTCGTGCCTTATGACGTCGGCTTCGTAGATCTGCTTGCCGGCGCGGGCGGCGCGACGGATCAGGGCGTCGGCCTCGGTGCCGTCACCGATCTTGAGCAGGGCCGTGGCGTGGCGGAGTTGGTTCGACAGTGGCGCCCGCACCGGGCCCGCCGGCACCAGATAGCCGTTGCCGATGCCGCGGCGGGAATCGATCACCAAAAGCGCGAAGTCGAAGGCCAGCCGCGCGCTCTGGAAACCGTCGTCCATGATGATGATGTCGACGCCTTCCTTCACCAGCCGACGAGCCCCATCGACGCGGCGGCGGCAGACGACGGTCAAGGCCTCCTTCGCCAGAAGCAACGGTTCGTCGCCGACGTCGCGGGCGCGATGATGTTCCAGATCGACGACGGTCGTCACGTCGAGCGAGCCGCCATAACCGCGGCTGAGGAATCCGGGCTTCAGCCCCTTTTCGCGGATGACGCGCGCAAGCGCGATGGAGGTCGGCGTCTTGCCGGCGCCGCCGACGGTGAAATTGCCGATGCAGATGACCGGGACCGGCACGGAGGCGCGCTGCGCGCGATCCATGCGCATGCCGGCAATCCGTCCGTAAACCCATGAGAACGGCCACAACGCGCGCGCACGCCAATCCGCCTTGGTCCACCAGAATGGCGGCGCTTCCGATACCATCTTTGTTCCGTGGCCTCCCGGCCGCTCAGGTCCTTCCGTTTCCGGGAGGGACGGTTTGTTCGCCGGTCGAAACCGGCGGATTGCGACAAAAAACGTCAGAACGGGAAAAAACGCAAGCTATGGAGACCGATACGGCCACGGCAGGGGCGCTGAACCGGGCCGATCACGATGCACAACTAAAGGCAATCGCGGCAAGCCGCTGCCGCAACTCGATCTAGAGGACAGCTTCGAGTTCGGTGATATCCGAGAGGCAATGGTCGGAAGCCGCCGCAAGCGACTGGCGCGAGCCGGTACCCGTCAGGACGGCGACCGTCATGCCGACGCCGGCGCTGCGGCCCATGTGCATGTCGTGATTGTTGTCACCGACGACGACCACCTGCCGCGGCTCAAGGCCGGTCGCAGCACAAAAGCCAAGCACCATGCCCGGCTCCGGCTTGACGCCGTAGCCGCTGTCATAGCCCGCCACATAGTGCAGGTAATCCTCGAAGCCGAAGCGCTTTGCCGTTTCGCGGATCGAACGCTCGTTGTCGCTCGAGGCGACACCGAGGCGGTAACCTTTGGCGTGCAGCCCGGCGAAGAAGGCGCCGAGATCGGTCACCGGCACCGCATATTCCGCCGAGCGCGCAAACAGGCCGTCAAGCAGGGTCGTCAGTTCGGCAATCGTGAAGGGCGCGCCCGCGCCGACGAAGCCGGTCGCGATCTCGACCGTGTTGCCGGCGGCAAGCAGGCTGTCGGGCAGCACGTGGCCGGTGTCGGCGTCCATGCCGCCGGCTGCAAGCAGCGTGCGCGCCAGAGCCTCATCACCCTTTGCCGCGATCCGCGCCAGTTCGTAGTTCACCGGTACCCAGCTCTTTGCGTAGTCGAGCAGGGTTCCATCCTTGTCGAACAGGATGCCGGCTATGGCTTTGGCTGCGGTCATGACGAGGCTTCGTCTCCTGCTGGATCAGTTGTCGGTCGGCGGGTTGAGACGCGCCTTGACGACGAGCGGATTGATATAGGGCTCAAGTCCCTTCATCGTCGCCGACAGGGCACCGCGCATCTCTTGCACGGTTTCGAGGCCGGCATCGATCATCGAGCGACGCATGTCGTCGTTGGCGAGCAGATAGTTAACGCCCTTGGCCAGCATCTCGACGTCGCGCACGATCTTGGCGCTGCCGTTCTTGGCCAGCGTCTGATAGGTCTCGCGAAAGTTCTGGACGTTGCCGCCGGAAAGAATGGCGCAGCCGAGCATCGCCGGCTCCAGCGGGTTCTGACCACCCTCGGCAAACAGCGACCGGCCGACGAAGGCGACCTCGGTCAGGCGAAGATAGAGGCCCATTTCGCCGATCGTGTCGCCGAGGAAGATATCGACGTCGGACGTCAGCGGATCGCGGCGCGTGCGCCGGGCGACCTTCAGCCCCTTGGCCGTCAGCGCCGCCTCGATGGCGTCGCTGCGATCGGGATGACGCGGAACGATGATCGTCAGAAGGCCGGTTCGCTCCTTGAGCGCACGGTGCACGACGCCGGCGGCCGCCTCCTCGCCGTCGAAGGTCGAGATCGCCGCCCAGGTCTTGCGGGCGCCGATCTGCTGGCGATACTCCTTCAGCGCCTGCGGATCGTGTGGCGGCGCGTCGGTGTCGACCTTGAGATTGCCCGACACCATGACCGGCAGCGCACCGAGCGTGCGGAAGCGCTCCGCATCGACATCGGACTGGGCAATGACGAGCGCGAGATTCTCGAACAGCGCATCGGCGAGCGCCGGTCGGCGCTTCCAGCGCGCGAAGGTCCGGTCGGACATGCGCCCATTGACCAGAACCTGCGGAATATGGCGACGGCCGAGTTCCAGGATCGTCATCGGCCAGATCTCGGATTCGGCGATGATCGCCAGATCCGGCTCCCAATAGTTGAGAAACCGGCTGACGGCCGGCTTGAAATCGAGCGGGACATACTGGTGGATCACCGTCGACCCCAGGCGCTCGGCCACGACACGCGCCGAGGTCATCGTCCCGGTCGTCAGCACGACGTGGATGCCGCGCCGCCTGATTTCCTTGATCATCGGGATGACGGCGTTGGTTTCGCCGACGCTTGCCGCGTGGAACCAGACGAGAGGGCCTTGCGGCCGCGGCTCGCTGGCATGGCCATAGCGCTCACGGCGGCGCGCCGGATCCTCCTTGCCCTTCGCCGCGCGAATGGCAAGGTAGGACCAGACGAGAGGATAGATGGCCGAGCCGATCCAGCGGTAGCTGGACAGCGCCAGGCGCGCGCGAAAGCTGCTCATGACAGGCCACCTTCCCCGGCCGTTCCGGCCCGGAGAGACTTAAGGGCGACTGGCATGCGGGTAAACACCGCGCATCCCGACCTCATCGGCATCAGCCGTTTTCCGGGTCGAGCAGACGGTGCATGTGGACGATGAAGTAACGCATGTGAGCGTTGTCGACGGTCATCTGCGCCTTGGATTTCCAAGCAGTCAGGGCGCTGTCGTAGTCCGGGTAGATGCCGACGATATCGAGCTTGTCCAGGTCGCGGAAATGTACGTCAGTCAGCGTGGTGAGTTCGCCGCCGAAGACGAGGTGCAGACGTTGTTTTTTCTCGGTGTCGTGAGCCATCGGACTTCCATTTATTCTTGTTGGGTGTGGGCGTTGATTTGAGGCATTCAGCCTCAAAGGTCAATGGGGCTCCATGGACCGCGATGCGGCGATCAGGCCCGGCAAGAGCGGCTTTGCCGCCGCGCAGAGAACCCCGTGAACGACAGTGGATCGATTGTAAGAGAGCGGCTGCGCATCGAGATCGGCCAGCGCGCCGCCGGCGCTCGCTAGAATGAGATCTGCTGCAGCCAGGTCCCAGTCGTGGGAGTTCTTCTTCACCAGCGTTCCGTCGATCCGCCCGTCGGCAACCATGGCCAACCGATAGGCAAGCGACGGCACATGCGGGATACGGGTAACGGCGCTGCGATAGGGCGCCGGAAGCTTGCCGATCGTGTCCTCGGCAGCCGCCAGATGCAGTGTTTCCCCGGGTTTTGCCTCGCGCACCGAGATTTGGGCACCGTTTTTCAGCGCACTGCCGCCTGCGACCGCCTCGAAGAGTTCATCGAGCGCCGGGGCATAGAGCACGCCGGCAACGGGCTGGCCGCGATGCACGACGGCGACGCTGACGCACCAGAGTTCCTTGCCGGCGATGAAAGCCCGCGTGCCGTCGATCGGATCGACGACGAAGACCGTTTCGCGCGACAGCCGGCTCAGATCGTCGTCCGTCTCCTCCGACAGCCAGCCGTAATCGGGCCGGGCCGCAAGCAAGCGCGTCTTCAGCACATCGTTTGCGGCAAGATCCGCCTCGCTTACCGGCGAGCGGCCTTCGTTCTTCCAGCGGACGTCGGGCGCCTTGCGGAAATAGCCGAGCGCGGTTTCGCCGGCGACAACCGCCGCGGCACGGATCACGTCGAGATCCGGCTTCCAGTCCGCGCCCGGTGGTGCTGTGTCAGACATTCAAAACCCCGTCAGCCCGCCTCTCCCTTGTCCGGAAGGCGGGATCGGCGCGGGCTTCCCGCGCCTGCTTTTCCAGCGGCCTTGTCAGAGGCCGGCGAGCGTCATGCCCTCGATGGCGAGCGTCGGCGCCGCGACGCCGAACTTGCGGTCGATGTCGTCTGCCGGCGTCAGCGCCATGAACATGTCTTTGAGATTGGACGCGATCGTGACTTCAGAGACGGCAAAGGTCAGCTCGCCGTTCTCGATCCAGAAGCCGGAGGCGCCGCGGCTGTATTCGCCGGTCACCATATTGACGCCCTGGCCGATCAGTTCGGTGACGTAGAAGCCGGTGCCAACCCCGCGGATGAGATCGTCCCGCGAGATCGATCCCGGCTCGAGCGCCAGATTGGTCGAGGACGGATTGACGGTCGGACCGCCGCGCACGCCGCGGCCGTTGGTCTGAAGCCCGAGTTCGAGCGCTGCCGATGTGGACAGGAACCAGTGGTTCAGCACACCATCTTCGACCATCGCCAGTTTCTCGCCGCTGACCCCTTCGCCGTCAAAGGGACGCGAAGAGGAGCCACGCACGATCAGCGGGTCGTCGGTCACGGAAAGACCCGACTTCAGGATCTGCTTGCCCATCATGTCGCGCAGGAAACTCGTCTTGCGGGCGACAGCCGCGCCATTGATTGCGCCGGCCAGATGGCCGACGAAGCCGCGGGCTATGCGTGGATCGAAGACGACGGTGACATTCTTGGCGGTCGGCACCTGGCGCGGATTGATGCGGGCGACCGCGCGCTCGCCGGCCAGGCGGCCGATTTCGTCGGCGTCGCGCAGGTCGGCAAAGAAGAGGCGGCTATCATAATCGTAGTCGCGCTCCATCTTGGTGCCCTCGCCGGCAATCGCGCTGACGGAGCGGCCAAAGCGGGTGGCCATGTAGGAGCCGGAAAAGCCATGCGAGGTGACAAGTACCAGCCCGCCCATGCCGGCCGATGCCCCAGCGCCGCTGGAATTGGTAACGCCCGAGACCGCGAGTGCCGCCTCTTCGGCGGCAAGCGCTGCCTCGGTCAGGGTTTCAGTGGAAACCGCCGTGGCGTCGAAAAGGTCGAGGTCCGGATAGGACTTCGCCAGCCGGTCGGCGTCCGCCAGCGCGGCGAAGGGATCCTCCGGCGAAGCCTTGGCCATGGCAACCGCGCGCTCCGCGAGCAGCTTCAGGTCAAAACCCGGATTGGCCGAAACGCTGGCGACACGCCGTCCGACAAAAACACGGAGCGAAAAGTCGTCGCTTTCGGAGGCTTCCGTCGCTTCAACCTTGCCGAGGCGGACGGAGACGGAGCGGGAGCGCCCGCGCACCACCACCGCGTCCGCCGCATCGGCGCCGGCCTTGCGGGCGAGGTCCACGAGTTCGGATGCGCGTTTTTCGAGGTCGGCAGAATCGATCGTGTCTGACATGGTGTGGCCTTTCATTCCTGCCCCATTTATTGTGCGGCGAAGCAGGCATCAAGGGCATCGACCCGATTCCCGCTCAAACACCGCAAATGAAGCGCTCTCGAAAGCTCCGCTTGGGGGCCGGGTTCAGCAACAGTGAAAGCCTGAGGCATGGCAACGACACCGATCATCTATTCCCAGGCCCTGATGCTGCTCGGTGGCGCAGTGATCGCCGCTCCCATCTTCAAGCGGCTCGGGCTCGGCACGATCCTCGGCTACCTTTCGGCCGGCGTGCTGATCGGACCTGTCGCCCAAAGCATCACCGAAGGCGAGCAGATCCTGCACGTCTCGGAACTCGGCGTCGTCTTCCTGCTCTTCATCATCGGGCTCGAACTCAAGCCTTCGCGCCTCTGGCAGATGCGGCGCGACATCTTCGGCCTCGGCACGGCGCAGGTGCTGATCTCCGGCATCCTGCTTTCCTACGCCATCTATGCGCTGGGGCTTCTCGGGCACGGCGGCAGCATCATCGCCGGCTTCGGCCTGTCGCTGTCCTCCACGGCTTTTGCCATGCAGATCCTCGACGAGAGCAACGACCGCAACACGCGCTACGGGCAGAGGGCCTTTTCGATCCTCCTGCTTCAGGATCTCGCCATCGTGCCGCTGCTGGCCCTCATCCCGCTGATGGCCCTGCAGGCGCCGGAGGACACCACGCCGCCGCTCGAAGACTTCGCCATCGCCACCACCGCGATCGTCGTGCTCTTTGCGGCGGGCCGCTACCTTGTGAACCCGCTGTTCCAGATCATCGCCCGCACCGGCGCCCGCGACGTGATGATAGCTGCGGCACTGCTCATCGTCATGGGAGCGGCGACCATGATGCAGCTCGCCGGCCTGTCCATGGCGATGGGCGCTTTCCTGGCCGGCGTTCTGCTGGCGGAATCGTCCTACCGGCACGAGCTCGAAGCGGATATCGAGCCTTTCCGCGGCATCCTGCAGGCGCTGTTTTTCATGGCCGTCGGCCTGTCGTTGGAGCTTGGCGTCATCGTCGAGCGCTACCAGCTGATCATCGTTGCGGTGCCGTTGCTGATGGCCCTGAAGAGCCTGGTTCTCTATTGGCTCTGCCGCTTCACCGGATCACATCACAATGATGCCGTGCGCATCAGCCTGCTTTTGCCGCAGGGCGGCGAGTTCGGCTTCGTGCTGTTCACGGCGGCGGCAAGCGCCGGCGTCTTCTCGGACGGCAACGCCTCGCTGCTGGTCGCGATCGTGACCCTGTCGATGGCGCTGACGCCCCTTGCCTCAATGCTCGCGCCGAAATTGATGCGCGAGCAGGACGAGATGGACGAAGAGATCGAAGAAGACTTCGACGGCGCCAATGCCGATGTGCTGATGATCGGCTTCTCCCGCTTCGGCCAGATCGCCGCCCAGATCCTGCTTGCCGGCGGTCGCGATGTGACGATCATCGATCATTCCGCCGCGCGCGTGCGCCAGGCCGCGACCTTCGGCTTCCGGATTTACTTCGGCGACGGCAACCGTCTCGACGTGCTGCGCGCCGCCGGCATCGAACGGGCCAAGATCGTCGCCGTCTGCACCCAGAAGAAGGAAACGACCGACCACATCATCGATCTCGTGCAATCCGAATATCCGAATGCACGCATCTACGCCCGCTCCTACGATCGTCTGCACACGCTGGAACTGCGCGCCAAGGGTGTCGACTACGAGCTGCGCGAGACCTTCGAGTCCGGCCTGCTCTTCGGCCGCAAGACGCTGGAGGCACTTGGGGTCGGCGACGACGAGGCGATCGCGATCATGGACGACATCCGCAAGCGCGACGAGGCGCGCCTCGTGCTGCAGGAGGCCGAGGGCATCACCGCCGGCCGCGACATGCTGCACTCGCGGCCTGTGCGTCCGGAGCCGCTGGTCAAGCCGAAGCGCGAGGTCGACCATTCGCAAGAGACCGGCGAACGGATCCTCCCGGGCCTTCCCGCGGACGAGCGCGAAAGCGCCTAACCGCTCACGCTGCGACGGCACGCGCCGTCATTGCCAAGGTTGTTCAGGCGCGAAGCTTCAACGCCAAGGTTCAGGTGAGCCTTGGCGCTGTCATCCGCTCTTCGAGTGCGCGCTTGAGTTCGTCCTTGATCGCAGCCGTTGCGTTCAGCACGTCCTGGGCGCGCAGGAAATCCATCACGCGGTAGCGGCCGACATCGGGACGCAACAGGATGTCCGGCGCCCCCTCCTTCAGCTTCATGGCGATGATCGACTGCATCATCAGCTGGCTCGCGCCGAACAGGCTGTCGATCCGGCTCGGGATCGCCTTGCCGTCGCCATCCGGCCCGCCGACGACATCGACCGCAATGACGATATCGGCAAGGCCGCGCAGGTGATCGAAGGGAATGGGATTATAGATGCCGCCGTCGATCATGACCCGCCCGTCGATCCGGACCGGCGTGAAGATCGCCGGCAGCGCCGCAGACGCAGCCAGGGCCTTGCGGAGGTCGCCCTTCTCGCAGATCTTCTCCGTCTGACCGTAATAGTCGGTGGCGACTACTTTCAGCGGGATTTCGAGGTCGGAGAATTTTTGCGGGATGGCCTCGGGCAGGAAGGCCTTGAGCACCCGCTCGACATTGAACTGGCCGAAGCGGAAGCCGCTCGCCATCGCTTCGGAAAGGCTCGACGGCCGCAATTGCCACAGGCGGTTGACCACTTCGCGCCGGTGGCCGACGGTGGAAAGCGTATGGGCCCGGATCTCTTCGCCGCGCAAACCCGCCGCCATGCCTGCGCCCATGATCGCGCCGATCGACGAGCCCGCGATCGCGACCGGCCGAATGCCGAGTTCATCCAGCGCCTCGATGACGTGGATATGCGCAAGACCGCGGGCGCCGCCACCGCCAAGCGCCAGCGCGACGGTGCGCCGCGCCGAGGCTTCCGCCGATCCATGCGTCATCGAAAGATCCTGCTTCATCGGCATGCCTCCGCGCTGGGCGGGTTGAGAAAATGGCGTTGTCCGGCTGAGCCTATCCCGTCAACTCAACCGAAATTACGGCATCAGGCTCCGCGAAACCGATAGAAATGCATGCGCGTGTCGCCGAACACCCTGACGTCGAGGTTTTCGAAGACGGCGACCGGCGCCGGCTGGACATCTGCCCGCTCTTCGAGGATCACCAGGGCGCCGGGCACCAGCCAGTTGCCGATGGCAGCCGACTCCAAGGCCTTTTCGCCCAGCCCCTTGGCGTAGGGCGGATCGGCGAAGACGAGATGAAACGGCTCCATCGTACCGACGCCGCCAAGGCTGGTGGCGTCGCGCCGGAAGACCTTGGCCCGGCCCTGCAGGCCGAGCGTCTCGACGTTGGTCTGGATCAGGCCCCTGCCCTCGACGCCCTGCTCGACAAAGAGCGCATGCCGGCACCCGCGCGACAGCGCCTCGAAGCCGACGGCGCCGGTGCCCGCGAAAAGGTCGAGCACACGCGTGCCGTCGAGCGCGTCCGGATAGGAATGGCTCAAAATGTTGAACAGGCTTTCGCGCGTCCGGTCCGTGGTCGGCCGGATATCGTTGGACTTGGGGTTCGCCAGGCTGCGACCCCGAAACTCTCCGCCGACGATCCGCACGACCGCTTAGTTTCCTCTGCCGCGCGGCTTGCCGCCGCCAGCCGGGCGCCCGCCGCCGGAGCGACCAGGACCGCCGGGGCGTCCACCGCCGGGCTTGCCGCCACCAGGCTTACCGCCGCGCGGACCGCCGGAGCGTTCACCGAAGGATTTTCCGCCCGAGGGCTTGCCGCCGAACGACTTGCCGCGAGGCTTGTCGCCAAACGGACGGTCGCCACCTTCGCGACGCGGCGGACGGTCACCGTCAGCGCGTGGAGCCCGCGGCTTGTCGAACCGGCGATCACCGCCGTCGCTGCGAGCCGGACGGTCACTGAACGAACGCTCACCGCCTTCGCGACGCTGCGGACGATCACCGTCGGCGCGTGGCGCCCTCGGCTTGTCGGAATAGCTGCGCGGTCCGCCTTCAGAACGGGGACGGTCGCCGCCGTCACGGCGCGCAGGACGGTCACCGTGATCGCGCGACCTGCGGTCACCCGCGTCGCCCGACTTGCGCCGGCCAAAGCCGCCATCGCGGCCCTCGTCCTTGCCGCGACGGGCAGGCTCGCTGGCGCTGATCCATTCACCCTCGTCGTCGCGACGCTTGACCGGCGCGGCAGACGCCGGACGATCGGCGCGGTCGAAGTCTCTGTGCGGGCCACCCTTGCGGTCCGGGTCGAACTTGCCGGTCGTCTTCGTCGCCAGACCATCCTTGTTGCGGCCGTAGCGCTTGGACTTCGGCGCGCTTTCCGGACGCTCGCGACGGGCGGACTTCTCGGTGGCATCGCCATCAACGGACTTCGGCTTCTTTTCGGCGAGCGGGCGGGCGCCCGGCGCCATCCAGACATTGGCCGTGCGGGCGCGCTGAGCCGGCGCGCGCTTCGGCCGATCCTCGAACTTGGCGTCGCGGTCTTCGCGCGGGCCACCCTTGCCGCGGGCACCATCCTTGCCACGACCACCACCGTCGCGGCGGTCGTCACGACGGGTGTCCAGACGAGAAAGGGCACGCTCGCGCTTGTCCTCCGGCTTTTCCCAGCGGTTGTTGCGCTCCGGCCTGCGCGTGTCGGCGGCGTCGTCTTCAGCCTCACCGGCAACGGTCGCCGCCTGATCATTGTAAAGCGGCGCGTCGAAGTTCGCCTTGGCGTCCTCAATCAGGCGCGGTCCCAATTGGTCGCGCAGCGTGCGTCCGCGAATTTCCTGGACGTGTCCCTCCGGCAGTTCGCCGAGCTGGAACGGGCCGTAGGAGATGCGGATCAGGCGGTTGACGTCGAGGCCGAGCGCGCCAAGCACGTTCTTGATTTCGCGGTTCTTGCCTTCGCGAAGCCCCATCGTGATCCAGACGTTCGAGCCCTGGACGCGGTCGAGCGTCGCTTCGATGGCGCCGTACAGCACGCCGTCGACGGCGATGCCGTCCTTCAGCTTGTCGAGCGCTTCCTGATCGATCTCGCCATGGGCGCGCACGCGGTAACGGCGCAGCCAGCCGGTCGACGGCAGTTCGAGCACGCGGGCAAGGCCGCCGTCATTGGTGAGGAGCAGCAGGCCCTCGGTGTTGATGTCGAGGCGGCCGATCGACAGAACCCGCGGCAGCTCGTCCGGCAGGTTCTCGAATACGGTCGGACGGCCCTCCGGGTCGGCATTGGTGGTCACCAGACCGGCCGGCTTGTGATAGAGCCAGAGGCGCGTGCGCTCGATACCGCGGATCGGCTGGCCATCGACCTCGATCGCATCGGCGAGCGTCGCGTTGACCACGGGCGTGTCGAGGATGACACCGTTGAGCCTGATGCGGCCTTCCATGATCATGCGCTCGACGTCGCGACGCGAGGCAACGCCGGCGCGCGCCAGGATCTTCGAGATACGCTTCGGCTCGTCGGCGGCCGCTGCAGCCGCTGCCGGGCGCTCCCGGGCCGGACGCGAAGCGCCGGCCTTGGGATCAGACGTCTTTGCGTCGAAGCTCCTGCCGGGGCCCTTGGCACCGAAAGACTTCGGGCCGGAAGCCTTGGCTCCTGCAGCCTTTTTCGGCGCAGCGCCCTTCTTGTCGGCGAAATGCGGTTTCTTGTCCCGGCCAGCGGACTTGCCGCCAGGCCGCGTGGGCTTGTCTTTGGATGTCATTTGTGTTGCCTGCCTTTTGCGGCTGTCCTATCAGGTCGCGGCCCGTGGGTTAAGAGAAATTATTGTTTGAGCGATGGCTGAGACGACACGCTTCATGGATGCGGCCCTTGAAGAGGCCCGCAAGGCTGCCGAACGCGGCGAAGTGCCGATCGGCGCCGTGGTGGTTTTCGACGGCCGTATCATCTCGCGCGCCGGCAATCGCACCCGCGAGCTCAACGACGTGACCGCCCATGCGGAGATCGTCGCCATCCGCGAGGCTGCCGCCGTCCTCGAGGACGAAAGGCTGACCGGCGCCGATCTCTACGTCACGCTCGAACCCTGCACCATGTGCGCGGCGGCGATTTCATTCGCGCGCATCCGTCGCCTCTATTACGGCGCCGACGACCCGAAGGGCGGCGCGGTCGACAGCGGTGTGCGCTTCTTCGGCTCGCCCACCTGCCACCATGCGCCCGATGTCTATTCGGGCCTCGCCGAGCGGGAAGCCGCCGATATCCTCAGGGATTTCTTTGCCGGCAAGCGGTGAGCCCCCTTAACGTCTTCAGTCGGCGGCGAAGCTTTCGAGCGCGACACCCGAAAGGCGGTAGCGCGTCCACTCGGACATCGCCTCTGCGCCGACCGATTCGTAGACGCGGATCGCCGGTTCGTTCCAGTCGAGCACACTCCATTCGAAGCGGCCGCAGCCCTCCTCGACGGCAATCTTTGCCAGATGCTTCAAGAGCATCTTGCCGGCGCCCGAGCCGCGGCAATCCGGCGTGACGTAAAGATCCTCGAGGTAAAGACCCTTGCGCGCCTGCCAGGTGGAATAGTTGTAGAACCACATGGCAAAACCAGCCGGCTTGCCATCCTTCTCGCAGATCACCGCGCGGGTGATCGCACCGGGACCGAAGAGCGAGGCCTGCAGCATCTCGACCGTCGCCTCGACGGCGTCGGGCTCCTTCTCGTAGATGGCAAGTTCGGTGATGAAGCGCAGAATGGTTTCGGCGTCTTCCGGGCGCGCGTCGCGAATGCTGATGGTCATGGCTCAGGCGCTTCTCAAGCAGTTCCAGCAGCCAAGCAAACGCGCTTTCGACCGGAACTGCATAGATCCAAGGGAGAGAGGCATTTCGCCGTTCAAGGGAACGGCGAAAACGGGTTTAGAAGGGCCAATACCACTTGGAGCCGGTATTCTTGATCTGCGCCTCCTTCTTGCGGCGGCGCTCCTTGTCCTTCTCCGGCTCGCCGAGATCGGTCTCGGTACCCTCGGGCAGGCGGCGGTAATCGAGCGGCGGATCGCTCAGGAAGCGGCGCTTGTCGGAATAGGCGCCCATCTCGATCTTGCGCCCTTCACGATAGGCCTCCTGCTGCTCCTTTGCAGAGAGCCGGCGACCGTTGGCGCTTGCCTTGGCAAGCGGCGAGACATAGTTCGGGTTGTTCTTGTTGGCGTCGGCCTCTTCACGCAGGCGGTTGCGCACCTCTTCCGGAGACTCGACCCATTCCGGGTTCCCCTCGCGGCTGGCGAGCGACTTCTGCGGCTCGACGAGCGAGGCCTGCTGGGCCGACGGCGGCAGGACGAGACCCGGACGCGGCTGGTACTTGACCGGATCCCGCTTCGGCGGGCCGAAGCTTGCGACGCTGCCGAGGTCGTCCATGAGCTGTTCGCCGGCGGTCTTGTCCGTGCCGTAGGTCGGGCCGCCGATGCAGCCCGTAAGCACCAGGCCGCTCGTCAAAATGGCGGCCACGCTGGCAAACACTCGCAACTCTCGCGTCATTTCCATGAGATTCCTTCCAGCCGGCCACCAGTCAGCGCGGCCACTCAAGCGCCCATGGCGGAGAAATCCGCCAAATTTCGGGCAGGTTTTACCGGATGAACGCAAGGAGTGCAATTCATCCGGTAACAATGCGTTAAGCCTTGAAACCAAGCTCGCGCAAGGCAGCGGCATCCCGGGCGGACACGTCCGGGTAGAGTGCGTCAGAACCGACATCGGTCGTGATCCGCCAGGAGCGAGCGCATTTCTGGCCTTCGGCAAGCTTCGGCACGACGCTGACCTTGGCCACGTCAGCCAGCCGGAACGCGTCGGCCGGACCTTCGGTGGTCTCGACAGTGATCCCCGAGGTGATGCAGATCTCGGCGAAGTCCTGGCCTTCCAGCGCCTTCAACAGCTCCGGATCGGCGACGTGGACGACCGGTGCGGCTTCCAGCGACGAGCCGATGCGCTTGTCCTTGCGTTCGATCTCGAGCGCGCCGGTGACGACGGTGCGGACCGCACGGATCTTCTCCCACTTGGCTTCGAGCGCATCGTTCTTCCATTCCGCCGGGATCGCCGGGAACTGTTCGAGGTGCACCGAGACCGCATCGGGCTTGCGCGACAGCCAGGCCTCTTCGGTCGTAAACGGCAGCATCGGCGCCAGCCACAGCACGAGGCAATCGAAGAGCTTGCGGATAACGGCGAGTGCCGCACGGCGGCGCAGGCTCGACGGCGCGTCGCAGTAGAGCGCATCCTTGCGAACGTCGAAATAGAAGGCCGAGAGCTCGACGTTCGAGAAATCGATCAGCGAACGGGCGATCTTCTTGAAGTCGAAGGCGTCGTAGCCTTCGCGCACGACCTGGTCGAGTTCGGCCAGGCGATGCAGCATCAGCTTTTCGAGTTCCGGCATCTCGGCATAGGCAATTTCCTCGCCGTTGTCGTGGGCGAGCGTGCCGAGCATCCAGCGGATCGTGTTGCGCAGCTTGCGATAGGCGTCGATGTTTGTCTGGATGATCGTCTTGCCGAGGCGCTGATCTTCCCAATAATCCGTCGTCATCACCCACAGGCGCAGGATGTCGGCGCCGGCATCCTTCATCACCTCTTGCGGGGTGACGGTGTTGCCCTTCGACTTCGACATCTTCTCGCCCTTCTCATCCATGGTGAAACCATGGGTGACAACGGCGTTGTAGGGTGCGCGGCCGCGCGTGGCGCAGGCCTCGAGCAGCGAGGAATGGAACCAGCCGCGATGCTGGTCCGAACCTTCGAGATAGACGTCGGCCGGCCACTTCAGGTCCGGACGGTCTTCGAGCGTGAAGGTATGGGTCGAACCGCTGTCGAACCACACGTCGAGGATGTCCATGACCTGATGCCACTTGGCATGATCGTGGTCGTTGCCGAGGAAGCGATCCTTGGCGCCTTCGGTGAACCAGGCATCGGCACCTTCCTGTTCGAAAGCGTCGAGGATGCGAGCGTTGACGGCCTCGTCGATCAGGATCTCGCCCTGATCGTCGGCAAAGATCGCGATCGGAACGCCCCAGGCACGCTGGCGCGAGAGCACCCAGTCCGGACGGCCTTCGATCATCGCACGCAGGCGGTTCTGGCCGGCGCCCGGAACGAAGCGGGTGTCGTCGATGGCAGACAGCGCGCGCGATCGCAGGGTCGTGCCATCACCGAAGGCCTTGTCCATGTAGACGAACCATTGCGGCGTGTTGCGGAAGATCACCGGCTTCTTCGAGCGCCAGGAATGCGGATAGGAATGCTTGAGGCGACCGCGAGCGAAGAGCGCGTGACGGGCGATCAGCGCCTTGATGACGCGATCGTTGGCGTCGCCCTTCTTGCCCTTGTCGTCGATGACGCGGCCGGCGCCACCTTCGGCGTCCGGGCCGAAACCATGGGCGTCAGCGGTGAAGTATCCGGCGTCGTCGACCGTGAACGGGATCGCCGAGGAGATGCCGCGGGCTTCGAGCGCGCGGGCATTGTCCATCCAGGCATCAAAGTCCTCGCGGCCGTGGCTCGGGGCCGTGTGCACGAAGCCGGTGCCGGCATCGTCGGTCACGTGGTCGCCGTCGAGCAGCGGCACCTTGAAGGCGTAGCCGCCGCCCAGACCGTGCAGCGGATGGGCGCAGGTCACGGACGACAGTTCATCGGCCTCGAGGTCGCGAACGAAGTTGAAGGTGAGCTTCGCCTTGGCGGCAGACTCATCGGCCAGGCGCTTGGCAAAGATCAGCTTCTCGCCCGGCTGGGGGCCGAAATCGTTCTCGGCGGTCGCCACTTCGTAGAGGCCATAGGCATAACGCGACGAGTAGGCGATGGCGCGGTTGCCGGGGATGGTCCAGGGCGTGGTCGTCCAGATCACGACGAAGGTGCCGGCAAGGCTGTCGGGACCTTCGGTGACCGGGAACTTCACCCAGATCATGTCGCTTTCGACATCGGCGTATTCGACTTCGGCTTCGGCAAGTGCCGTGCGCTCGACGACCGACCACATGACAGGCTTCGAGCCCCGATAGAGCTGGCCGAGCTTGGCGATCTTCATCAGCTCACCGGCGATGCGCGCTTCGGCGTGGAAGTTCATCGTCGTGTAGGGATTGTCGAAGTCGCCCTCGATGCCGAGACGTTTGAACTCCTCGGCCTGGACCTGGATCCAGCCGGCGGCGAAATCGCGGCATTCCCGACGGAATTCGTTGACCGGAACCTCGTCCTTGTTCTGGCCCTTCTCGCGGTACTTCTCCTCGATCTTCCACTCGATCGGCAGACCGTGGCAGTCCCAGCCGGGCACGTAGTTGGCGTCGAAACCGCGCATCTGGAACGAGCGGTTGATGACGTCCTTGAGGATCTTGTTCAGCGCGTGGCCGATGTGGATGTTGCCGTTGGCATAGGGCGGGCCGTCGTGCAGCACGAACTTGTCGCGGCCGGCAGCCGATGCGCGCAGCTTCTTGTAGAGGCCCATCTTCTGCCAGCGGGCCACCGTTTCCGGCTCCTTCTGCGGCAGGCCCGCGCGCATCGGAAATTCCGTCTGCGGCAGGTAGAGGGTCGAGGAGTAGTCGATCTTTTCAGCGGTGTCGGTCATGGTTTTTGCAATCGCTTCTTCGCGCGAACGGCCGCGCATACGAAATAGGCTCGGTATCGAGAGATGACTGGGGCGTCGGAAACGCCGAAATCCCGGACCTTCCGGCTGATCACAGCACGCGGAAGGCCGGGCCAATAATTCGCTGATCGATGATCAATCGACGGTGCCGGGTCATGGTGGCCGGTTGTTTAAGGCGTTTTCGGCCTTTTGAAAAGGTCCGCCGCCGCGCGAAGACCGAAATCTTTTATCGGGCGAAGTTGAGCTTGCGGTCGATGTCACCGAGTGGCGTGACGCCGGAAAGCAGCGCGCGGGCCTCGGCCTCGTCCTGCCGGATCTGCGCCACCAGCGGATCGAGGCCATCGAATTTCAATTCGTCGCGCAGGTGACCGAAGAAAGTCACGGCGCAGACTTCGCCATAGAGATCGCCGGAGAAGTCGAAGACGAAGGTCTCGAGCAGCGGTTCGCCGTCGCTGTCGACCGTCGGCCGGCGCCCGAAACTGGCGACCCCGTCGTAAAGCGAGCCGTCGGGACGACGGAAGCGCACGGCGTAGATGCCGGGTCGGAGTTCCACCTCGGGTGCAAGCCGCATGTTGGCGGTGGGGAAACCGAGTTCGCGACCGAGCTTCTTGCCGCCGATCACCTCGGCTTCGACGAGATAACGGTAGCCGAGCATGCCCGCGGCCTGGGCGACATCGCCTTCGCCGAGCAGCGCGCGGACATAGCTCGACGAGATGACGGATGCATTTTCATCACGGAAGGCATCGACCAGCGTCACACCAAACCCGTTGTCGCCGCCTGCCGCCATCAGAAAGGCAGGCCCGCCTTCGCGGCCCTTGCCGAAATGAAAGTCGAAACCGGTCACCACATGCGAGGCATGCAGCCATTCAAGCAGGATGCGGTGGATGAAATCCGAGGCGGAAAGCTGAGAGAAGGTACGGTCGAAGGGATATTCGATGACGGCGCCGAAGCCCATGCCTTCGAGGATGCGGGCCTTCAGCGGCGCCGGCGTCAGCCGGAAGACTGGAGTGTCCGGGCGAAAAACGGTTCGCGGATGCGGCTCGAAGGTGAGCACGAGCGCCGGCACGCCGCGCGACTTGGCCTCCTCCAGCGCCCGGTTAAGGACCGACTGGTGGCCGCGGTGAACGCCATCGAAATTGCCGATGGCGACGACACCGCCGCGCAAGTGCTCCGGAAGCGGATCACGGGTCTCGTTGCGATGAAAAACCGTCATCTCCGTCTTCCCGTCAGGCGAGCCGTGGCATCCAGTATTTCGGCGAGGCGCCCTCCTTCTTGAGGAAGGCGGCAAGCTTCGCCTCGTCGGTCCGGCTTTCGTTCATGTATTCCTGGGCGTGGATACCGGCGCTGATATAGAGCAGATCCAGGCCCGCGTCCTGCGCGCCCTTGACGTCAGTCGGCATGCCGTCGCCGACGGCGATGACACGGGTCAGGTCAATCGCTCCGCGTGCGGCCTTCGCCTCGCCCAGGGCGGCGCGATAGATCGCGATATAGGGTTTGCCGGCGATGCGCGCCTCGCCACCCAGCTCTTCGTAAAGCTTGGCAATCGCACCGGCGCAGGGGATCAGCCGGTGACCACGCTCGACGACGAGGTCCGGGTTGGCGCAGATGAACGGGATCTTGCGCTTGGCAAGGCCCGTCAGGGTCGCGCGGTAATGCTCGGGCGTTTCGGTCTCGTCGTCATAGAAGCCGGCGCAGACGACCGTCTCGGCATCTTCCGAGGAAACGATCTGCGTCCCCAGCCCCTCGAGCAGGGGCAGGTCGCGCTCGGCGCCGATGAAGAAGATCTTCTTGTCGGCGGCAGCGATCAGCGCCCGGGTCACGTCGCCCGAAGTGACGATCCGGTCATAGGCTTCGTCGGGCACGCCGAGACTGCGGATCTGCACCTTCACCATCGGGCTCGGGCGCGGCGAATTGGTGATGAGCACGACGGTCAGTCCGGCGGCGCGCGCCTCGGCCAATGCTTCACAGGCGGAGGCGAAAGCCTGCACGCCGTTGTGAAGCACGCCCCAGACGTCACATAAAACGACATCGTAGCGCTTGGCGATTTCGCGAAAACTGTTGATCCTTGCGGCCATCCTGGCTTCCTGCAAACACGGTTTCCGGCTTGCATGGCAAGGAAGGCAGGAGATTACAAGTCTCGTCTCCCGAAAAAGGCGCACCCTCCCAAGGATTCCGGCGGTCTCGAGAACCAGGAAAAATGCACTGCAGGTGCGGCCCGCCGCGCAGAAGCACATTGTCGTGGTTATCAACCGTCAAAATCCCGCCCATGCCACTCATCGACGCGATCGCCCACATTTCGCCAAGAATGGGGCTAGGCTGCCTGTGCCCGCGCCTGCCGCGCCCGTCCAGGGCACCTGCCGTCAGCAAAAAATCTAGGCGCCGATCCTTGACTCACCCCATACCCAAGCTTATCTCGGCATCGCTAGCACTCGATAAATGAGAGTGCTAACACCCATCCATCGGGTCGATCAGCGATCCGTAATGTCATTTGATCGAGGGATTAGACTAATGGCAAGCACCAACTTCCGCCCGCTGCACGACCGCGTCGTCGTTCGCCGCGTTGAGTCTGAAGAGAAGACCAAGGGCGGCATCATCATTCCGGACACCGCCAAGGAAAAGCCGCAGGAAGGCGAAATCGTCGCCGTCGGTTCGGGCGCCCGTGACGAAAGCGGCAAGGTCGTTGCCCTCGACGTCAAGGCTGGCGACCGCGTTCTGTTCGGCAAGTGGTCGGGCACCGAAGTCAAGATCAACGGCGAAGACCTTCTGATCATGAAGGAAGCCGACATCATGGGCATCATCGGCTGATCAGCCGGCGTCCACCCCTTTTTATGACAACCAATGGGCAATGAGCCCGGGAGTTTTCTCTAATGGCTGCAAAAGAAATCAAGTTCGGCCGCACCGCGCGCGAAAAGATGCTGCGTGGCGTCGACATCCTCGCTGACGCCGTAAAGGTCACGCTCGGCCCGAAGGGTCGTAACGTCATCATCGACAAGTCCTTCGGCGCTCCGCGCATCACCAAGGACGGCGTATCGGTCGCCAAGGAAATCGAACTCGAAGACAAGTTCGAAAACATGGGCGCCCAGATGGTCCGCGAAGTTGCTTCGAAGACCAACGACATCGCCGGCGACGGCACCACGACTGCAACCGTTCTTGCCCAGGCGATCGTTCGCGAAGGCGCAAAGGCTGTTGCTGCCGGCATGAACCCGATGGACCTGAAGCGTGGTATCGACCTCGCTGTCACCGAAGTCGTCAAGGATCTCCAGGCCAAGGCCAAGAAGATCAACACTTCGGAAGAAGTTGCACAGGTCGGCACGATCTCGGCCAACGGCGAGCGTCAGATCGGCCTCGACATCGCTGAAGCGATGCAGAAGGTCGGCAACGAAGGCGTCATCACGGTTGAAGAAGCCAAGACCGCCGAAACGGAACTCGAAGTCGTCGAAGGCATGCAGTTCGACCGCGGCTACCTGTCGCCCTACTTCGTCACCAACCCGGAAAAGATGGTCGCTGACCTCGACGACGTCTTCGTTCTCCTTCACGAGAAGAAGCTCTCGAACCTCCAGGCCATGCTCCCGGTTCTCGAAGCTGTCGTTCAGACCGGCAAGCCGCTCCTCATCATCGCTGAAGACGTCGAAGGCGAAGCTCTTGCAACGCTCGTCGTCAACAAGCTGCGTGGCGGCCTGAAGATCGCTGCCGTCAAGGCTCCGGGCTTCGGCGATCGCCGCAAGGCCATGCTCGAAGACATCGCCATCCTGACGGGCGGCACCGTGATCTCCGAAGACCTCGGCATCAAGCTCGAAAACGTGACGCTCGACATGCTCGGCCGTGCGAAGAAGGTTTCGATCTCCAAGGAAAACACGACGATCGTCGACGGCGCCGGCCAGAAGGCCGACATCGAAGGCCGCGTTGCCCAGATCAAGGCCCAGATCGAAGACACCACCTCCGACTACGACCGCGAAAAGCTGCAGGAACGTCTTGCCAAGCTCGCTGGCGGCGTTGCCGTGATCCGCGTTGGCGGCTCGACGGAAGTCGAAGTGAAGGAAAAGAAGGACCGCATCGACGACGCTCTCAACGCGACGCGCGCTGCTGTTCAGGAAGGCATCGTACCGGGCGGCGGCGTTGCCCTGCTGCGTTCTTCCGTCAAGATCACCGTCAAGGGTGCAAACGACGACCAGGAAGCCGGCATCAACATCGTTCGTCGCGCTCTGCAGGCTCCGGCCCGCCAGATCGCTGAGAACGCTGGTGACGAAGCCTCCATCGTTGTCGGCAAGATCCTCGACAAGGACCAGGACAACTTCGGCTACAACGCCCAGACCGGCGAATACGGCGACATGATCTCGATGGGCATCATCGACCCGGTCAAGGTCGTTCGCACCGCCCTTCAGGACGCTGCTTCGGTTGCCGGCCTCCTCGTCACGACGGAAGCCATGATCGCCGAACTGCCGAAGAAGGACGCCCCGGCTGGCATGCCTGGCGGCATGGGCGGCATGGGCGGCATGGACATGATGTGATAATGGCGACAGCCTTATCGCAGCATCGTCCATAAAGCTTCGCCCATGCACTTAAAGTGGTTCAGCGCGTCAAGCGCGCTGAACGGGCGGCATGGACATGATGTGATAATGGCGAAAGCCTTATTGCAAGGATCCATCCGGATCGGAAAGGCGGCCTTCGGGTCGCCTTTCTTGTTTTTTATCAATGCCACTCATCGCCGGAGAGCATCTGCCGAACAGTCGGCAGGAAAAAACCCATCGGTTGTAGTCAGGCTTCAAAAAACCGTTGAAGTCGAAAAAAAACGAACTATAACAGCGCCCCAAGTGAGCGAAGATTGAGGGGAGACTGGGCGGCACACTTAAGGCAGACAGGCAATCGCCGGGGCTTTTTCGTATTCGCTGCCCATCCGGTAATTCTTCGAGACTATACCTAAAGAATAAAAGCATTTAATCGCAAATTAAGCCGACACTCTCCTTCGAAATAAGTTCGCCGGCGAGATCCACTACTATCTATAGACCTTTCTACTTGAGAAAACACCCACATCACGTGGCGTGCGCTCTCGTATTGGTCATGTCGGACGCAGTTTGCACATTGGGACGCGTTTCCCTGGAGCGCCAAAGGCAGCTCCGGGAACTCTGCTGGGGTAGACCGTGTTTAAGATCACCAGAGCAAATTCCGCTCCCCTCGGCTCTTCGGGACATCTGCATCCGGGCCTACCGCATCATGAATTCATGGAGCAGTTTTGCGTCTCGGAGGGGTGGTCCGGCGACCTGTCGACGGGCCTGTTCCGGCTCGGCGAGAAGGCGGCCGCGATCCATGGCCTGCGTGACGGCGAGTGCGGCCTTCTGAACTTCGTTCGCTGCTACGATCCGGCCGATCGCAATCACGTGCTCGAACTGTTCGAACAGGCGGCAACGAGCTGCTCGTCTTTCTGCTTTTCGACGACGATCGCGCTGGAGGAGTCCGGCCAGAAGCAGCCGCTGTTCTGCATCGGAGAATCCTCCGGCCTCGAACAGCGCTATTCCGGCATGATCACCGGCATCTTTTTCTTTCCACGCTTTCTCGTGGAAGTCGCGGGTCGCGCACTGCTGCGCCAGTAAGCCCGCCCCTGCCCGCGCACGGGCCCGAGTGTAGAGAACCCTCGATCACATATGGCCGCCGCAATCGCCCCATGGGCGATTGCGGTGAAGGTGTGCGGCAGAGACGCGGACGTACGGCTCAGGCTGCCGCCGCGTCGTCCTTGTCCGTGAAGAGCACCGTGATCGGCGCCGGGCGACCAAGCAGATAGCCCTGCGCCTCGTCGCAGCCCTCGGCTTGCAGGATATCGAGCTGCTTCTGCGTTTCGACGCCTTCGGCAAGGACAGGCACGGACAGGCTCTGGCCGAGCGCAAGAATGGCGCGCACGATCGCCTTGGCCTGCGGACTGCCTTCCACTTCCCACATGAAGCTCCGGTCGAGCTTGATCTTGTCGAAGGGGAAGGAGCGCAGCGTCTCGAGCGACGAATAGCCGGTCCCGAAGTCGTCGATCGCGATGGTGACGCCCAGTTCCTTGATCTGGCGCAGCGTCAGCAGCGCCCGCTCCTTGTCGTCGATGATCGTCGATTCCGTGATTTCGAGCTCCAGCCGGTTCGGGTCGAGACCCGTGTCGGCAAGCACGTCCTGAACCAGGCTGACGATGTCGCCGTTGGCAAGCTGGACCGGCGAAAGGTTGACGGCAATCTTATGACTGCTCTCCCAGCCCGCCGCCTCGCGGCAGGCCTCGCGCAGCACCCATTCGCCGATCGGCAGGATCGCGCCGCATTCCTCGGCAAGCGGGATGAATTCGCTCGGAGGCACCATGCCGCGTTCCGGATGGCTCCAGCGCAGGAGCACCTCGTAGCCGATGACGGCGCCGCTCATCACAGACTTCTGCACCTGGTAGTGCAAGGCAAGCTGCTTCTTCTCGACCGCGTCCCAGAGATCGTTGGCAAGCGCGCGCCGCTGGCGGGCAGCTTCATCCATCGACACCTCGTAGAAGCAGACGGTCTGGTTGAGGGCGGCCTTCGCCCGGTACATCGCAAGGTCGGCATTGTTGATCAGCGTGTCGGCCGTCTCGGCATCCTGCGGATAGATCGCGACACCCATGCTGCCGCCGGACTTGAGCTCGAAATCGCCAAAGCGCATTTCCTCATGCAGGCTCTTTTCGATCCGGCGCAGGAAGTCGTTAAGCTCGGAGAGTTCCTCGAAGCGCTTGACCGCCGCGAACTCGTCGCCGCCGAAGCGTGCCACGAACTCGCCTTCCTGCAGGAGGCCCTTCATGCGCTGGGCGATCGTCACCAGCACGAAGTCTCCGGCGGCGTGGCCGTGCAGATCGTTGACTTCCTTGAACTTGTTGAGGTCGATGCCGATGACGGCGACCTTGCGGTTGAACCAGGCGGCCGCGTCCAGCTCCTCTTCGAGATAGCTGCTGAACTGCAGCCGGTTCGGCAGCCCCGTGAGACTGTCGTGGCGGGCAAGGAAGGTAATCTGCTCCTCGGTGTCGAGCCGCTCGGTGATGTCCTCATAGGTGCTCACCCAGCCGCCATCGGGCAGCGTGCGATGCTTGGTCAGGATCGAGCGGCCGTTGACGAGCTTTTCGACGATATCGCCGCCGCCATTGCCGACCATTTCGATCCGGTGCTTCTGGTAGAGCTCCTCGGCCTTGGTCCGGGCCATCTCGGGATCTGTGTAGATGCGGGCAAAGACGATGTCGAGGATTTCGCGGAAGGTCAGCCCCTTGCCGGCGAGTGTCTCGGAGAAGCCGAAGATCTCTCGGCAGCGACGGTTGGAGAGCAACAGCCGGTCGCTGCTGTCGAACAGGCAGATGCCCTGCGACATGTTTTCGAGCGCGACATCGAGATTGTTGCTGACTTCGGCGATACGGTCGGCGTCAAGCTTCGCCTTGGTGATGTCCTTGACGATCTTGATGAAGCCGGCGTGCTTGCCGTCGTCGTCCATGAAGGGGTCGAGCACCACGTGAGCCCAGAACCGGGATCCGTCCTTGCGATAGCGCCAGCCTTCGTTCTCGTACTTACCATCGGCCAGTGCGACCTCGAGCGCCCGCTGCGGTACGCCGTCGCGCTGATCCTCCTGCGAGTAGAAGCAGGCGAAATTCTTGCCGACGATTTCCTCGCCCTTATAGCCCTTGTTGGCCTCGGCGCCGGCGTTCCAGCTGGCGACGCGGCCGTCGGTGTCGAGCATATAGATCGCGTAGTCCTTCACGCTGCGCACGAAGCGGGCGAATTCCCGTTCGGCAGCAGCGGCGGAAAGCTCGGCATGATGGGCGAAGCCGGCGGCGATCAGCACCATCGACAGCAGGAAGAAGGCGGTGCCGGCGATGACGAAGGCAAGCAGATGCGGCTGGATCATGCCCGCATGGGTCGGCGTCAGCAGATCGGCCTCGATCGTGACCGCACCCATGGCGGTGAAATGCAACGCGACGATCCCGAGCGTCATCAGCAGGGTGGCAAGGATCTTCGCCTTCAGCGGCTTGCCGACACTGGCGATCGTGCGCAGAGCGGCGATGTCAAACAGCGAGCCGACGACCACGGAGGCGACGACCAGTGCCGCATTCCAGCGGATGCTGCCCGGCACGTCGAGCGCCGCCATGCCAAGAAAATGCATGCAGGCGACGCCGCCGCCGAGAACGAAGCCGCCAGCAATCCAGCCGAGGCGGTCCTGAACATGGGTCGCGATCAATAGGGCCGTCGTGGTGAGGATGATGGCAACGGCCAGCGACAGGCCGGTGAGATCCATCTGGTAACCGAGGACGACGCCGGGATCATAAGCGAGCATGGCGATGAAGTGGGTCGCCCAGATGCCGAAGCCGCTGGCGATGCCGGCGGCCGTCGCCCAGATCGCTTTTGCCTTGCCCGAGGAGCCGCGGGCGCGCTGCAGCAGCGTTACTGCTCCGTAACTCGCGAGAAAGCACACAAGTGCGGCCAAAACGACCAGTCTGGGATTATGCTCTACCACCAGGCATGTAAGAACCTTGAACATCGCCAATCGCCTAAATCAAATTCTGTCGGGAAACGAGACCTCTCGCCTCCACTTAAGCTGCCTGTGTTGGCGTCAGGTGATTTAAGGAAGTGATAAATCGAGGCTCTGCCGGGCAATTGCCCAGCAAGACAATAGTTTCGTCGTTAACGAATTTTGAAACCACGCCGCCTTCAAGTTGCAGCCTGCCAAAAAGCGCCGCCTGGCGTGGTTCGTCGCCTATGCTTGCGACAGCAGCGCCTTGAGGTCGGATTGGGGATCGGCGATGACGGCTCGGTCAGGATTGATGCCGCTCTCCAGCAGCTTCTTGCCGGTCACATAGGCCTTGGCGTCGTTGATCGCATCGACGGCCACCAGGCGCCCCTGCCGGAAATACCAGACCGACACGCTGCCTTCACGCTGGCCGGGCCTGACGATGGTTTCGTCGTGGCCGAGCCCGAAGCCGGCGATCTGCAGCTTGACGTCGTACTGGTCCGACCAGAACCAGGGCTTGGGATCGTAAGGGGCATCACTGCCGGCAAGGATCGCCGCGACCGCTTCGGCCTGATCGACGGCATTCTGCACCGACTCCAGCCGGATGCGCAGATCCTCGAAGGGAAGAACGGCGCAATCACCCATCGCGAAGATCGCCGGATCGGAGGTGCGGCCATGCGCGTCGACGACGATGCCGTTTGCGGTTTCGAGCCCGGCGTCGTGGGCCAGGCGATCATTGGCGGTCACGCCAATGCCGACGATGACGACATCGACCGGCAGGGTCGAGCCGTCGGAAAGCTCTGCCGCCGTGACACGGCCGTCGTCTCCGACGAGACGATTGAGGCCAGTGCCTTCGCGGATATCGACGCCGCGGCCACGGTGAATTTCCCGTACAAGGCCCGACGTCGCCGAGGAGGCAACACGCTGCAGGATGCGGTCGGCCATTTCGATGACCGTGACGTCCAGGCCGCAGGTGCGCGCGACGGCTGCCGCTTCAAGACCGATGTAACCACCACCGATGACGAGCGCGCGACGGCCGGGCTTCATCTCCTCGGCAAGGCGGTCGGCATCCCTGAAGTCGCGAACGACGAAGACACCCTCGAGATCGCCGCCGACCGAGGCCGGCAGCCGGCGCGGCGTGGCGCCGGTTGCAAAGGCCAGCACTTCATAGTCGAGCGATGTGCCATCGCTGAGCATCACGTGTTTGCCGGCCCGGTCGAGCCCGATCACGGTCGTTTCGAGGCGCACGTCGACAGCGTGCTCGCCGTACCAGGCTTCCGGCCGGTAGAGCAGGCGGTCGAGGCTCATCTCGCGCAGGAGATACTTTTTGGAGAGCGGCGGGCGCTGATAGGGCAGGCTTGCTTCGGAGGCGACGATGGTGATCGGCCGCTCGTCCTTGAGCGCACGGAGCTTCGCAACCAGAGCAAAGGCGGCCTGACCGCCACCGACAACAACAAGCCTTCCGGACACGCTTCCCACCTGCCTTTATTCATCTGTACAACAAGGCCTAGCCTTCCGCCCGAGCTTCGTCAACTCTGGCACAGGCCACGCCGTTTGCTATTCCTTGCGCGGCACGTCCATGCCCTTTTGAGCCGCCGGGCGCGACAGGCCGCGCTCGACCCAAGCCATCACCTTGGGGAAGCTCTTGTAATCCAGGACCTCGGCACCGCCATAGAATCTGCGCGCGCCTTCGACCCAGGGATAGGTGGCGATGTCGGCGATCGTGTAATCGTCGCCCATCAGCCATTGCCGCCCTTCAAGGCGGGTTTCAAGCACGCCGAGCAGCCGCTTGGCTTCGTCACGGTAGCGCTCGACGGGGTAGGAATTGTTGGCGACCTTGTCGGCGGCGAACTTGAAGAAGTGACCGAACTGGCCGAACATCGGACCGACGCCGCCCATCTGGAACATAACCCAGGCGATCGTTTCGTAGCGGCCGGCCGCGTCGGCAGGCAGCAGCTTGCCGGTCTTTTCAGCGAGATAGATGAGGATCGCGCCGGACTCGAACAGCCCGATTGGCTTTCCATCCGGGCCGTTGGGATCGATGATCGCCGGGATGCGGCCGTTGGGGTTGAGCGAGACGAACTCCGGCGACTTCTGGTCATTGGTATCGAAGGCGATGCGGTGCGGTTCGTAGGGCAGGCCCAGCTCTTCGAGCGCGATCGAAACCTTCACGCCGTTCGGCGTCGGCAGCGAATAGAGCTGGATGATATCAGGGTTTTTCGCCGGCCAGCGCTTGGTGATCGGAAAGGCGGACAGATCGGCCATGAAGGTCTCCTGGAACGGAACAGCGGGAAGCGGCAGAGACGCCGCACGCACACTTACATAGGAGCGGAGGGCGCGCCTTTTGAGGGCCCTACTTTATTTTTGTAACCGGCGGGATCGTCAAGACCGCGCCTGCTCCGTTCGCAGCGTCAAAGGACGCTACGAACGGCCGCGATAATCCGTGCCACGACCGGATCGCCGTCGTGAGCCGCCTTGCGCGCCCGAACCAGGCAAGCTTCGGAACGCAGGATCACGCCATCGGTGAGTATCTTCAGGTGGTTTGCCTTCAACGTCGAACCGGTCGAGGTGATGTCGACGATGATGTCGGCGGAACCAGAGGCCGGCGCGCCTTCGGTCGCCCCGAGGCTTTCGACGATGCGGTAAAGCTGGATGCCGTGGCTGCCCGAGAAATGGTTCTGCGTCAGCCGCCAGTACTTGGTGGCGATCGCCAGACGGCGACCATGGCGGGCACGGAAATCGGCGGCAACGTCGCCAAGGTCGGCCATGGTGTCGACGTCGTACCAGACCTCAGGCACCGCGACGACGACGTCGGCATGACCGAAGCCGAGACGGGCGCAGAACTCGACGCGCGCATCGGCGTTGGCAAGCCCCTCGCGCACCAGGTCTTCGCCGGTTACGCCGAAATCGATTGAGCCGTTGCCGAGCTCTCGCGAGATTTCCGACGCCGAAAGGAACGCAATCTCCACATCATCAGCACCTTCGACGCGGCCGCGATAGGAGCGGTCGTTGCCGACGGCAACGATCTTCAGGCCGGCGCGTTCGAAGATCGCCGAAGCGTCATCCTTCATCCGCCCCTTGGACGGCAAGGCGATAGTGATGGTCATTGGGCGCCTCCTTCAGAGGCAATCGCCTTTTCGATGCGGTCGAGCCAGAGCGAGAAGCCGACGGCCGGGATATGCTCGCGGGCGCCGAGCAGAGTCAGCAGCCGATCGAAGCGGCCGCCGCCGGCAAGGACGGCATGCGTTCCGGCAAGCTCAACCTCGAAAACCAGGCCGGTATAATAGTCGAGAGGACGACCAAAGGCCGCTCGATAACGAATGGCGCCGATGTCGGAACCGGTCTTGCCAAGGGCGGCAACGCGGGCATCGAAACGGGCGAGCGCATCATCGATTTTGAGGCCGGATTTCTGCGCGAAAGCGAAGAGTGCGGCCGGCGCATCGGCAAGCGGCACGTCGAGCGCCAGGAACGCGGCGACCTGATCCAGCGTTCTGCGGTCGAGCCGCGTGTTCGCCAGTTCCATCTTCTCCTTCAGCCGGCGCGCAATATCCTGCGGCGAACGGCTAGCGTTGGTCGAATAGCCGGTCGCTTCCATCGTTGCGGCGACATGCGCGACGAGACGGTCCTCGTCTTCGAGCAGGCCGTCCATCGACAGCCGCACGACTTCAGGACCGAAGACGCCGACCGTGCGCGGATGGGCGAGCTCGGTCAGAAGCTTCTGCAAGTGCTTCTGGTCGCCGAAGGCGTGGATCAGCCGCTTCTGCCAGCCAGCCGGCAGGCCACAGGCACCGACGACGGCTTCAAACACGGCCTGGTCGCCAAGCGTCACGCTGAGAGACCGGCCCGGCACCCGGTTGGCGACGATGCGCATCGCGTCAGAGACGGCGCGCGCATCGGCTGCCGCCGTATCGGTGTCGCCAAGATCCTCGATGCCGGCCTGGTAGAATTCGTTGCCGCCTTCGCGGCGCTGGCGGAAGACCTCGCCGAGATAGGCATAGCGCTTCGGCGTTCCGGTCACCGCCTCGATATGGCGGAGACAGACGGGAATGGTGAATTCCGGCCGCAGGCACAGGCTCTCGCCGGTCTCGCTCTCGGTCATGAAGATGCGGCGGCGCAGATCCTCACCAGCCATGGCGAGGAAAGGCTCGGCCGGCTGGATCACCGGAGTGTCGACACGCAGCGCGCCGAGGCTTTCGAAGTCGGCAAGCAGCGCATCGGCAAAGGCGGGCAGATTGATGAGGGCCATGGTCGTCAGCCCCTTGCCCGATCCTCGGCCTGTGCCGCCAGCATCTCGCGTACCTTTTCGACCAGTTCGGCCGTCGGCACGGAAACCTGGGCCACGCGCGCCTCGCGCCAGGCCGCATTGTCCTCGATCTCACCCGACAGGCGCTTGCCCTCGATCAGATCCTTGATCTGCACGACACCGGCGGCGCGCTCGTCGCCACCCTGGATGATGGCGAGCGGCGAGCCACGGCGGTCGGCATATTTCAGCTGATCGCCAAAGTTCTTCTTGTTGCCCTGGTACATTTCGGCGCGGATGCCGGCATGGCGGAGCTGCTGCACGAAACGCTGGTAATGGCCCATCGCCTCGATGTCGCGGTCCATGACGCAGACGACAACAGGCGCGAGCACGTCAGATGCACCGAGCTTGCCGAGGTTCTTCAGCGCCGTCATAAGGCGGGAAACGCCGATCGAGAAACCGGTCGCCGGGACCGGCTGACCCATGAAACGCGACACGAGACCGTCGTAGCGACCACCACCGCCGACCGAACCGAAGACGACCTTTTCGCCCTTCTCGTTGGTGACGGCAAACTGCAGCTCGGCCTCGAAGACGGGGCCGGTATAATATTCGAGACCACGCACGACCGAGGGGTCGATCTTGATGCGGTCAGCCTCGTAGCCGGCGCTCAGGACCAGGCTGCGGATGGTGTTGAGTTCCTCGACACCTTCGCCGCCCTTGGCGGTGCCTGAAACGAGCACTGCCAGTTCGTCGGCACTTTCGGCATAATTCTGGATGCCGACGAAGAACAGGACCTTGTCGATCTGCTCGCCATTGAGGCCCGCACCCTTGGTGAAGTCGCCGCTTTCGTCCTTGCGGCCTTCGCCGAGCAGGAGCCTGACGCCTTCGGGGCCGAACTTGTCGAGCTTGTCGATGGCGCGCAGCACCGTCAGGCGGGCATTGACCTTGTCGTCGCCGCCAAGACCGATCGCCTCCATGACGCCGTCGAGCACCTTTCGGTTGTTGACGCGGATCACGTAGTCGCCGCGCGCAATGCCAAGGGCTTCCATGGTGTCGGCCATCATCATGCACATTTCGGCGTCCGCCTGGACGCCGGCGGCACCGACGGTGTCGGCATCGAACTGCATGAACTGGCGGAAGCGGCCCGGGCCAGGCTTCTCGTTGCGGAAGACGTAGCCGGCGCGATAGGTGCGGAACGGCAGCTGGATCTCGTTGAAGTTCTCGGCGACGTGACGGGCGAGCGGCGCCGTCAGGTCGTAGCGCAGCGACATCCACTGATCGTCGTCATCGGTCAGCGAGAAGACGCCTTCGTTCGGCCGGTCGCTGTCGGGCAGGAACTTACCGAGCGCATCGGTGTATTCGAACAGCGGTGTTTCGACCGGGTCGAAACCATAATGCTCGTAGACCGCCCGGATCTTGCCGATCATTTCGTCCGTCGCGCGGATATCGGCAGCGGAGCGATCGACGAAGCCGCGCGGAAGACGCGCCTTGAGCTTCTGCGGTTTCTTCTGTTTCTCGGTCATGGGAGCATTCCGGACTGTCTCTTGTTGGCTGCTTTCCCTATCGGATCAAGTGGGGGGCGGCAAGGGTTTGCACCGCGCAAAGCGTTTGCCCGGGCCATGCGCCGGCGCTTTGCGTCAAAGCCTAGCACGGGTGAGCTTCGCGTCATCGGGATTGACACGCACCATCGCGACGCGTCGGGGAGGACTTGACCTCAACCACAAGGCGCATTAGACGATATGCAATCACTAAAAGTTTATCGCCTGACAGATCGACGACGTTCCGGCTGCACCGATGATCGTCTATCTTCGCGGCCATGGGCCGAGTACCTACAAACGAGTTTTCGATGCAATGACTGCATCGGGAAAACACTTCAATGGCAAACAACGCATCGAAGCGCCTTGCGGCAGTGGCGGTCTCCGGTAACGAGACATCACGTCCGCGCGGCGAGAAGAAGGGCATCATGTTGAGGTTCATGACACCTGGCTCGGGAGCCATCCAACCCGGGCACCTCGGGGCGCATTCGGCCTGGATGGACCACCTCGATGAAAGCGACTATTTCGTGGAGACATGGCGCTGCGATCTGGCCAGCGGCGTCTTTCATCTGGGCGAGCGAACCGCCGCCCTGCTTGGCGCTTCCAACCGCTCCTGCGGCATCGTCGATCTGGTGCGTGCCTATGACAGCCGGGATCGCGTGACAGTGCTCAACATCCTCGAGCAGGCAACCGCGTCGCCGTCTTCATTCTGCTTCACGGCGCTCGTGCGCTTGCCAAGTTTGAAGGCGGCACAGCTTTTCTGCGTCGGCCGGTCGTCGCTCGACGCGTCCACCGGCGAAAACATGCTGCAGGGCATTTTCGCCTTTCCGCGCGAGCGTCCGGCGCTTGACGCCTGAACGGACGGGTTGAATCCGCAGCCAGCCCTTCCCTAGATTGATGGAGTGCCAAGAAGCCGGCCACGGCCGGCCTCTTGGCACGAGACATCAGATAAGGAAGGAAACACCATGTCGCTGAAACCGCTGATCGCCGCCCTCGCGCTTTCCGCCTGCCTCGGCTTTCCTGCGTTGGCAGAGGAGTCGGGACACGGCAGCATGCACCATGGAGCGACCGAAACCGCGATGCCGAAGGGCGACAATTCGCCTTCGAGCAAAGCCTTCGCCGAAGCCAATGCCCGCATGCACAAGGACATGGACATCACCTACACCGGCAAGGCGGACATCGACTTCGTGCGCGGCATGATCGCCCACCATCAGGGCGCGATCGACATGGCGAAGGTGGAGCTCGAATACGGTGAGGACGAAACGCTGCGCAAGCTGGCCGAAGAGGTCATCAAGGCGCAGGAAGGCGAGATCAGGACGATGAAGGCGTGGCTCGCCAAGAACGGCGGCTGAACCCGCAGTCCCAACGCCACCGGCAAACACCCGTCGTCAGGCAGACGACGGGCGCACTCATCAGGCGACGCGGGCCTGGGGCCTTGCAAGCTTGCCACGCAACTCCTCGACGACCGTGCGGCAGTGGCAGCCTTCGATGTGATCGTTGACGAGGCCCATGGCCTGCATGAAGGCGTAGATCGTCGTCGGGCCGACGAAGGTCCAGCCGCGCTTCTTCAAATCCTTGGAAATGCGGGTCGAGGTCGGGGTCGTCGGATTGGCGACGATCGCTTCATAGGTCACCACCTGCGGACGCTCGGCTGCCTGCGGCTCATAGGACCAGAAATAGGCCGCCAGCGAACCGAACTCTCGCCTCAGTTCCTGGGCGCGGCGCGCGTTGTTGATCGTCGAGACGATCTTGCCGCGATGACGCACGATGCCTGTATCGGCAAGGCAACGCTCGATTTCCGCGTCGCCGAACTTTGCGACCGCGTCGAAATCGAAACCGGCGAAGGCGGCGCGAAACGCCTCGCGCTTGCGCAGGATCGTTAGCCAGGACAGGCCGGACTGGAAACCTTCCAGGCAGATCTTCTCGAAAAGCCGGCGGTCGTCGGTGACCGGGCGCCCCCATTCCTCGTCATGGTAGCGACGATAATCGTCGAGATTGCCCTGCCAGGCGCAACGCAAAAATCCGTCCTCACCGATCACAATGCCCTTGGCCGTCATCGCCCTCTTTGCTCCATCCTGCTCATTTTCCTGCCTTTACCATTTGCAAACCAGATTCCTAAAGCAGCGGATAACCCTACCCAAAGCTTTATCGGCGCCATCGGCTTTTAACGAGGCACCGTTTACCATTCGGTCGCCCTCCAAATGACACGATTGCCCCCATTGCCAAGGCGCAACCCGTCCGTTCGAGCATTCCGCTCACCGGCAGACTGCGCCCCCTTCAGTGATTTTCGGCGAAAGGTAGCGAGTCCGTCCGATGTTGAAAAAGTCTCTTCTTATAGCCGCCTCTCTTCTGACCCTCGTGGCTGGCCCGGCCGGAGCACAGGACCGGTATCAGAACAGGCCGCCCGTCGTCGTCAGTCCCGACCTCACCGCCCCCTGGGTGATGCAGCTCGGCGGACAGCAGGCGCGCACGCGGCAGGTTATCTACCGGCAGCAGATTCCGCGGGCCACCCGAAAACAGTTCTATCAGCAGGGACAGGTCGCGAAACCTCAGGTCAAGCGCCGCGCCGTCAATCCGCTGATCCAGCCGGCCAATGCCATGCGCGCCCAGCGGCCGGTGAAATCGAAATTCGACCCGCAGTACCTGCCGCAGACGGTCGCCTATGAGAGCAAGGAAAAGCCGGGCACGATCGTCATCGATACCAACAACCGCTTCCTCTATCTGGTGACCGGCAACGGTGAGGCACGGCGCTATGGCGTCGGTGTCGGCAAGCCGGGCTTCGAATGGGCCGGCGCCCACAAGGTCACCCGCAAGGCGGAATGGCCGAGCTGGACGCCGCCGCAGGAGATGATCACCCGCGAGGCGGCCAAGGGCCATTACCTGCCGGCCCGCATGGACGGCGGCCCGGAAAATCCGCTCGGCGCACGCGCCATGTATCTCGGCTCGACGCTGTACCGCATCCACGGCACCAACGCCCCCTGGACGATCGGCTATGCCGTTTCCTCCGGCTGCATCCGCATGCGCAACGAAGACGTTGTCGATCTTTACGAGCGCGTGAAAGTGGGCACGAAGGTTATCGTCATCTAATTGCAGCACTGCATAGAATATTCCCCTCTCCTCACCCGTGTTGCTGTTGCCTATGCGTGATTTTCAGGCAACAGCAGCGTAAGGACAGGCAAGTTTTGTGATCACGTTTGATCTACCGGATGTATCGCGGGCTTGAACTTCGATGCGTTTTGCATAGCCTGCCTGCAACGAGGGTTTAGAGGGAATCGTAAATGAAGCGTCATGCCAGCAAAGTGGTCGCAATCGCGATTGCGACCAGCACTATTCTTGTGGCCGCCAGCGCCTCGGCTTTCACGCCGGCGCCCGTAGCAGGCCCCAAGATCCAGTCGTCAGACATTGTACTCGTGGCCACTCCGAAGAAGCCGGCAAAACAATACTGGCGCACCAAGGTTCGCTTCCGCACCGACGAAGCCCCCGGCACGATCATCGTCGATACCAACAACAAGTTTCTCTACTACATCGACGGCCCGAACCGCGCGACGCGCTACGGCATCGGCGTCGGCCGGGACGGCTTCGGCTGGTCGGGTGTCGTGAAGGTTGGCCGCAAGGCCGAATGGCCGACCTGGACGCCGCCGGCCGAAATGCGCCGCCGCGAGGCCGCCAAGGGCCGCATCCTGCCGATCACCCAGGAAGGCGGCATCGACAACCCGCTCGGCGCCCGCGCCATGTATCTCTACAAGGGCGGCCGCGACACGATCTTCCGTATCCACGGTACCAACCAGCCCTGGACCATCGGCCAGAACATGTCGTCCGGCTGCATCCGCATGATGAACGAGGACGTGGAGCATCTCTACGACCGCGCTGACGTCGGCACGAAGGTCATCGTCATCGGCCCCGGCAGCAAGGCCGGCGACACCTATTTCGACGATCGCGGCGTCGACATCTTCCGCCAGATCTTTGGCGGCTGAGGACTCCGAAACTTCCACCCACCAAAAAGGCCGGCTCCCGAAAGGTGGCCGGCCTTTTGCTTTGCCTCAGAGCCCCTCAGGCTTTGCCCCGCCATAGGCCCAGTCGAGCAATTCGACCGTATGCAGGATGGGGATTTTGGTGCCGCTGGCGATCTGGGTGATGCAGCCGATGTTGCCGGTCGCAATCGCATCCGGCTTCGTTGCCTCGATGTTCCTGACCTTGCGCGCCTTCAGCTTGGCCGAGATTTCCGGCTGCAGGATGTTGTAGGTACCGGCCGAACCGCAGCAGAGATGGCCCTCGGCCGGATCGCGCACGACGAAGCCGGCGCGCTTCAGAAGCTGCTTCGGCGCAAGCGTGATCTTCTGGCCGTGCTGCATCGAACAGGCGGAATGGTAGGCGAGCGTCATGCCGCGCGCCTCCTGTTCCGGCAGGTCGAGGGTCGCCAGATACTCGGTGATGTCCTTGGCCAGCGCCGAGACCCGTGCGGCCTTTTCCGCATAGGCGGGATCGAGCCTGAGCATGTGGCCGTAGTCCTTGATCGTCGTTCCGCAGCCCGAAGCGGTGATGACGATGGCGTCGAGTCCACCTTCGTCGGCGACCTTGAGCCAGGCATCGACGTTGCGGCGCGCGGCTTCGAGCGCCTGGTTCTCGCGGCCCATGTGATGCACCAGCGCGCCGCAGCAGCCCTCGCCAGCCGAAACGACCACCTCCACACCAAATCGTGTCAGAAGCCGGATCGTCGCCTCGTTGATTTCCGGCTTCAGCACGGGCTGGGCGCAGCCGCTGAGCAGCGCAACGCGGCCGACACGCTTGTCCTTGGGCGCATGAACGCCGGGTGTGGCCGAAGCCGAGGGCTCCGCCACGACGGCGGGCGCCAGATCGAGCATCACGCCAAAGGTTTTCAGGAAGGCGACGCGCTTCATCAGTCCGGCGAGCGGTCGGGCAAGGCCGGCTGCCTTCAGCGACAGGCGGAAGCGCTGCGGATAGGGCAGCACGGCTGCGAGCACGGAACGCGCCAGCCGGTCCTTGAACGGGCGGCGATAGGTGTTTTCGATATGCACGCGGGCATGGTCGACGAGATGCATGTAGTCGACGCCGGAGGGACAGGTGGTGGTGCAGGCGAGGCACGACAGACAGCGGTCGATATGGGTGACCGTTTCCTTGTCAGCCGCCCGGCCGTTCTCCAGCATGTCCTTGATGAGATAGATACGCCCACGCGGGCTATCGAGCTCGTCGCCGAGCGTAACATAGGTCGGACAGGTCGCGGTGCAGAAGCCGCAATGCACGCACTTGCGCAGAATGGCCTCGGATTCGGCCACGTGCGGATCGGCGAGCTGCTCGGCGGTAAAATTGGTCTGCAAGTGCGAACTCCACTCTTCGTCCTGCGGAACCGGGCGCTTCGCGCCGCGGTCGATTGCAACATTCTGTTTTCAGCTTCCTTCGACCTTGCCGGTCTCCGGTTGCATACCGGCCTAAACCATCCAGCCCTCGGGATTGGTAATCGGCTCTTCGCGCGCGGCCCTTTGCAGGCCGACGACGCAGCGCACGACGATCCAGACGGCGGTGGCGATGAAGCCGAGGATGCCGACAAGCACCACCGTCAGCAACAGCGAGATCAACAGGAACAGCAGCGATATCCAGAAGGTCCGGATCGCCCAGACATAGTGCGTCTGGACCCACGGCGCGCCCTTGCCACGATTGAGATAGGCCATGACGACGCCGATGATCGGCGTAATGCCCACCGCAAACCCGACGAGATAAAGGACATAGATCACCTGCACATTGATCTTGCCCGGCTCCAGCCAGCGATCGGTCTCCCGGGAGAACGGTGTCTGCGGACCCTTATCGCTCATGCTTGTCTCTCCTGTTCCCTTGCGAATGCGCTCAGGAAATCGCGGCCATGCGGCCGGGATTGAAGATCCGGTGCGGGTCGAACTTCGCGCGCACGCGCTCGCTCAACTGTGCCACGGGCAAGGGTTGCGGTTCAAACGATGAAACGGCCTGACGGTAGCTGTCATCGGCCCTGACGAGGGTCGCGTGGCCGCCACCGAGAACCTTGATGTAACGGCGCACCAGTTCCGCCTCCGGATCGGCCTCCATGCGCAACCATACGAGACCGCCCTGCCAGTCGTAGAAAGCGTCGACGCCGGTCTGCAGCCGCAGTGCTGCTACCAGTTGATGGCCAAGCGACGGGGCGACGGACGCGCGCCAGAGCGGCTTCCTGGTACCGTCGGCATAGGGTTTGACGTCGCGGATCTCCGTCCAAAGCCTTGCTGTTTGCGATGCATCAAGCCGCGTCACCGCGCCGAAGCGGCCGACTGCCTTTGTCAGCTTTTCAGCCCTGATCGCAACGGATGCCTCCAGCCCTTCGAGCCTGAGCACGGTGGCTGCACCATCCGGAAGGTTGCCATCCAGGAACCGTCCGCGCACGCTCTCCGGCAGATGCGCCGCGCCGGAAACCTCAGTTGTCTGCGCCATTGCCTCGGCCATGACCGCCGCCGCCTCGGCATCATTGAGCCCGGAGACGACGATGGTCTCCGACGCCGGCGGCAGCGGCAGGACGCGGAAGGTGACTTCGGTGAGGATGCCGAGCGTGCCATGCGAGCCAGCCAAAAGCTTGACCAGATCGAGACCGGTGACGTTCTTCATCACACGCCCGCCGGCCTTGATTGCCTCGCCCTCGCCGTTGACGAAACGCACACCGAGCAGGCTGTCGCGGGCGGCACCGGCGACATAGCGCCTGGGGCCGGATACATTGGCGGCAAAGACCCCGCCGATCGTCGGCTCACCCGAGGAGGCGAAGATCGGCCGGTGATCCATCGGCTCGAAGGCGAGCATTTGCCGGTTTTCGGCCAATGCCTCGCCGATCTCGCGCAGTGGCGTTCCCGCAAGCGCGGTAATCGTCATTTCGGCCGGATTGTAGCTGACGATGCCGGAAAGGCGGCGGGTCGACAGCACCCGATCGGCGCGCACAGGATTGCCGAGGCCGGAGCGCGTGTTGCCGCCGATCACTACGAGCGACGCCTTGTCCGCCGCCATGGCGCGAACGACGGTCGCAATCCCCTCTTCGCTGGCCGGTTCGAAATGCACGATCATGCGGCGGGACGCCCTTTAAGAGGGAAGACCTTGGACGGGTTCAGGATCCATTGCGGATCGAAGGCGGCGCGCGCCGCCATCTGCTGGTCGAGGTCGATCTGGTTGTACTGATGCAGCATGAGATCCCGTTTTTCGATGCCGACACCATGCTCGCCGGTGAGGCAGCCACCCGCGTCGACGCAAAGCTTCAGGATATCGTTCCCGGCAGCCTCGGCGCGCGCCGCATCCTCCGGGTCGTTGATGTTGTACAGGATCAGCGGATGCATGTTGCCGTCGCCGGCGTGGAAGACATTGGCGACGCGCAGGCCGTAGCTCGCGACGATCTCACCGGTGCGGGCAAGCACATGGGAGAGTTGGCTGAGCGGCACGGTGCCGTCCATGCAGATATAGTCGGCGATGCGGCCGGTGGCGCCGAAGGCGGATTTCCGGCCTTTCCAGATCGCCGCCGCTTCCATGGCCGACTGGCATTCCTTGATAGTCGCGACCCCGTGACGGCGCGCGACCGCGACGATGCTCGCGAGCATCGCATCCATCTCCGGCTCGGAGCCTTCGACCTCGACGATCAGTAGCGCTTCGACATCGAGCGGGTAGCCGGCGTGGGCGAAGGCTTCGCAGATCTCGATCGCCGGCTTGTCCATGAACTCGATCGCGACGGGAATGATGCCGGAACCGATGACATCAGCGACGCAGGCGCCGGCCGCCTCCGACGAGGCAAAGCCGAAGAGCACCGGGCGGGCTCCCTCCGGTTTGGCGATCAACCGCACCGTCGCCTCGGTGACGATACCGAGCTGGCCTTCCGAGCCGCAGACGAGGCCAAGCAGATCATAGCCCGCCGCATCCAGCGCCTTGCCGCCGAGATCGACGACGGTGCCATCGAACAGCACCATCTTCACGCCGAGCAGATTGTTGGTGGTGACACCGTATTTCAGGCAATGAGCACCGCCGGAATTCATGCCGATGTTGCCGCCGATCGTGCAGGCGAGCTGCGAGCTCGGGTCGGGTGCATAAAAGAAGCCATCGGCGGAAACCGCCTCGGAGATGTTGAGGTTGGTAACGCCCGCCTGAACGGTGGCGGTGCGATTGAAAAGGTCGACATCGAGGATGCGCGACATCTTCGAGAGGCCGATGACGACCGCATCCTCTTGTGGGATGGCACCGCCCGAAAGCGAGGTACCGGCCCCGCGCGGCACGACCGGAACGCCGTAGCGGCTGCAGTATTTCAGGAGCGCGGCCACCTGTTCGGTGGTTTCCGGCAAGGCGACCGCCAGGGGCATGCGGCGATAGGCGATGAAGGCATCGGTCTCGAACGGTTTCAGTCCGCGCTCGTCGCTGATCAGACAGCCCTCGGGCAGGAGGTCCGAGAGGTCGGCGATAATCTCGCGGCGCCGGGCGATAACCTCTGGTTTCGGCTGCAGAAAACCGATTGTCTCCGCCATCAGCTCCTCCCGCCGCATATCGATTGGTTCATTTTCTTTACCACTAGGACAGAGGCCTCGCAAATGCTATTGAGCTTTTCCGTTTTGGAAATAATGGCAACGATTGATGACGAATTTAGGCGATCTTGAGATTTTTGCACGGGTCGTTTCCACCGGCAGTATGTCGGCAGCGGGGCGGGCGCTGGGGTTTTCCCCAGCTGTGATCTCCAAGCGCATCAAGAGACTCGAAGACCGGCTCGGCACGCGCCTCCTTCAACGCACGACGCGCCAGATTTCGCTGACGGAAGCCGGCCAGGGCTTCTACGACCGGGTGCTCGGCATTCTGACCGGCATCGAGGAGGCGGAAGCCTATGCGTCGGGCCGCTCGTCGCATGCGCTCGGGGTGCTGCGGATATCGGCGCCCACCTCCTTCGGCCGCATGCACATCGCGCCGCATCTGACCAAGTTCATGAAGGACCATCCGGATCTGAAATTGCACATCGTGCTGACGGACGAATTCACCGACATCGTCGCGGAAGGCTTCGACATGGCGGTCCGGATCGGCGAACTGGTGGATTCGTCGCTCGTCGCCCGTAAGCTTGCCCCCGTCCGCCGGCTGCTCTGCGCCTCGCCGGACTACATCGCCCGCAACGGCGCACCGAAAGAGATCGGCGACCTCGCCAACCACCTCTGCCTGCCGGCGCATAACAACGACAATTGGAAGCTCGAAGGGCCGGAGGGCGCGCTGGTCTGGCACCCGGAAGGGCCGCTCGTCACCAATTCCTCGGAGATTGTGCGCGCCGCCGTCATCGCCGGCGCCGGCGTTGCACTGCGCTCCACCTGGGATATCGGCCCGGAATTGCGCAGCGGCCAGCTGGTGCAGGTGCTACCGCAATGGGAAGGTTCGAAGCAGCTGACGCTTTCGGCCGTCTACCCAAGCCGCCAGTTCCTCCCGGCCAAGGTGCGCCTCTTCATCGACTATCTCGCCGAACTCTACGGACCGATCCCCTATTGGGAGCAGTAGGCGAACCGGCCTGGCATCTTTGTTTTCCGCAATTCCGGACGCAAAACCGCTGCACACTTTTGCTGGAATTGCTTACTTATGCTCGCTGTCCTCGTGGTGGCGGCGAATGCGGCGCACGATCAGCCAGACCCCGGCAACGGCGAAGGGCACGGCAAGCCCGGTCAGGAGACCGGGATCGATCGGCAGCTCGTGGCTGACCGCCTTGGCGAGATAGCCGAACAGCCCGACCACGTAATAGGAGATGGCGGCGACCGACAGGCCTTCGACGGTCTGCTGCAGGCGCAACTGCAACCTGGCGCGCCGATCCATCGAGTTCAGAAGCGCGCTGTTCTGCCGTTCAAGCTCGACATCGACCCAGCTTCGAAGCAGCGCCGTGGCGCGGGCGAGCTTGCGCGACAGGTTCGCCTGGCGCTCCTCGACCGACTGGCAGGTGCGCATGGCCGGCGCCAAACGTCGTTCGAGGAAGGTGCCGATGGTCTCGTAGCCCGGCACCGGCGTTTCGGCGAGCGTGCGGATGCGCTCCTGGACGATGCCGTAATAGGCGCGGCTGGCGCCGAAGCGATAGAGGCTGAGCGCGGCACCGGCCTCGAGATCGGCCGCGAGCCGAGTGATTTCGGCCAACATGTCGTCGGCCTCCTCGCGCACGTTTTCCTTCATGCGCTGGGTCACCGCCGTCAACCCGTCCTCCGTCCGGCGGATTTCCGGCGACAGCGACTGCGCAAGCGGCAGGCCCATCATCGCCAGCGTCCGGTAGGTTTCGATATCGAGCAAGCGCTGGACGAGAGCGCCGGTACCGGCTTCCGTCATGCCGCGATCGATCACCAGGATCTGCGTCAGGCCGTCACCGTTCTGGCGGAAGTCGGTGACGATCACCGCCTGGCCGTTCTTGGTCTCGCTGTAACAGAGGCTCGTCGGATCGAAGAGGCCGATGGCCTCGCGTGTCTCGGGCGTATCCGGCCGGATCTCCAGGCGGATGCCCGAGATCAGAGACCCGGGCGGCGAAAAGCCGTCGCCGAACGGATGGATCGGTACATCGCCGCCGAATTTCTCCGGCGGCGGCGCGTCCCAGAAATAGGTGGAGAATTCGGTATGACGCTCCCAGCGCAGCGTGCCCTGCCCCCAAGGCATCGCGTGATGGTTGGCGTCACGGCCGGGCGGCGCGATGCCGCGGGCCCGCGAAAGCTCCGACAGCACGGCGTGATCGACGATCGAGCCACCATCTGTCAGGAAGGCGAGCTGAAAGATCACCCGCGGCGTGGTCACCAGCGCATAGGGGCGCGAATGAACCTCGCCCAAGGCCAAAGCGCGCATCGGCGCCACCGGAAATGCAAAACTACCCTTTGCCATGAAGCGCCTTGTCCCCCTCACGCGTTCATCACAACTTTCTTATCAACGGAAAGAGCAAAAGAACAAAGGACGCATTGCCGCAGTTTGACTTTTGTCAGTCGCAACCAATCGGACGCACCCAAGTGGACAATCAAATTGACCACTTTGCGCGACCTGCCTAGATTGCGGCGCTGACAGGAGGAGGCGCTGAGCATCGACGCTCCTTCCGCCCTCGCCGCATGCAAACCGACCACATTCGCGATTTCGGACGAACCCGGGCCGAAATCCTCGTGATCTGGAGACCAGACGTGACCAAAGACCAGATCGACCTTTTCGCCCGTATCAGCCATAGCCGCACGGCGGACGAGGTCGTGCAGCAGATCGAGCTTTTGATCCTCGAAGGCGTATTGCGGGACGGCGACCGTCTGCCTGGCGAGCGGGAACTCTCCAAGCGCTTCGACGTGTCACGGCCGATCCTGCGCGAGGCGCTGAAGGAACTCGAAGGGCGCGGCCTGGTCGAAAGCCGCCACGGCGGTGGCACCTTCGTCGCCGACGTCGTCGGGCAGATCTTCTCCAGGCCGCTGATCGATCTCATTGCGCGCCATCACAAGGCGACCCAGGACTACCTCGAATACCGGCGCGAGCTCGAAGGCTTGACCGCGGAACTCGCCGCCACCCGCGCCACGGATTACGACCGGGACATCCTGACACGGATCATCGAGCGCATGCGCAGAGCGCACGCCGCCGGCGATTTTGACGCCGAACTCGAAGCCGATATCGAGCTGCACCAGGCGATCGGCGAAAGCGCCCACAACATCATTCTCCTGCACACGCTGCGCGCCTGCTACCGGCTGCTCCAGCAGGGCATATTCTTCCATCGCAATTCGGTCTTCGATGCGCCGGGGGCGCGCGACCGGCTTCTTGTGCAGCACGAAGCGATCTACGAGGCGATCATGGCAAGGGATCCGGCGAAGGCGAAAGCCGCCTCGCAGAGCCATATCGACTTCGTCGCCGCCGCCACCCGCGAGGCGGAACGCACCGGAGAATGGAACCGCATCGCCCGACTGCGCATGCAGCAGCGCGACCGCGCGAACTGACAGATCGGGCCCGCGCCCGACCCCCGGCTCTACCCTGCAGCCGCCTCTCCGGTCGGAATCAATCGCCCTTGCGATCTCGAACCGTTCCACCCCGAAACCAATCGTGATCCGACGACAACGTATGGCTGTCGGTCGGTTTGCAAATATGCCGCGAAAACACCATATCCTGTCGTATCCGGACCACAGTTCTGCGCAAAGCAAACCGCATATCCGGCTGCCGAATGCCCGCGACATTTACACGCTGCAGGACGCTGCCATACTGGTCGGCAAAGCAATTAAAGCCACTGATTCGCCGAGAGGAGCACAGACGACCTTGAACTTCTTGAACAGGCTCGCATCGGATGTCCAATTGATGCTGCGTCGACCGGCGCGCATGCAGTATGCCGCGCTCTGCTATCGGATCCGCAAGAAGACCAAGGCCCTCGAAATCCTCCTGATCACCAGCCGCGATACCGGCCGCTGGGTCATTCCCAAGGGATGGCCGATGCAGGGCAAGCGCGCCCATGAAGTGGCCGAGCGCGAAGCCTACGAGGAAGCCGGCGTCAAGGGGCATGTGCAGAAGGCGACCGCCGGCTACTATCTCTACCAGAAGCGCATGGATCACGGGCTGAAGATTTCGGTCAAGGTGCAGGTGCACGCGTTGGAAGTCGACGATCTCTGCAAGCACTTCCCCGAGGAAGGGCGCCGACAGCTCGAATGGGTCGACTACAAGGAAGCGGCCTCGCGGGTTGCCGAACCGTCTCTGAAAGATCTCATCCTTGCCTTCGGTGAACGCATGGGGAGCGCGTCGAGCCCGATGCCGAAGGCTGTGAACGGCTAGCCTTTTCAAGCATTCCAAGAGCATTCGACGCCGCCAGACGCGGGTTCCCGGCCTGCGCCATACGGATGTCCATCAAATCCACTTGAATGCGTGTCGCTGTGGCCTTAGTGGCCGTCGTGACAATGGAGTTCCAGGTAGTGGCACAGCCGCGCATACGCCTCGCAAAACAAACGATAGACAAAGACCTCGACAAGCTCAGCCTTGCCGAAGAGGCGTCGCAACATGTCAAGCGCAGCCTTGCGGCACCTGCGCTCGCCGGGCTGTTCCTGCTCTTGAGCATGGCCTTCGCCGCGAGCTTCGTGACGAGCTCCGCCAGCGCGCCGATCATCATCGCGGCGGCTGCCATTGCCGGCTACATGGCCATGAACATCGGCGCGAACGACGTGACCAACAACGTTGGCGCCGCAGTCGGCGCCAAGGCGATGTCGATGGCGACGGCGCTCACCATCGCCGCGATATTCGAGATCGCCGGGGCGCTGCTTGCCGGCCGGCAGGTCGCGCTGACGATCGAGGCGGGCATCGTCTATGGCGAAGACGTGCTCGGACCACAGGCAATCGTCTGGATCATGATGTCGGCACTCGCTTCCGCGGCGGCCTGGATCAACATCGCCACCTATTCCGGGGCACCGGTCTCGACCACGCACTCGATCATCGGCGGCATCGTCGGGGCAGGCATCGCGGCGGCCGGCTTTTCGAGCGTGCAATGGTGGTCGCTCGCCGGCATCACGCTCAGCTGGTCGGTCTCGCCGCTACTCGGCGGCGCCATCGCCGCAGCCCTCCTCGCTTTCCTCAAAGAATTCATCATCTACCGCGAGGACAAGATCGCCGCGGCCAGGCGATGGATGCCGGTCATCCTTGGCGTCACCGCCGGCTGCTTCATGGCCTATCTCGCGGTGATCGCACTGGTTCAGGTGGCCGCGATCACCATGCCCGTGGGTCTTGCTGCCGGCGGCGTCGCCGGTTTTGCGGTCTATCTGCAGGCAAAGCCCTGGATCGCCAGCCAATCGGAAGGGCTCGAAAACCGCAACCAGTCGCTGCGCCGACTCTTCCGCCTGCCTTTGATCGTAGCGGCGGCACTGCTTTCCTTCGCTCACGGCGCCAACGACGTCTCCAACGCCATCGGTCCCTTGGCTGCGATCGTCTCGGCGCTCGACGGCGTCATCACGACGGACAAATCACCGGCGCCCCTGTGGGAACTTGCGATCGGCGCGCTCGGCATCTCGATCGGTCTGCTGCTCTACGGCCCGAAGCTCATCCGAGTCGTTGGCCAGGAGATCACCAAGCTCAATCCGATGCGCGCTTTCTGTGTGGCACTGGCCACCGCGGTCACCGTGCTGCTGGCATCGGCGCTCGGCCTGCCCATCAGCTCGACGCACACGGCCGTCGGCGCCGTCTTCGGCGTCGGCTTCTTCCGCGAATGGTACATCCGCAATTCCAAGCGGCGGCTCGAATATGTCCGGCAAAAAACGGGACAGGCGGATTTCATGGAATCGGCGGAAACCAACTTTGCCGAGGTGCGGCGCCGGCATCTCGTCCGTCGCTCGCATTTCCTCACCATTATCGGCGCCTGGGTTATCACCGTCCCGGCCTCTGCCGCCCTGTCGGCCGTACTTTATTTCATCCTCTCCGGCATTTTCACCTGAAGGCCTCCTCAATGCGCGCCAATTTTCGCATGCAGCGACTGTTCGTCGAACACCCCTTGAGTGCCGGCTCGGCGCACGAGGCGTCCAAGGAACAGTTCAACTACCTGGTGAACGTGCTGCGTTACGAAGAAGGCGCCTCGATCCTCGTCTTCAACGGGCGCGACGGCGAGTGGCGGGCCGAGCTTTCCTTCGCCAGCAAGAAGCGCTTGGTGCTGACGCCCGTCGAGCAGACGCGCCCCCAGCCGGCGCCTTGCGATCTCGTGTATCTCTTTGCCCCGCTCAAGGTCGGACGGCTCGACTATCTCGTGCAGAAGGCCGTCGAAATGGGCGCCGGCACTTTGCAGCCGGTCATGACGCAACATGTGCAGGGCAAGCTTGGCAACATCGAGCGGGTTCGCGCCAACGTCATCGAGGCGGCCGAACAATGCGGCGTACTCGGCATTCCCCATGTCGAGGAACCACGCCGGCTCGAAGACCTGTTTGCCACCTGGCAGAGCGACCGGCGCATCATTTTCTGCGACGAAGGCAGCGACAGCCAGAATCCGTTGCCGATCCTCGCCGGCATCAAGGAAAAGAAGCTCGCGCTGTTGATCGGCCCGGAAGGCGGCTTCTCGGAAGCCGAGCGCACGCTGCTGCACAGCCTCGATTTCGTCACCGCCATTCCGCTCGGGCCCCGCATCCTCAGGGCCGACACGGCAGCCGTCGCCGCCATGGCGGTCATCCAGGCAACTGTCGGCGACTGGCGATAGCCGGTCGTTCCCGGGCAAATCGGACACCGCTCGCTCCCCTAGAAGGGGACGATCTCTCCGGCAAGGCAGGATTGGGTCACCAGTACCCATTTCCGCGGTGCTTGCTCCAGAGCAAGCAAATGTCCTACTTTTTTTGATGAGATCTTGAAAGAAATTGACTTGCACCGCACCTGATTACGGTTCAAGCAGCCTCCATCAACTCCCGCTAACCTGCGGGAGCCGCCCAAACAAAAGAAGACGCTCATGGCCCGAGATACCACCGACCAGACGCCGGTAACCTCTGTCGCTGACCTGACCGCCTACCTGGCAGAAGGTTCGAAACCGGAGGAGCGGTTCCGGATCGGCACGGAGCACGAAAAGTTCGCCTTCTTTAAGGCGGACAACAGCCCCGTCCCCTATTTCGGCGAGGCCAGCATCCAGGCGCTTCTGAACGGCATGGCGGCGAAAAGCGGCTGGGAACCGATCATCGACGAAGGCAACATCATCGGCCTTGCCGAACAGTCGGGCAATGGCGCGATCTCGCTGGAACCGGGTGGACAGTTCGAACTTTCCGGCGCGCCGCTCGAAAACCTGCACCAGACCTGCAAGGAATCGAACCAGCATCTGGCGGTGCTGCGCGAAGTCGCCGAGCCGCTCGGCATCCGCTTCCTCGGCATCGGCGGCAGCCCCAAGTGGACCTTTGATGAGACCCCGCGCATGCCGAAATCGCGCTACGGCATCATGAGCCGCTACATGCCGAAGGTCGGCACCCAGGGCCTCGACATGATGTATCGCACCTGCACGATCCAGGTGAACCTGGACTTCTCCTCGGAAGAGGACATGCGCCGCAAGATGCAGGTGTCCTTGAAGCTGCAGCCACTCTCGACCGCGCTGTTTGCAAGCTCGCCCTTTACCGACGGCAAGCCGAACGGGCTTCTCTCCTGGCGCGGCGACATCTGGCGCGACACCGACAACCAGCGCGCCGGCCTGCTGCCGTCCGCCTTCCGTCCCGATTTCGGTTTTGCCGACTACGTGGAGTGGGCGCTCGACGTGCCGATGTACTTCGTCGTGCGCGACGGCCACTACCACGATTGCACCCACATCACCTTCCGCCAGTTCATGGGCGGCGCACTCAAGGGCGAGGTCGCCGACTGGCAGCCGAACATGGGCGACTGGACCAACCATCTCTCGACGCTGTTCCCCGACGTGCGCCTGAAGCGCTTCCTCGAAATGCGCGGCGCCGATGGCGGCCCGTGGCGGCGGATCTGCGCGCTGCCGGCCTTCTGGGTCGGCCTGCTCTACGACCGCGAGGCGCTCGACGCCGCCGAAGCACTGACGCGCGACTGGACCTTCGAAGAGGTGAGCGCCATGCGCAACGCCGTGCCGGCTCAGGCGCTTGCCGCCAAGTTCCGCACCGGCACGCTTTACGACGTTGCCCGCGAGGTCATCTCCATTTCGCGCGGCGGTCTGAAGCGCCGCAACAGGCTGAACGGCGATGGTATCGACGAAAGCCAGTTCCTGGCGCCGCTCGACGAGGTGCTGGCCAAGAAGGCAACGCTCGCGGAAGACCTTTTGGCGCTCTACAATGGCCGCTGGAACGGCTCCGTAGACCCGGTCTTTGCCGAGTACCAGTATTAAGGCCCGAACAGGGGCGCGGCGCTCGTCGCGGCCCTCTCAAAAAGCGGTTCCCAGTCCCTGATTTCCCGTTATAGTGCAAGGATATGCGTCGCTTAGAGCGCCGCGCGTCCATAAAGGGGAACTGGGATGGCACCGCTTTTCGACATGTTCGCGCAGGCGCAGAACGGCAAGGCCATCGAGCTGATGGCGCAACAGTTCGGCATCGCCCAGGAGCAGATGACGAAGGCGACGGCGGCGCTGCTGCCGGCCTTCTCAGCGGCCTTCAAGCGCAACACCGCCAACCCCTACGACTTCGGCGCCTTGCTGACGGCGCTCGGCAGCGGCAACTACGCCAAATACTTCGAAGACATGAGCCAGGCCTTCACGCCGCAGGGCATGGCCGACGGCAACGGCGTTCTCGGGCAACTGTTCGGCTCGAAGGAAATGTCGCGCGCGATCGCCGCACAGGCGGCCCAGGTCACCGGCGTCAGCCAGGAGATCTACAAGCAGATGCTGCCTGTGATGGCCGATACGCTGATGGGCGGGCTGTTCAAGCAGACAACCGGGCAATTTGCCGCCGCAAGCGATGCCTTTGCCAACAACCCGATGGCGACCGCGATGCGGCAATGGATGGAAGCGGCCGGTTTCGCCAAGAAGCCGGAACCGCAGCCGAACCCGTTCGACAACCCCTTCACCCAGGCGATGCAGGGCTTCTTCGGCATGGCCCCGAAGAAGGAAGAGAAGCCGAAGACAGCCGACGTCTTTGCCGACAACCCCTTCGTCAAGGCGTTTCAGGACATGATGCAGGCGGGTGCCGCCGGCGCGCAGAAGCCGGCACCCGACAATCCGGCGCTGGCCCAATTCTCCCAGGTCATGAACAGCATGTTCGACACCGGGCTGGAGATGCAGAAAGAATACCAGAAGAACGTCGAGGCGCTGTTCGACCTTTACAAGACCGGGCCCGGCACGAAGAGCTGAGGCCAAGCCTCCCCGTCAGCACATCCCGCGCCTCCATCGGACGCAGCGATCGCCCGCGCGTGTGGGCGTCAGCGCGTTGTTTCGAACAGCTTCGGAAAGAAAAAGGCCCGGTGCATGTCTTGGTCATGCACCGGGCCAAGCGGCAGGGTCTATTGGCTCTACCCTGCGGGGAACGTTTGGGCGCGCGACCGTTGAGGTCAGCGGCACCGAATTTCGCAGCATGACCCGCGGCGGCGGCAGGCTTTCGCGGATCATGCTCGACTGGCACATCTCAAGCGGCGGGATGCGCCATTGGGGACGATCAGTCGTGGCGGGCCCCTTTGTAGAAGAGGCTCGCCCGGTTTCGCGACGCGCGTGTCAGGTAACTCGCCGGATTGTCGAAGAAGGGCGAGGTAATCGCCTCGCGCACATCTTCGCGTTTCAGCCCCATGTCGAGGAGCTGGCGGTCATCCAGGTCGTTCAGACGGCCGATCGCATAGCGATTTCGGAGGAGCTGCCATACGGACGTTAGCATGCCTGTCACGCCGACGGCGCGGGAGGCATAGGACTGCGTTCCGGCAACGAGGTCGAGATCGAGGGCGTGCTGTGTCGTGCGCATGACAATTTCTCCTTTCAGGCACGAAGAGGCCCATCCCCTGCGGGGAGATCAAACGCAGGGGCGGGCCAAAGAGTTTGGGATTCGCCGGCGAAATTGCCGGCCGGGGATCGATGAATTTGCTTCCGATAGATCGCAAATCCTTATTGATCAGTCCAACGAATGTTTTTAATGATATTCATCAAACAATCTTATGGATGCATTACGGCCATGTCCGCACCCCTTGATATCGATCAGCTCCAGACCTTTGTCGCGATCGCCGACACGGGCAGCTTCACCAAGGCGGCCGACCGGGTCTTCAAGACCCAATCCGCCGTTTCCATGCAGATGCGCCGCCTGGAAGAGCGCATCGGCAAGGCGCTGTTCATGAAGGACGGCCGCGGCAACCGGCTGACAGTCGAAGGCGACCGGCTGCTCAATTTCGCGCGCCGGATGATCCGCCTCAACAACGAGGCGATCGCTTCCTTCGACGACAATCGCCTCGAAGGCACGCTCCGGATCGGCACGCCCGACGACTATGCCGACCGCTACATGCCCGAGATCATCATGCGTTTTGCCAAGACGCATCCGAATGTCGAGCTTTACATCATCTGCGAGCCCTCCGTGGACCTCGCCGAGAAGATGGCCAAGGGCGACCTCGACATCGCGCTCGTCACGCACAATCCGCGTGCCCGCGCGTCGGACGTGGTGCGGACCGAACCGCTCTGCTGGGTGAGCTCGATCAACCACCCGCTGCCCGAGAACGCACCGATCCCGCTTGCTGTCGGCCGGCGCGACTGTCTGTGGCGCCAGGCGGCCTGCGCCGCGCTCGATGCGACGGGTCGGGAGTACCAGATCCTGTTCACCAGCTGGTCGTCGACGGTCGTCGCCGCCGCGGTGCTGGCCGGCATGGCCGTCTCTGTCCTGCCGGAATCGGCGCTTCGTCCCGGCATGAAGGTGCTGACGCTTGCGGACGGCTTCCCGGCCTTGGCGCCGGTGCAGATCGGCATCATGAAGCGTCCGGGCCTTTCGCCCTCGCTTTCGAACGCGATCAGCAACCACATCACCGCCTGCCTCGACAACATCACGCCGATCAGCGCCAACGACGACCTCGAGGCCGACATCAAGGGCTTCCCGCGTTATCCGCGCCTCCGGCAGAGCCATATGCTGCCGGGCTGGTAAGAGCTGCAGAAAGCGGAAAAGGCCACGCACCAAGCCGGTGCGTGGCCTTTTTTTGTCCAGAGATCAGCACGCGGCCGACTCGATACCGAGTCTATTCGGCTGCCGCGCCGACAGCGTCGGCTTCGTAGCCGTGGGCCGCGTGAAGGGCGGCGCGCACACCGGCCTCATAGTCCGGGTGGACGCGCTTGAAGTGCGCAAGCTGGCGCTCGACGATCGGCCCCGGCACGCCGCCCATCGCCGCGGCGATGTTGGAGAACAGGCGCGCCTTCTGGCCGGCATCGAAGAGGTTGAAGAGCGCACGCGGCTGGACGTAGTCGTCGTTGCCTTCGCGGTGGTCGTAGCGGGCCATGTCGCCGCTGATGCGTAGCGGCGGTTCCATCGCGGAGGGCTGCTCGACCGGGCCGTTGAACGAATTCGGCTCGTAATAGGCACTCGGATTGCCGGTCTGAATGCCGCCGAACGTGTTCATCTGGCCATCGCGGTGATAGTGATGCACCGGGCATTTCGGCCGGTTGACCGGAATGTGCTCGTAATGCGTTCCGAGCCGGTAGCGGTGGGCGTCGGCATAGGAGAACAACCGGGCCTGCAGCATCTTGTCCGGCGAAAAGCCGATGCCGGGCACGATGTTGGACGGCGAGAAGGCGGCGTTCTCGACCTCGGCGAAATAGTTCTCCGGGTTACGATTGAGCTCCAGCACGCCGACCTCGATCGGCGGATAGTCTGCATGCGGCCAGACCTTGGTGACGTCGTAGGGATCATAGGCCGTCTTCTCGGCTTCGAGCTCGGGCATGATCTGCACCTGCAGCGTCCAACGCGGATAGTTACCCTCTTCGATCGCGCCATAGAGCGCTTCCTGGTAGCTTTCGCGCGTCCGGCCGATCACGTCTGCCGCCTCGGCGTTGGTGTAGTGCTTGTGGCCGTGCTGGGTCTTGAAGTGGAACTTGACCCAATAGCGCTCGCCGGCGTCGTTCCAGAACGAGAAGGTGTGCGAGCCGTAGCCGTTCATGTGCAGCGGCGACACCGGACATCCGCGATCTGACATCAGGATCGTGACCTGATGCAGGCTTTCCGGCGACAGCGACCAGAAATCCCACATCGCGGTCGCCGAACGCAGGTTGGTCTTCGGGTGGCGCTTCTGGGTGTGGATGAAGTCCGGGAACTTGTAAGCGTCGCGAACGAAGAAGATCGGCGTGTTGTTGCCGACGAGGTCCCAATTGCCCTCGGGCGTATAGAATTTCAGCGCGAAGCCGCGCACGTCGCGCTCGGCGTCGGCAGCACCCAGTTCACCGGCAACAGTCGAGAACCGCGCCAGCATCGGCGTCTCGGCGCCGGGCTGCAAAACCTTGGCCTTGGTGTATTTCGAGATGTCGCCGGTGATCTTCAGCGTGCCATAGGCGCCCCAACCCTTGGCGTGTACGGCGCGCTCGGGAATGCGCTCGCGGTTTTGATGCGACAGCTTCTCGATAAGCTGATAGTCCTGCATCATGACGCCGCCGCGCGGGCCGGCCGTCAGCGAATTCTGGTTGTCCGGCACCGGGGCTCCGGCACTCGTCGTCAATATGGGTCGATCAGACATCGCGTCCTCCTGTCAAAGGTTTCGCGTCCGGGTGGTCGCACAGGACCGACGGCAGCCGTGGCGACTGCCGGCCGCAAACTGCGCGGCGATCAAAGCCCGAACGCTCTGGCAAGAGGTTTTTCCCACGGCGCTTCGATAAGCTCCAATTGCATAAAAATTAAAAATCGATAAGATTTTCCTATCATGCTTACACTCAGACAGATGCGCTATTTCGATGCGCTCGCCTCCGCTCGCCACTTCGGCAAGGCGGCCGAACTCGTCCATGTCAGCCAGCCGGCGCTCTCCGCCCAGATCATGGAAATGGAGAACCACTTGGGCGTGAAGCTGGTGGAGCGCAGCCGCAGCGGCGTTCTCTTGACCCGCAAGGGCGAAGAGGTTTTGGCCCGTACCCGCGCCATCCTCTCTGAGGTGGATCAGCTGGAGTTGAGCGCGCGCGCCAGTTCCGGCACGCTCGAAGGGCGGATCCGCATCGGCGTCATCCCGACGCTTGCCCCCTACCTCGTGCCGCGGCTGGTGCCGCACCTGCGCCAGGTCTACCAGGCAATCGAGATCGAACTGAAGGAATCGGTGACATCAAGACTGGTCGCCGATCTCGGCGAGGGCCTGCTCGACGCCGTCGTCGCCGCCTTGCCGATCGAGGCCGACGGACTTTCGACGAAGCCGCTCTTTTCCGACCGCTTCTACATGGCAATGGCGGACGACGAGCGAAACATCCTGATGTCGCCGCTGACTGAAGACCAGGTGGATGTCGAACAGTTGCTCCTGCTCGAAGAGGGCCATTGCCTGCGCGATCAGGCGCTCGCCGTCTGCAGCACGGCCGGCAAGCGCCGTCTCGTCTCGTTCGGCGCGACCTCGATGACGACGCTCCTGCAGATGGTCGCCAACGGCATGGGCATGACGCTCATCCCCGAGATCGCGATCGCGACCGAGGCGGCGCGCAACTCCATCCGCATCGTACCCTTCGCCGCGCCTGAACCGGCGCGCGAGATCGGGCTTATCTGGCGGCGCAGCAGCCCGCGCGAGCGCGACATGGAAGCGCTCGCAGCGGCGATCAGCGGCTGCGCCGACGATATTCTCCAGGCGGCAGCGGCCTGAGCGTAGCAGCGCTCAGGCGAGCTTGGCCTTCAGGAACTCGACCGTCCGGCTCCAGGCGAGATCGGCCGCGGCCTTGTCATACCGCGCTGCCGAGGTGTCGTTGTTGAAGGCGTGGTTGACGCCGTCATAGACATAGATCGTCGCGTCCTTGCCGTTGTCTTTCAGCGCCTTCTGATAGGCGTCGATGCCGGCATTGATGCGTTCGTCGAGGCCTGCATAGTGCAGCAGCAGCGCCGCCTTGATCTTCGGCACGTCCTCGGCCTTGGGCTGCGCACCATAATAGGCGACGCCAGCCTTCAGATCCGGGGATCCGACCGCGAGCCGGTTGACGAGACCGCCGCCCCAGCAGAAGCCGATGGCGCCGACCTTGCCGGTCGATTGCGCGTGTCCTTCCAGAAACGCCACGGTCGCCGCCGCATTCGCGGTCGTTGCCGCCGCATCGAGCGCACCGATCATTTCGCGCGCCTTGTCCTCGTCCGTCGGCGTGCCGCCCGCAGGCGACAGGAAATCCGGCGCCAGCGCCAGGAAGCCTTCGAGCGCCATGCGCCGCGCGACGTCGCGGATATGCGGGTTCAGCCCGCGGTTCTCATGGATGACGATGACCGCCGGCAGCTTGCCGCTCACCTCTGCCGGACGAACGAGATAGCCTTTCATATCGCCGGCAGCGCCGGGATAGGTGATGTCCTCGCCGGTCACCCGGGTGTCGTTTGCAGCCACGATCTCCGCCTTGGCACCATTGGCCGCCAGCAGCGGCGCGATCGCCGCGGCCGCAGCCGCGGAACCGGCGAGACCGGTGAGCTTTTCCATGAAGCGACGGCGATCGAGGGTCAGATGCGTGTACTCGTCATAGGCGTCGATCATCGCCTGCGTGATTTTCGGTTCCTGCATGCCAGCCTCCTTCGGTTCTTATCTCCCGCGGCGGCAGACAGAACCGCCCGCGACAGAATAGGTCGGCGGGCGGTCTGGAACATACAAACTTGCGTTACTGCCGCGTGTTTCCTTTCGCCCTCACAGGTCGAGGGTCCCACGCACACCGATCAGCCGTTGAGGTCGAGCACGATGCGACCGTCGATCTTGCCTTCCTCCATGCGCTTGAAGATGGCGTTGATGTTCTCGATCTTGTCCCAGGTGAAGTGCGAGGCGACCTTGCCTTCACCGGCGAACTCGAGCGATTCCTCCAGATCCTGCCGCGTCCCGACGATCGAGCCGCGGATGGTGATGCGCTTCAGAACCGTATCGAAGATTGGCAGGCACATCTGGCCGGGCGGCAGGCCGACCAGCGCCATGGTTCCCTTGGAGCGGAGCATGTTGAAGGCCTGCTCCATCGCCTTGGGCGCGACGGCCGTCACCAGGGCACCATGCACGCCCCCGGTCGCATCTCGCACCTGCTCGACCGCATCCTTGTCGCGCGCATCGACGACGAGGTCGGCACCGAGTTTTCGGGCAAGCTCCAGCTTGTCCGGGAAGATATCGACGGCGGCGACATGCATGCCCATGGCCTTGGCATATTGCACCGCCATGTGCCCGAGTCCGCCGATGCCCGAGATCAGCGCCCATTCGCCCGGACGCACTTCGGTTTCCTTCAAGCCCTTGTAGACGGTGACGCCGGCGCAAAGGATGGGGGCCGCGGGCCCGAATTCGAGCTTTGCCGGCAGGCGGCCGACGAAGTCAGGATCGGCGAGGCCGTATTGCGCAAACGTGCCGTTGACGGAATAACCGGTGTTCTGCTGGCTGCCGCAGAGCGTTTCCCATCCGGTGCGGCAAGGCGTGCAGCCGCCGCAGGCGGTGTGCAGCCACGGAACGCCGACGCGGTCGCCTTCCTTCAGCCGCGCAACGCCGCTGCCGAGCTTGGCGACATAGCCGACGCCTTCATGTCCGGGGATGAAGGGCGGCTTCGGCTTGACTGGCCAGTCGCCGTTGGCGGCGTGCAGGTCCGTGTGGCAGACGCCCGTCGCCTCGTATTTGATCAGCACCTGGCCGGGACCCGGCTCCGGTATCGGCACATCCTCGATTACCAGCGGCTTGCCGAATTCGCGCACCACGGCGGCTTTCATCGTTGCGGTCATCTCGTCCTCCGATGCGTTGTTGCCCAACGCCGGAGAGACTACGCGCAAAAGCGGCATCGGGTAATTGATACGCATCAAGACGGGAAGATGAAGGCGCAGACTGTCTCAGATCTGCGTCAGAATGGCGGTGCGCCTATCCGGATCAGCTCATCGCCATCCAGACGGCAAGCCACACCCACATCGCAAACAGCGTTGCAACACCGCCCATGAACAGCGGGCGCCGGTAGCGGAGGCGATTGCTGGTGACATGCACGAAGGCGTGCACATAGCGCAGGGCAACGAAGAGCCAGGCAAGAGCGAGGGAGACGATGTTGTCGGCCTCGGTGATGTAGAGCAGCACGCAGCAGAGGTAGAAGAGAACCGGCAGCTCGAACTGGTTGGCGATGCTGTTCTTCACCACCAGGCTTTCGCCCGGCTCGTCACGGTTTTCGCGAAACTGGCCGGCATTCGCCTTACCGGCGCGCACCAGGCCCATCCGGCGGAAGGAGAGAAGAGCATAGAGGCAGAAGACGAGGAAGACATGAGCCACGATCGGCCAGAAAATCTCGAAACCCGTCATTACGCTACTCCCTCAAACACGCTTACTCTGAAATAGCGAAGGGCGCCGCGCGATGGCGCGGCGCCCTTCGAATGCAATCGCAATCAGTGCGCGCCCGGGTAGTTCGGGCTTTCGCGAGTGATCGTCACGTCATGGGCGTGGCTTTCGCGCAGGCCCGCGCCGGAGATGCGCACGAACTGGGCGCGCTCCTGGTATTCCTTGATCGTCGGGCCGCCGACATAACCCATGGAGGCCTTGAGGCCGCCCGCGAGCTGGTGCAGGACGCCTGCGACCGGACCCTTGTAGGGGACCTGGCCTTCGATGCCCTCGGGAACCAGCTTCAGCGTGTCGCGCACTTCCGCCTGGAAGTAGCGGTCCGCCGAGCCGCGCGCCATGGCGCCAACGGAGCCCATGCCGCGATAGGCCTTGAAGGAGCGGCCCTGGTAGAGGAACACTTCGCCCGGGCTTTCATCGGTGCCGGCAAGCAGCGAGCCGATCATGACGGCCGAAGCACCGGCGGCGATCGCCTTGGCAAGGTCGCCAGAGAACTTGATGCCGCCATCGGCGATGACAGGAATGCCGGCCGCCTGGGCGGCTTCGACGGCGCCCATGATCGCAGCGAGCTGCGGCACGCCGACACCGGCGACGATGCGCGTGGTGCAGATCGAGCCCGGGCCGATACCGACCTTGACCGCATCCGCACCGGCATCGATCAACGCCTTGGTGCCGGAGGCAGTCGCGACGTTGCCGGCCATGATGCGAACCGAGTTCGAGAGTTTCTTGACGCGGGCGACCGCGTCGAGAACGCGCTGCGAGTGACCATGGGCGGTGTCGACGACGATCAGGTCGACGCCGGCATCGATCAGTCGCTCGGCGCGCTCAAAGCCGTCATCGCCGACCGAGATGGCGGCGGCGGCACGAAGGCGGCCCTGCGCATCCTTGGAGGCGTTCGGGTTCAGCTGTGCCTTCTCGATATCCTTTACGGTGATGAGACCGACGCAACGGCCGTCGCCGTCGACCACGAGCAGCTTTTCGATGCGATGGGCGTGCAGCAGGCGCTTCGCTTCCTGCTGGTCGACGCTTTCCTTGACCGTGACCAGGTTCTCATGGGTCATGAGTTCGTGGATCTTCTGGTTCGGATCAGAGGCGAAACGAACGTCGCGGTTGGTGAGGATACCGACGAGGCGGCCCTGCTTCTGGCCACCGGCACCGCCGTTTTCAACGACCGGGATGCCGGAAATGCCATGCTGCTTCATCAGGCCGAGCGCATCGGCGAGCTTGGCGTCGGGACCGATGGTCACCGGATTGACGACCATGCCGCTTTCGAACTTTTTGACCTGGCGAACCTCTTCGGCCTGCTCGGCCGGCGTCAGGTTGCGGTGGATGACGCCGATGCCGCCGGCCTGCGCCATGGCGATTGCGAGACGCCCTTCGGTCACCGTGTCCATGGCCGACGACAGGATCGGCAGGTTCAGGTCGATGTCCTGGGCAATGGTGGTCGCGATGTTGGTCTGACCCGGCATGACTTCGGAATGCCCGGGCAGGAGCAGGACGTCGTCGAAGGTCAAAGCCTCCAGACCAGTTGCCGTTTCGATGATGCGCGCCATGGCCAATTCCCTTCAAATAGCGAAAATCCCCGGGGACGGGCTGCGATTTGTCCACCGGGCGACTTCAAAGCGTGTCTTGGAAGTTGGCGAGGGCTCGTAACACGGATATGTCAGGATGAAAATAGCCAAAGCCGGGAAATGTCCCGCCGTCGGCCGATATTTGTTGCAGAGCAGCAATTTCGCGCGAAGAGGCGCGGCAACCGATCAGATATCGAGCTGATAGCTTGCAGGCACGAAACGGTAACCCTCGCCCTGCTTCTCGACGAAACCGACCGCAGGAAACGGCATGTGGTAGCCGATAAAGGGCAGCCGTTCGCTGGCGATCATGTCGAACACCCGGCGGCGCGTCTCTGCTGCCTTCGCCTTGTCCATGTCGAAGCGCACTTCCCAGTCCGGCCGCTGCAGCGACAACACATAGTGGTTGGCGGTATCGGCCGTCAGCATCAGCGCTTTGCCGTCGGAATCGAGACGGAACACCATGTGCCCCGGCGAATGGCCGAAGGCGGCAATGGCCGAAATGCCCGGAACGACCGCGGCACCGTCGCCGATGAAGGTGGTCTTTTCCGCAAGCGGCACGACCTTTTCCAGCACGGCCTTGTGACCGTTTTCTGCTGGCGTGCCGGCGCGCGCCGGATCTTTCCAGAAGGCGTATTCGACTTCGCCCATCACATAGCGGGCATTGGCGAAGGCCGGTTTTTCGGCCTCCATGAGGCCGCCGATGTGATCGCCATGCATATGGGTTACCACGACAACCGAGACCTGCTCCGGCGAATAGCCGGCAGCGCGGATCCCGTCGAGCAGGCGGCCAGCGCCGGTCTCCCGACCGCCCTCGCCCATGCCGGTATCGAAGAGCACGAGGTCCGATCCGGTATCGACAAGAACCGGCGAATAGCTGTTGAGCAGCGCATCGGTCGGCAGGAAGTTCTGCTGCAGCAGTTCGGCCACCGCCTGTTGCGGCTGGTTGGTGCCGTAGGTCTCGTGCGGCTTGTCGCTGACGCGAGTGCCGTCATTGACGACAACGATCTTGAACGCGCCAAGCTTGAGCATTCTTGTCGGAGGGCTGGCTTTCATGCCGGTGTTTTCCGATTTTTCCTGAGCGACTGCAATGCCCGTCATCAGCGAGGGCGCTGCGAGCACGCCGAGCGTTCCCGCTCCCATCAAGGTCCTGCGCTTCATCGACATTTCACTCATGGTTCGTTTCCGCTTTCTGTTGGATCCGTTGCCATCGGCGGCAACTCGGCCAGAACTAGCGTCTTGACAGCAAAGGCCAGTCGGGATCACAGGCTTTTGATCCGCAATCACCGGTTTTGCCCCGACAAAAGCCATGACCGGCATTATTAGCTTCTGCTTATCGCTGACCGTCCGAAGCATCGTTTCATGAACCGTATCGTCCCGATGATCCTTGCCGTCGCTCTTTTCATGGAGCAGATGGACTCGACCGTGATTTCCACGTCGCTGCCGGCAATCGCCCGCGACATCGGCGTCGGGCCGATCACGCTGAAGTTGGCGCTGACCGCTTACATGGTGGCGCTGGCGATCTTCATCCCCTTGAGCGGCTGGATGGCCGACCGCTTCGGCGCCAAGAGGATCTTTCGCGCGGCGATCCTGGTCTTCATTGCCGGATCGATCTTCTGCGCCATTTCGAACAGCCTGCCCGCCTTCGTCTTCTCCCGGTTCCTGCAGGGAATGGGCGGCGCGATGATGACGCCGGTCGCTCGCCTCGTGCTGGTTCGCGGGACACCGCGCAGCGAACTGGTGTCGGCCATGGCACTGTTGACGATCCCCGCGCTCGTGGGTCCGCTTGCCGGACCGCCGCTCGGTGGCTTCATCACCACCTACTTCTCCTGGCACTGGATCTTCCTGATCAACGTGCCCGTGGGCATCGCCGGCTACATCCTGTCGGGCATCTACCTGCCGAAGATGGAGCCGCTCGATCCGCCGCCGGTCGACGTGCTGGGCTTCCTGCTCGGCGGGATTGCTGCCTCCGGCATCGTCTTCGGCCTGTCGGTGATCAGCCTGCCTGCCCTGCCCCCCGTTGTCGGCATCGCCTCGGTAGCGATCGGCCTTGTTTCGGCCCTGCTCTACATCCGCCATGCGCGGCGTCATCCGGCCCCGGTCCTCGACCTGAAGCTCTTCCGCGACAACGCCTTTCGCGCCGCTTCGATCGGCGGCACGATCTTCCGCATCTCGGTCGGCGCCGTTCCCTTCCTGATGCCGCTGATGCTGCAGGTGGGGTTCGGCCTCAATCCGTTCCAGTCCGGCCTCATCACGTTCATCGGCGCGGTCGGCGCGATTACCACGAAGTTCTACGCGCGGCGCGTTCTGGCCTTTGCCGGCTTCCGTACCACGCTCATCATCGCTGCGATCATTGCGGCGATCACCACCTTCGCCAACGGCTTCTTCACGCCGGAGACGCCCTATCTGGTGCTGATCACTATCCTCCTGATCGCCGGCTTTGCGCGCTCGTTCTTCTTCACCAGCGTCAACGCGCTGTCTTTTGCCGATATCGACGATGCGGATGCCAGCAAGGCGACCTCGATGAGCGCGGTGCTGCAACAGATCAGCCTGGCGCTCGGCGTTGCGGTCGCCGGCGCGATCCTCGAAATCGAGACGAAGCTCAGCGGCGGCCCGTTGCAGCTCGACGATTTCCACACCGCTTTCATGATCATCGCCGCCGCCAACCTGATCGCGGCGATCCCGTTCCTCACCATGGCGAAGAACGCCGGCTCCTCCGTGTCGGGACACCGGCTGCCGGCGCGCGAAGTCGAGACGGCTGCGGGGAAATGATCCCTTGGGCACCGACTGATCGACGGTGCCTTCCCAGCAACGGTGCCGGCCTTAGTAGTTGGCCAGCCACTGTTCGGCGCCCAGGTCTCCAAACCGGGGCTTCACCCCAAGGAGCGGCGCAGACCGACCGATGATCGACTTCACCATCGGAGCGGCGTTGGCCGCGGCCGTCCGCCCGCCGTTTTCTCCGGTTTTCGGCGCGTCGATGATCGACAGCACGATGTATTTGGGCTTATCCATCGGGAAGGCCGCAAGGAAGGCGTTGAAGTTGATGTCCTTGGCATAGCGGCCGTTGATGACCTTGTCGGCCGTGCCGGTCTTGCCGCCGACATGGAAGCCTTCCACCTGCGCCCGCCTGCCGGAGCCCTTCACGCCGTTCCAGTTGTAGAGGAAGCGCATGTCGGCGCTGGTCGTTTCCTTGATCACCCTTTGCGAGACGAACTTCGTTTCCTCCGGCGAGCGCGGCAGGAAGGTCGGCGGGATCAGGTGTCCGCCATTCATCAGCGCCGCGGCGGCGACGGCCGTCTGCAACGGCGTGGTCGCCACGCCGTGACCGAAGGAGATCGTCACTGAATTGATCTTCTTCCACGTGCGCGGTTGGGTCGGGATGGCGACCCCCGGCATTTCGGTTTGCATGCGGGACAGGAGGCCCATCTTCGTCAGGAACTGCTGGTGACCTTCGATCCCGACCATGTCGGCAACCGCCGCGGTGCCGATGTTGGAGGAGTACTGGAAGACCTCCGGGATCGATAGCGGACGGTTCTTGCCCTTGAAGTCCTTGATGGTGAAGCCGCCCATGCGGATCGGCCGCGACGCGTCGACGACCGAGTTCAGGTTGACCTTGCCCGCGTCGAGGCCCATCGCCAGCGTGAAGCTCTTGAAGGTCGAGCCCATCTCGAACGTGGCGTTGCTCATCCGGTTGAACCAGCCCTTTTCGTACTCCTTGTCGACGCCGCCGCCAGGCAAGGTTCGCGAGGGTTCGTTCGGATCGTAGTCGGGTACCGAGGCCATGGCGAGCACCTCACCGGTCTCTGCATCGAGAACCACAGCGCCGGCCGCCTCGGCCTCATAGTCGGTCATCGCGTTGGCGACCACTTCGCGCACGATGTTCTGGACGCGCAGATCGATCGACAGCCGCACAGGCTCGAGCGAGGCGTTGCTGGTAAGGCCAGCGGCCCGCAGATCGGCAAAGCCCTGCTGGTCGAGATAGCGCTCGATGCCGGCCAGCCCCTGGTTGTCGACATTGACGTGACCGAGGATGTGCGAAGCGGTGACGCCGCCGGGATAGAAACGGCGCTTTTCCGGGCGGAAGCCGATGCCGGGTATGCCGAGCGCCAGAATGTCCGACTGCTGCTTCGGCGTGAGCTGGCGTCGCAGCCACTGGAATGCCGATCCGGACTGGAGCTTGCGGTGCGTATCGCGCCAATCGAGATTGGGGATCACGGTCGCGAGCTTCTCGACGACCTCGTCGGCGTCGACGATCTTGCGCGGTTCCGCATAGAGCGACATCGTGTTGAGATCGGTCGCCAAGAGATGGCCGTTGCGGTCGACGATATCCGGGCGAGAGGCGATGACATGGCCGCTGCCGCCGATCGACGCGGTTTCGGCCGGCGCCGACAGGCCATATTGAACCAGCCGCCCGCCGACGACGAGAAAGACGACGGCAAAGCCGGCGATCAGGATCCCCACCCGCTGCCGCGCCTGGTTCCTGCGGCCGGCGCTGGTGCCGATGATCACCCCCGGCTTGCCGGCACCATTCCTCTTGACGGAAAAATGCGCGCGGCTTCTGAGCCGAACGGCAAGCGAAATCATCGACATCCAGGTACTTCCACATGCAGCCAACCGGGCACGTGCTCGACCCGTCGCCAATCGTCGATCGGCAGCCAGCGCTCGGTGAAATTTAAACCTTAGGAGGTCCTAATGGACCAGATAGTAACACCAGAGTTGCACTCAACTGGTTAATGGCCGATTAACCACGATGCGCCGTCTTTGGGGGGACCGGGTTTTGGAGGGCGATCAGGAGTGCGGCCGATCGGCACAAGCCGGCCTGGCCCCGTGGCGCCTGCGTGCTTTCGCCATCAGGAAATCGTTGGAAACTCGGCGCCCAAGCGGCAGGTTACTCCGGCCGCTCGCAGACGGCGGCGATCTTGTTGCCGTCGTGATCGCGAACCCAGGCACCATAAAAATTTGCGTGAAACGGGCGTAGGCCCGGCGCACCCTCGTCCGTGCCGCCATTGGCAAGGGCTGCGGCATGAAAAGCGTCGACGGCGGCGCGGGTCTCGGCGGCAAGCGCGATGCTCACGCCATTGCCATAGGTGGCAGGCGCGCGGTCGAAGGGCGTCACAACCCAAAAGCGGATGCGATCGCCCTCAGCGCCATAGCCGATCTCGGTCTCGTCCCGGCGCTGCCGGTGGTAGCCAAGGGTCGGCATTACCGCATCGTAGAACGCACCGGCGCGTGTCAGATCGTTGCTGCCGACGGTGACGTAAAGCAGCATGTTATTTGGCCGCTTCGTCTTCGGTTTCCGTTTCGCTGCCGGCCTGCTGGCGCCCCTTGAAATCCTTGGCAAGCAGGAACATCTCGACCGATTCGGCGCGCGAGGAGGCCGGCTTCACATGGATGACCTGACGGAAATTCTGCTTGAGCATGTTGAGCAGCTCGCGCTCGGTGCCGCCCTGGAAGGTCTTCGCCAGGAAGTGCCCGCCCTTGGCCAGCACGTCGACGGCGAAATAGGCCGCGACCTCGCACAGATGCATGGTGCGCAGGTGGTCGGTCTGGCGGTGGCCGGTCGTCGGCGCCGCCATGTCGGAGATCACCAGATCAGGTGTTCCGCCGATCGCTTCCATCAGCTTGCCCGGCGCTTCCGGATCGAGAAAATCCATCTGAAGAATGCGCACGCCCGGAAGAGGGTCGACCTCGAGGAAGTCGATCGCCGCAACGCGCGGATCGGTATCGGTGGAGTTGGTGACCTTGGCGGCAATCTGCGACCAGCTGCCGGGGGCAGCGCCCAAGTCGATGATGCGGCGCGCGCCGCTCAGGATCTTGTGCTTCTCGTCGATCTCCAGGAGCTTGAACGCCGCGCGGGCGCGGTAGCCCTCGAGCTGCGCCCGCTGCACATAGGGGTCGTTGATGTGGCGCTCGATCCAGCGGCGGGAGGATGCCTTGAGCTTGCCCTTCTTGACCTTCTGGCCAAGCTTGCGGCCGCTACGGTTGGCGCCGACGGGGGGTTTCGTCATGGTTTGTTTCCTTCGTGGCTGCCGGAGGCATTGGAACCGCGCTGGTGGCGGCGCGGCCGCGAGCGGCGCCAGGCGCCGTCGTCCGCCATCATATCGGTGAGCAGGCCTTCGCGCAGGCCACGATCGGCAACCCGCATGCGGGTCGACGGCCAGCGCCGGCGGATCGCTTCGAGGATGGCGCAGCCGGCAAGCACCAGATCGGCGCGATCAGGGCCGATGCAGGGATTGGCGGCGCGCGCGTCGAAATCCCAGGAGAGAAGCCGCGCCTGCATGGCCGAGACTTCGTCGTCCGTCAGCCACAGGCCATCGACGCGGCGGCGATCATAGCGCGGCAAGTCGAGATGCACGCCGGCAAGCGTCGTCACCGTGCCTGACGTGCCGATCAGGTGGAAACCGCTGCCCGACGTGCCGTTCGCCAGAGCTTCGACAGGCGGGCTGTCGAAGCGGGAAAGCATGCCTTCCACTTCCTGCACCATCGCCTCGAAGCTTGCCGGCGTCACATGCTGGCCGCCATGGCGCTCCGAAAGCGTCACGACGCCGACCGGCAGCGAGGTCCAGTGGGTGATGTGGTTGGCGAGCCGGTTCGAGCGCGAATCACCGATGCGGATGACGGCGATCTCGGACGAGCCGCCGCCGATATCGAAGAGCACGACCGAGCGCGTCTCGCGATCCACCAGCGACGAGCAGCCGGAAACGGCAAGCCGTGCCTCGGTTTCGCGGTTGATGATTTCGAGATCGAGACCGGTTTCGCTCGCAACCCGCTCAAGGAAGCTTTCACCGTTTTCAGCCGCGCGGGCAGCCTCCGTCGCAATCAGGCGGCTGCGGCGAATGGTACGGGCGCCGAGCTTCGACGCGCAGATCTTCAGCGCCTCGACGGCACGCTCCATCGCCTCGTCCGACAGCCGGCCGCTGGCACCGAGCCCTTCGCCGAGACGGACGATGCGCGAGAAGGCGTCGACCACCCGGAACTGGCCGGGACGGGTCGGCTGAGCGATCAACAGACGGCAATTGTTGGTGCCGAGATCAAGTGCGGCATAGAGCGGCGCGGGCGGTTCGCTAGCAGCGATATAGGGTGCACGCGGTTGTTCGCCGCGATTGCCCGAACGCGGCTGTGCGCCCGCCTGACCGCCGCCGGCGGCAGAAGTCTGCCGCGCATTGCCGCCGCCATCGGCGCCACGCTGCTGCGCCGGCTGGCGCTCGCCGCTCGTCAGCGGGCGCCCCTGGAGCCCGCGGCGGTGCTTGGCCTTCTTGCTGCGCTTGTGGCCCTTGCGTTCGCCAAGCGACGCATCGACGACCTGAACGCCGCTGCTTTGCGACGCGGATCCGGCCTGAGCCTGCTGTTTTGCTGATTTCGAACGACGCCGCCGCTTGCGCTTGCGCGCCGGCTCCGTTTCGTTCTCTCCTGCGGGACGCCCTGCCAAACCGGCTGCGCCGGACTGGCTGGCAATTGCAGACGGCGAAGCAGACGACTTGCGTCGTTTACGCTTGCCCTTGCCGTTGCGCGGACCGAGCTTCGATCCATCACTGCGGCCTGCTGCCGACGCCCCGGATTCGGACGGCTTATCGCCGTGATCGGGGTCTTTCACTTGTTTCAACCATGGCGCCGCGCAAGGCCTTAGGGCCGCTCAAGGCGCTCTCTCGATTTTTCGTTGGCGCGACTGTACCAGCGCAACCCCCATTCGCCAAACTTTTTTTGAGAACCGGCTTGTGCACAACAAAGGCGTCGGGCGCCCGAACCCAGCAAACACACCGGGTTGAGCACCTGGGTCCCTGTTCCGGCCACCCTCGATGGCTGCGATCTCACTTCAGCCGCGATTTTTTTTGCAAAAGGTATTTGCATCAGCCGCCGATTTGTTTATAAGCCCGCCAACCACACCGACGGGCTTCGCTCCGACGGCGGCTTTGGGGAATAGGTTAACGGTAGACCCACGGACTCTGACTCCGTTAGTCCTGGTTCGAATCCAGGTTCCCCAGCCAATCTTCTCTCTTTAAATCCTTGATTTTCAGATCGCGCTGGATGTCGCTTTGACATCATTGGCGGCCCGATACGGCGCCGAAATCCCTGCCCACCGTAAGCTCCGTCACCTCTGAGGTAGGAATATTAGGATATTCTGCCCCATGGTCGCTTGCCTATGCGTGGCAAATGGAGTGGGATGTGGTCAACTCGGCTGACGTTGGGCGATGGCGAGAATGAAGGGGTCCGATTCGCAAATTCAGCTCGGCGGCGAAAGGCGCCAGGTGACGGCGGTTTTCTACGATATCGTCGGTTCGACCGAGCTGTTGCTCAGCAACGACCCGGAGAAATACCTCCGCTCCATCGCCAGTCTCCACAACAGTTCGGAAGACATCATTCGCCGCCATGGGGGCAATCTTAGCCGGCGGCTTGGCGACGGCGGATGCGGCTACTTCGGCTATCCGGCGCAGGTCGAGGACGCAGCCGAAATGGCCGTCCAGGCGGCTCTGGAGCTCATTGAGATGGCGACCCGGCAAAGCCACCGCCCGCGCACGGTACCCTTCAAGTTGCGCGTCGGCGTCGCAACCAGCGTCGTCGTCCTCTCCTCCGACGGCAAGGATATTGTCGGCACCGCACCGATACTGGCGGCGCGGCTTCAGGCGGAAGCGCAGCCTGATACGGTCCTTGTTGCCGAGGCAACCTACCAGCTCACTCGAAACAGGTTCGACTATACTTTCTTGCGCGACGCCGCTCTCAAGGGCTTCTCTGAACCGTCGGCGCTGTGGCAGCCTCTTGCCAGAAGCCCCGGATCTCTCCGCGACCGGTCGAACCCGGCGCGCGGCGCGCCGATGGGCGGGCGCGAGAAAGAACTGGCGCGGCTCACAATCGAGTGGAACGCCGCAAGCAGCGGCGCCGGCAGATCGGTCGCCGTCACCGGGGAAGCCGGTATCGGCAAGTCCCGGCTCGTCGCCGAACTGCGCCGCTCGCTCGGGCGCGAAAACGATGCCGATATTCTTCTGCAATGCGATGCACGGATGACCGGCGAGCCCATGCAGCCGCTGATCGGCTTTCTGGAAGCAAGCGTGGGAAAGGATGTCCTGCAGCGCGGCAACGCACCGCAACTGCGGGAGGCCCTGCACGGCATAGGGCTTCCCGTCGATGAGCGCGCGGCGCGCGCGATCGCCACGTTTACCGGCGGCGATTCGCGACGCAAGGCCGGCAATATCCAGGTTGCCGATCTCTCCGGCGAGGCGTTCCGAAAGGATGTCATCCGGGCGGCCGTGCAGATCCTGTGCGCCGGCGAGGCGGCCAAGCTCATCGTGATCGAGGACGTGCACTGGGCCGACAGCATGACCCTGACGATGCTCGAGCACCTGGTGAGCCACGCTCGCCATCGTCCGGTTCTCGTGGTCCAGACCTCGCGTGGACCGACGGCGGTTGCAGCCGCCGAAAGCCTGCCCCTCCAAGGCCTCGGAACCGCGGCGATGAAGAGCCTAGTCGCCTCCGTATGGGGCGGCGCGCCACCCGCAGGCCTAGTGTCCTTCATTCTGCAGCAATGCGACGGACTGCCGCTTTATGCCAAGGAGCTCGCGCTTCTGCTTCGCAGCCGGCATTCCGTCGCGCCTGCCGCCGCCAGCTGGACGAAGCTGCTCGTCGAAGAAGGCGTTTCGTCGCTGAACGATCTCCTAGCCGTCAAGCTTGCGAAGGTTGGAAGCGCCCGCCGCGTTGCCCAACTGGCAAGCGTCATCGGCAGGGAGTTCAGCGTCAGCCTGCTCAATCGGCTGCTCGATGGCGCAGCTGCAGCCTCGCTCGAAGCGGACCTTGCCGCACTCGTCGCGCATGGCGTGATCGAACAAGGCGCCACATCCAACGACGCCTTCCAGTTCCGCCACGTGCTGCAGCACGAGGCGACCTATGGCAGCCTGCTTCGCACCGACCGCCGCAGGTTCCACAAACGCATCGCCCAATTGCTAAGCGAGGAGGACGTGCCGAGCGTGCCGCCAGCCGTGGCCGCCTGGCAATGCGCCGAAGCTGGCCTCCATCTCCAGGCGGCGCAATTTGCAATGAAGGCGGCGGAGGCGTGCGTCCTGCGATCGGCGATGCGCGAGGCCCGCCAGTCGCTCAATCTTTGCGCCCGCGAGATCGCGGCGATGCGGCGGCACGTGGATCGCCGTCAGTTCCTGCTGGACCTGCTGCAGCTTCAGGGCGTCGTGGCGACGGCGCTCGAGGGCGAAGGGTCGCAACTGGCCCGCCGGACCTACGCGCGCGCCATTTCACTGCTCAAACGCGACGGCTCTGCCAACCGCGAAGAGCGCCTGCCGCTCTATTGGGGCTGGTGGTTCACCGCTCCGAACATTTCTCTGCAACAATCGCGGGCGCGCGTGCTGGTGAGCGACATGGAGGGCGCCCGGGATCCCGAAACGCGGCTTCAGGCTTATCATTGCGGCTGGGCGACGAGCTTCCATGCAGGCCATCACGACTACTGCCTGGACTGCGTCGGCAAGGGCATCGCCCTATATGACGCGGAACGGGCGCTTCGCAATCGCGCCTTCTACGGCGGCCACGACGCCAAGGTCTGCGGCCTTGGTGAAAGTGCCTTGTCCTACCTTCTGACGGACGCGCACGAACCGAGCGAGGCGGCCATCCGGCAATGCCTAGAGTGGGCCGACAGGACGGAGCATGTCGGCAGCATGGTGCATGCGCTCTACTACGGAATCGTGTTGCGTCGCTGCCAGCAGCGATATGAAGACGTGCACAGCCTCGGCGAACGCATGCTGGCGCTCGCCGACGAAAATGGCCTGGTGGCGAGCCAGGCGCGCGCCAATATGTATTGCGGCTGGGCGGAAGCCATGGCCTCGTCACCGGAGCGGGGCGCTGCGCGCTTCGAGGAAGGGCTGCGCCTCCAGAAGCTCACGGGGACCGACGACAATCTGTCGATCCACAGCGACATGCACTCCGAGATCCTGGAACGCATGGGAGATCCCGGAGCGGCGGTCGTCCCGATCGAGAACGCCATCGCGCTTGGCCGCAAGAGCGGCCAATGGTTCTGGCTTGCGGAGCTCTACCGGCGAAGGGCGCATCTGCGGCTGGCGCTCGGCGACGCTCCTGCGCGGGCACGGCGCGACCTGCGATATGCCTTGCAATCGGCCGAGACGCAGGGCGCCGAATGGCTGGCCAAGCGCGCCGGGCACGATTTGCGACATCACTTCGGCTAGTCGGCGATGGCGAGCGTTCCGATCCAGGACCGATCGCTCGAGGGCGTGCTGAACGCCCCCTCCCCAGCCCCTCCCGACACTTGGCAAACCGTGGAGAAAATTCTCGCCCTCCGACGGGATTTCGGGATCACCCGGCTCGGATCGGTAACCGGGCTCGATCGGATCGGCATACCGGTCGTGCAGGTGGTCCGCCCGGCCTCGCGCTCGGTTTCGGTCAATCAGGGCAAGGGCCTCAACTATGCCCAAGCCGCCATTTCCGGCCTGATGGAATCGCTTGAAGGATGGGCATCGGAGCGCATACCGGCCGAGCGCGTGTGGCGGGCCAGCCTTGCAGACATGAATGCCGGCGGGATGTGGTCGCATCTCCATCCGGCTGCAACGCCGCCGGCCGACAGCAACGATCTCGCCTGGATTTCAGGCTGGGATCTGATCTCCGGCTCTTTCCGGCCCGTGCCGCTGGCGGTGGTCGACACAAATTACGTCATCCCCTCGCCGCATCCGCAATGGCTTCAACGCAACACCACCGGGCTTGCCGCAGGCACGAGCCTGCAGCAGGCACTGATTCACGGCTGCCTTGAGATCCTCGAACGCCACGCGCATCATCTGGCCACCAGGCGGCCGCATTTCTTCGACCGCTACCAGATCGGTGTCGACACCATTGGCGGGGGCAAATCCGGCGAAATCCTTGGCCGGCTGCGCCAGGCGGGGCTGGCTGCGGGCGTATGGGCGTTACCAAGCCCGAGTGGCCTGCCCGCCTATTGGTGTCATGTCATGGAAGACCCGGCGCGGGTTCCGCTGGCCCCCTTGCCGGCGTCTGGCTTCGGCTGCGACATCGATCATGACCGCGCCCTTGCCAAGGCTCTTCTCGAGGCGTGCCAGTCGCGCCTCGGCGCCATCGCCGCGACCCGGGAAGACGTGATTGGCCGCTTCTACGCCCCACCGGAACGAAGCGAACTGATCGCCTGGTTCGAAACCCTGTCGCGCGGCGGTCTGCCTTTTCCCGAAAACGCGTCTGCGCACGGGGGCGAAAACCCGTTACCGGCCATTCTCCAGGCGATGGTCGCCGCTGGTGTCAAAGCGGTTGTCGTCGTGGTCCTGTTCTCGGACGAAGCGGTCCCTCTGCATGTGGTCAGGGTGGTTGCCCCGCCCCTGGAGGTCAGCATTGAAGAGTGAGACGATCGTCTTCCTCGGACCAACGCTGAGTGCCGCCGAGGCGCGAGCACAGCTCGATGCGACCTATCTTCCGCCCGCCGGGCAAGGGGACGTCGTGCGCGCCGTGCTGAAACATCGCCCGGCGGTGATCGCGATCATCGATGGCGAGTTTGCGCAGCGGCCAGCGGTTCGGCACAAGGAGATCCTCTGGGCCTTGGCAAAGGGCGTGTATGTCTTCGGCGCATCCAGCATGGGCGCCGTCCGCGCGGCGGAACTCAGCGACGAAGGAATGATCGGCTATGGCTTCGTCTACCGATGGTATCGGCGCACGAGGCTTGCCGACGACGCTGACGTCGCCGTGGCGATGGCGCCACCCGAACTGGGGTCAAAGGCGCTCACCGAAGCCCTCATTGACATCAGGCTGACACTGAAACAGTCTGAACGGAGGGGCATCATCACACGCGAACTGCGCGTTGCACTCGAACAGGCGGCGCGATCGCTTCACTATTCAGAGCGCAGCTACAGCACCATCCTCGACAGTGTCAGGAATAATAACAACGACCTTGATATTGAGCGATTAAGACGTCATCTCGCAATCGGATTACCGAGACAGAAGAAACTTGACGCGATCGAACTACTAAAATCGATCTCCGCCTTTAAACTTCGGCGCAAAGGCCCGGACAAAAGCAACGCGTTCGAGATGACCGAGGCTTTTGCATACGATCTTCAATACGCTGAGCTGCTCGATGAAATATTCCGAGCGGATTAGTACGAACAAGTTAATCGAATTTTACAATCACAGGTGATATTGAAACCGCGAGGGAGGCCAACATGGATGCCGCCGCTCACACGTCCGACGCCGACCCGGGCAGAGCCGCTTCACCGCGTCTCGGAACGCGCTTTCTTGTCTTTCCGCAACCCCCATACATTCCAGGTTACGAGAAACCCGAGGTGGTCTGGCTCGCCCCTTCGGCAGGCGGAATTACGGCCGGCCCGTCCGACCGGCGCATGTATGTCGCCGATCCGCTCGAAGCCAAGAGGCCCTATGCCTACCCTATCCTGCCGCCCTATGCCGGCGCACTCTGCCCGCCGGTGGAACCGGACGCTGACGGACATTTCGATTACATCACGCCGGACTCGCCTGCCTTTCTGGCGACACACAGCTTTGCCTGCGCACGGCGCGTGCTGGATATCTTCGAGGGCTATGTCGGGCGCGAAATCAGATGGTTCTTCGAACCGACCCTGAGCCGGCTGGAGATCATTCCGCACATTGCCGACTGGGACAACGCACAATCGGGCTTCGGCTTTGTGGAATTCGGGGAAAGCGAACCTGCGAGAGTGACGTCGCGATTCGCGCTCAATTTCGATTCCGTCGCCCATGAGATGGGCCACCTGATCCTTCTCAGCGAACTGGGCCTGCTTGAGGGCGACGGCGCCGGCAGCGAGTTTTTTGCCTATCACGAAGCGGTCGCCGACTTCGCATCGCTGCTCGGCTTGCTGCATTTCGATACAGCCGCGGATCGCATCCTGCGCCGCACCGGCGGCAACCTTTTGATCAACAACGAACTCGATCGCTTCGCCGAGCTCAGCGACGAAAGGCAGATCCGCACCTTCAACAATTCGCTGCGCGCGGGCGACGTCAGCCATGAAGTGCACGATCATTCCAAGCCATTTGCCGGAGGGCTCTTCGACTGCTTGGTCGAGGTCTATCAGACACTGCTCTTCGAGCGAGGACTGTCCGACCTCGATCCTCGCCAGTTCGGCAACCTGCGCCAGCAACTGGCGCCTGAACTCATCGAAGCGACACTGCGTCCGTCAAGGGCGGACTACGAGCTGAAGCACTTTGCCAGCAAGGCTGCCCTAGAAGAGGCACGGGACATCGTCGGCGAGAGCGTCGTTCGCTCCTGGCGGTTTCTGGAACCCGACGACGTCACCTTCGAAGCGGCAGCGGAAGCCTTTTTGACGGCAGCCGATCGGGGGCGTGGTCGAGCCTATGTCGAACAGTTTGAAGATTGCATGCGATGGCGCGAAATTCTTTGGTGAAACGGAGGGAATTGTGATGACCGATGTGAGCGTACCTGCACCTGCCAAATCAGGCCCATACCACGCAGAAGCGATCATACTATACGGCGTGAAACTGAATGCCACAGAAGACTATGGCAGCTTCGATATGAGTCAGGGCTCCAATGCCGAATTGCGAGTTCAGCTATTCAGGGCGGGCGACGCGCAAACCAAACAGAAATACTCAGTTGTGTTGGCCTATGGTTATGCCTTCGAAGGTCATTGCTACAGGTTCGACGCAAATCGTATTTTCATCGTCACAGGCCCCGCAGGCGAGCCAGCTGTTGGCTGCGGCTTTGATGCTTTGCCGGGTGCGAAAGAATCGGATCCCTCCTATCAGATGTGGCGGATACGAGCTTCGACCGATCTACTCGAAGTCGCTGTCAACTTTGACGACGCAAAGACCCTCATTCTAGACGCGAACCTACCCGGCAAAAGATCACCGACCTCGTATGCCATCACGCAATCCATGGCACACCGCAACGGTCGCCTTTCTCGCGACTAGTCGCATTCGCCTTTGCCTGTGAAAGGAGAAGCCCTATGTTTGAAGCGACCGTGGAGTTCACGAAAAACCTAACAAACGTATCAATAAGAGATTACGTCGATGGCGGAAAACCGCTCTGCAAGAAGAAGGATGGTACTGTCATTGAGAACATTTCCGCGTCCGCCAAGACAACAATAATATTTCTTGCGGAGCAGTTCGACGGTACGATGTCAGGATATGTTCACATTACAGGTACTGACGGTAATATACACGTAGAAAAGCATGCAGATGGGATAAGAGAAGGTAATCCCGTCAAATTTCCCTAGGTCAATGCACTTACTGCTGACGCATTAAATGAATCGGCGCATAATCATTGCGATCACGACGAAGGATCAGGCGGAGAAAAGCCGATGCTCGATATCAACAGGAAAGCGGACGCCTCCTATGCGATCGAGTACTTCCAGGAACATCCGGAAGCCGGACTGTGCCAGGAGGGTCGAAGCTGGTGGATTACCCCAAACGCCAACGAGACGGACGGGCAGGTTTTTTCCATGGATATGACGGAGGCCGTGCGGCTCAAGGACGATGCGCGCCTTCGAGCCGTCCCCGACATCGCGCATGCGGGTCGGTCGCTCTGGGTCATGCGGGACATGACGTAGTCGCCGTCGCGAAGACGGAAAGACGTTTGCCCTACAGCAGCCCCCTGCCCGCGAGATTGCGCATCAGAGCCGCGGATCCGAAGGTCCATGGCGCGCACTGCGTCGACAACCTCACCGTATTGGTGAGATGGCCGAGTTCGGCATTGGCGATCGTCACCACGTCGCCGAGCTTGTGGGTGAAGCCCTGGCCGGGCACGTCGCGGTCTTCGACGGGCGCAAAGAGGGTGCCCATGAACAGCATCAGGCCATCAGGATACTGGTGGTGCGGGCCAATCGTCTGAGCGACGAGGTCGAGCGGGTCGCGGCTGATTTCGGCCATCGAACTGCGGCCGGTCAGGCGGTAGCCGTCCTCGCCTTCGACCAGGAGCGTCAGTTCGGCCTTGCGGACATCGTCGATCCCGTAGGTTTCATCGAAGAGGCGGATAAAGGGACCGACGGCGCATGAGGCGTTGTTGTCCTTGGCCTTGCCGAGAAGCAGCGCCGAGCGCCCCTCGATGTCGCGCAGGTTGACGTCGTTGCCGAGGGTGGCACCCCTCACCTGACCGCTCGAGGAAACCGCAAGCACGATCTCCGGCTCCGGATTGTTCCAGCGTGAGGCCGGGTGCAGGCCGACATCGGCGCCCGGGCCGACCGCCGAGAGCGCTTGCGCCTTGGTGAACACCTCCGCATCCGGACCGATGCCGACCTCCAGATACTGCGACCAGATGCCCTCTTCGATGAGGGCTGCCTTGACGCGGGCCGCCTCCGGCGAACCGGGCTTCAGGTTTCGCAGGCTGTCGCCGATGACGGTTGTGACGCGGGCGCGGATCGTTTCGGCGCGCGACGCATCGCCCGCCGCCCGCTCCTCGATGACGCGCTCGATCATCGAGCGCGCGAAGGTGACACCACAGGCCTTCACCGCCTGAAGATCGCAGGGCGCAAGGAGATGCAGGGCGGACGGATCCGCCTTCTGTGCGAGGCAATCCTCGAGCGCGACAAGCCGCTCGCCCTGGGTGGAGCGGATGTGCGCAACGGGATCCGGGTGTTCGAGGAGGTCGCGCATGGTGGGCGCTGCCTTCGAGGTGATGTCGAAGAGCGCGCCGTCACGGATCACAACTACCGACGGGCCGCCGACATCGGCTCGCCAGGCGCGACCGACAAAGGTGCCATTTTGAAATACCGGATCCGCCATGCCGTTCCACCCTCCCGTGAGCGCTACCATCATGCAGCGGAAACCTCCGCTGTAAAGCGGGCGACGACGATCGAACGTCCCTTGGGTTGTAGCGGTCGGAACATTGCAAATTTTCACGCGTTTACGGTTACGGCGCGCCGATCCGAGCGCGCCCCGCCGCTCTGTCTCGCGAGCGCACGAAATCCGGCGCCCACCGCTGCCCCGGGAAGGTTCAGGAGCAGCCGGCCGAGGCCACGAGGAGATCAAGAAAGGATCAACGCAATGAACCAGCACGAAGAGTTCAAGGAAAAGCCGGTCATCGACCCCGTGACGGGGCAGCCGCTGCCCCAACCCACTGCGCGAACGCACCTCAGCGACGTACCTGTCGAGCCCCCCAGACGCAGCAGCTGGCCAATCATCATCATCCTGCTCGCCGGCCTGGTGCTGGCGTTGATCGCCTGGCTGCCGGCGGAACTCAGCCGCGACACCGCCAACACGGCAGCGCCGCCGGCGACCACCGACCAGCCGGCAACCGGAACGACGGGCCAGGCCACACCGCCGGCTGATACGGGCACGGCTCCCGCCGGTGGAACGACGACCCAGCCGGCCCCGGAAGCGACGCCGCAGCAGGGAACACAGGGCGCTAGCCCGAACTCGACCCCTGGCACGACACCCGAAATGACGCAGCCGGCGCCGTAAGCAGGACGGAGCACGCGCAAACCGGTGGGCCGGAGGCTTTTGATCTCCGGCCCTCGCGTCGTCGTTCACCAGAACAAAAATCATGAGGCCGAATGACGGATCGGGTGTGTCCGTTAAACGTCGTTCGTCAGTCCGGCCGGATGTTTGCGGAAATCATCGCGTCCCAGCCGGCTGCGGCGCAGTCGGCGATCGCGGCCAGGGTTTCCCGTGTGGCGCCGTCGCGCGCCTGGATCGACATGCCGTGCTGCAGCGAGGCGACGTAGGCGGCAATCGCGGCGCAGTCGACACCCACAGGCAGTTCGCCTTCCTCGACTGCGCGCTCGAAACGCTGCTCCAGAGCCATCTGCTTCTCCAGCCGACGCACCTTCAGTGCGTCACAGACCTCCGCATCCCCACCCGCCATCTGCGGTGCCGACAGAACCACCATGCAGCCTCTCGGCTCGCCACGCTGTGTAAAATTCTCGGCCGTGCGTCTCAACAGGTCGTGCACCGCCGCCTTTGCGGTCGGAACCGTCTCCAGTTCATCCCAGATGCCGGCACCGTCGGTGCGGCCGTAAAGGTCCACGGCCTCGATGAAGAGCTGCGCCTTGCTGCCGAAGGCAGCGTAGAGGCTCGGCGGGTTCAATCCCATGGCCCGGGTCAGATCCGACAGCGAGGTATTGTCATAGCCCTTGTCCCAGAAGAGCTGCATGGCGCTTGCAAGCGCCTCGTCCCTCGAAAAATTGCGTGGCCGCCCGCGGTTCATCTCGGCTGATCCTTTTTTGTATCGATCAATACATAAATCGCTTGACAGCGGCTGGCAAGTCGCTTCCCCTTATATGTATCGATCACTACAGATTTGGAGAAACCAGTGACGAGTTTGAAAGACAAGGTCGCCCTGGTGACGGGCGGCAGCCGCGGCATCGGTGCAGCGATCGCAAGGCGCCTGGCAAGCGACGGCGCAACGGTGGCGGTGACCTACAGCCAGTCGAAAGAAAAGGCCGAGGCGCTCGTGGCGGAGATCACGGGGGATGGCGGCAGCGCACTGGCGATCCAGGCGGACAACCGCGATCCGGGCGCGGTTGAAGCCGCCGTCAAGACGGTCGCGGAAAAACACGGTCGCATCGATATCCTCGTCAACAATGCCGGCATCTTCGACGCCGGGACGCTGCACGAGGTGACTAAGGAGGATTTTGACCGGACGATCGACGTCAATGTGAAGGCGGTGTTTCTCGCCACGCGCGCCGCGTCGGCGCACATGCCGGATGGCGGGCGCGTCATCACGATCGGCAGCAACCTCGCCGCCCGCGTCCCATGGCCGGGCATGAGCCTTTATGTGCTGAGCAAGAGCGCGCTGATTGGCTTCACCAAAGCGGTGGCGCGCGATCTTGGGCCGAAGGGCATCACCGTCAACATCGTCCATCCTGGCTCGACCGACACGGACATGAACCCGGCCAACGGCGAACATGCCGGCCCGCAGCGCGGACTGATGGCGATCCCGCGTTTCAACGAGGCGAGCGACGTAGCAGGCGTCGTCGCCTGGCTGGCGGGGCCTGACGGCCGCAGCGTAACGGGCGCCGAATTCACCATCGACGGCGGCACCAACGCCTGATCAGGCAAGGAACAAGGCCGGAAACGCAGCGTCCGGCCTTTTCCTACTTCGTGATGCTATGGCTTCGGACCGTGTCAGGCCAGGAAACGCTCCGGCCGGTAGGGCGCGATGTCGATGACCGTCTTTTCGCCGGTCAGGGCTTCCGCCAGCGCCCGACCGGTGACCGGCCCAAGCGTCATGCCGTGATGGGCATGGCCGAAGGCAAACCACAGGCCCTCGTGACGCGGCGCCTTGCCGATAAGCGGCATCATATCCGGCGTGCAGGGACGCGCGCCCATCCAAGGTTCTTCGTCGCGACGTTCGGCAAGCGGGAAGAATTCGCGCGCCACCCGCTCGGCCCGCGTCAGCTGCACCGGCGTTTTGGGCGCATCGCGCCAGGCAAATTCCGCACCCGTCGTCAAACGGATGCCGCGCAGCATCGGCGCCAGGAAGTAGCCCTTTTCGGCATCGAGCACCCAGTTGTTGAGCTGCGCGCCGTCCTGCATGCCGTAGTGCATGTGGTAACCGCGTTTGACCGCAAGCGGGAAATGATAGCCGAGCTTGCGGGTAACCGTATCGGCCCAGGGGCCGAGCGCCACGACGACTTCGCGGGCTTCCAGCGGCCCTTCCGGGGTGGCGACGCGCCAACCGGGACCTTCGAGTACGTGTTCGGTCGTCGCCGCATCGCCGGAAATCAGCCGTCCGCCCAGGGACTGGAAGTAGGCGAGATAGGCCTTGTTGAGGCTGTGCGGATCGCGGATCGACCAGGGATCGCTCCAGCGCAGACCGCCGACGAGATCGGCCTTGATCGACGGCTCCAGCGTCTTCAACTCGCTCGTCGAAAGCTTCTGGTGGTTGACGCCGAAGCCCGCCGAGAGCTTTTCCGCTTCCTTGTACGCGGCGTCGCGTTCCTTCTCGGTGCGGAACACTTTCATCCAGCCGTCCTTGCGGATGAGGTCGCCGGCGCCGGACGCCTCGATCAGATCCTGATGTTCGGTGATCGAATGCTCGATCAGCGGCGCATAGAGCTGGGCGATGCGCCGGTGCTGGGTAAAGCCGGAATGCCACCAGTAGCGGGCGAGGAACGGCACCAGGCCCGGAAGGGCGCGGAAATGGTAATGGGCGTCGATGGTGTTGTTGAGCGCGTAGCGGAAGAGCGCGCCGAAATCATGCGGGAAGCCGTATGGAAAGACGCCTTCGCGCTGGATCAGGCCGGCGTTGCCGTAGGAGGTTTCCTCGCCGGGGCCACGACGATCGAGCAGCACCACCGACTTGCCGCGGCGGGCGAGATGGATGGCGGTGGAAATGCCGACGATGCCGGCGCCCAGAACCACTACGTCAGTCTTCATCTCAGGCTGCCCCGTTGCTCGATCAAGACAAACCGCGGCTTTGCGTGAAGCCGCGGCACCAATATCACTTCTTCTTCAGCGCATTCATGATTTGCTCGAGATAGCCGAGTAGTACGGCCGAGACGACAAAGGCCAGATGTATGATCGTCGCCCACATCAACTGCTCGTTCGAATATTGCTGCGCGTTTAAGAAGATCTGCAGCAGGTGGATCGAGGAAATGGCCACGATCGACGACGCAACCTTGATCTTCAGGCTGCCGGAATCGAGCTTGCCGAGGAAGGAGACCTCCGCATCGCCTTCGTCGAAGCGGCTGACGAAGTTCTCGTAACCGGAAATCATCACCATCACGATCAGGCTGGCCACGAGCGCTGCATCGATCAGGCCGAGCATCGCCAGAATCATCTGCGCATCGTCATAGACGAAGACCATGCTGGCGATCTTCAGCAGCTTGAAGGCGAACGAGATGCCGTAGAGGGCAAGTGCCGCGACCAGGCCAAGGTAGAAGATGACGAGAAGCCAGCGGCTGGACAGGATGATCCGCTCGACGAGCAGTTCCAGCGATTTCATGATGTTCGATACCCCGGGGCGAAAACGACAATTGGGGCATCAATAGCCAAGCGGGCCAGCAAGGGCAAGCAAGACGATTCGGCCACCAAACACATCGAGGGCGGCTGTGACGCCGCCCGTTTCCTGTTTATGCCTAACAACTCAAATAAGGCCGCTCAGCCGCGGCGCACCAGGCCGGCAACGAGCGAAATCACCAGAAAGACCAGGAAAAGGAAGAAGAGGATCTGCGCGATGCCCGCGGACGTGCCGGCAATACCCCCAAACCCAAGTACACCCGCTATGATTGCCACAACGAGGAAGACAAGCGCGTAGTATAACATAGCAATTCTCCTTGCCTAAATCACTGCAATGCAAACGCGATAGCTTTCAATTTGTTCCAGTTCTCGAGCAAAATCGGCGCGCGGAATTCCGTGGCGTCACTCGATATTAATATTCTGTTTACGATGAAAGACGAAAGAGTCCCAAATCGGCACGGTTTGCACCGGAAATGCCCGGAACCTTCGCAATACTCTGACGTTCTTCATCCATGGAACGCAGGGTCGAAATGAAGATGCCGACAGCACATATCTGGAAAACGGCGACCGAAGCCGGACGGGAGCGGACGCATCTCTCCGATAGAAATCTTCACATCGGAAAGACGATGCGCGACCTGTACACGGACGGCGAAGAACAAAGCGCCAAGCTTCAGTCTCTGCTTGAAGAACTTCGCAGGCGAGAGGCCAAGGCAAAGAAGAAATATGCGCGATGCGCATGACAAACAAAAAGCCGCGCGACAGGTGTCGCGCGGCTTTTGTCTTGGCGTCGTTCTTCCGGGGAAGCAAGACTGACTGCTTGCCGCGAACCGCCTAGCGGCGCGACATCCAGTCGTCGATCTGCCGCTCCGCCTCGTCACGTGCAACGCCGTATCGCGCCTGGATCCGCCCGGCGAGTTCTTCCCTGCGGCCATCGATGATATCGAGGTCGTCGTTGGTGAGCTTACCCCACTGCGACTGAGCCTTACCCTTCAACTCGTGCCATTTGCCTTCAACAATGTCCCAGTTCATTTCCGATCCTTTCGGTTGATGCAGTCGCCCTAGCGCAATTGCCCAAGAGCTACCGGTGAAATCAGTTGCGAGCCTTGGCGCCGCTTTCGCTTCGCGCGGCAACGGCATAGCTGCCGTCATCGACCTTGACCTCGACCTGCAGACGGCCAGGCGCCTTCACCTGCCACTCGATGGTCGCGTCTTCTACGAACAGCGCCGGATCGACTTCCGCGCAGGCGCCATAAGCGTGCTTGAAGCTCGTCGATGTCGCCTCGATCGCAGGCGAAAGCAATTCGCGGCATTCGTCTACGGTCTCGAAAGCCACGGTGGGCGCCGGCACTTCGCGGCAGGCCTCTGTCGTCTGCATGCAGCCGACCAGGACCATGATGGCGGCAATGTGTTCCATTCGCATGCTCCCTTGCGTCAAACTCCAACAGCAAACGGAAATGTGCGATCTGCGGTTCCGCGAATGGGCGCGAAATATTTCCTGGAACCTTGGCGTCAGCTGCGCGTTTGAGCGGCCCAGAGACGGTCGGGAGGCGTCATTCGCCCACAGCGTTCAGCGGGCGACCACGGCCCACAACCGGGACGGCCATCGACCGTCGGCCACCCCAACAATGGAACAAAAATGCCCCGGTCTCGTTTTCGCAACGATAACAAGCGCTGCGACCGCGGCCGAGCGACGGAGGATATACTGGCGAGGCAAGGACACACCACAAGCGGCTCGCTCATTGCGAGCGCCGAAAGGTAACATCAAAAGTCGATCAGGACGGCGCGGCATCGGGTACGGGCTATGCCTCATTGTCGTCATTCTGTTCGTCACCAGTCGCGGGCAAATCGATTTCACCGAAAATTGATTCTCAGTTCAACAAAGCAACCCTCGGATAGGAACGCGTCATGAAGAAGATACTTATCGTAGCAAGCCTGATCCTCCCCCTCGCGGCATGCACGCAGACAGAAAAGGGCGCGGCGATCGGCGCAACCGGCGGTGCCATCGTCGGCGGTGCGGCGACGGGCAATGTCAGGGGTGCGGCCGTGGGCGCGGCCATCGGCGGCGTCGCCGGCGCGCTCATCGGCAACGCCAACGAACCGGGCCGCTGCATCTATCGCGACCGCTACGGCCGCCGCTACGAAGCCGCCTGCTGATCGGCGCATCTCATAAAGAAACGGGCAGCCGCCCGTTTCTTCCCCCTCAAAGCGGAACCCCACCCTTCGACGGGACTTTGGCCGCAGCCTCCGCTTCATCGAGTTTTTCAAGAAGATTGAGAAAGAGTTCCGGAACGGGCTCCTGCTCCAGCGACCGATAGAGCGCCTTCAAGCTGGTGCCGATCGAGCCGCCGATTTCGAGCGTTTCGGCAGTGCCTCCGCGCTGTTGGCCTACGCCGCCGTGCTTTCCGGTTTCTTCATCCATGCTGCGTCCCACCACCGCTTAGTCCTTCACGGCTTTTGCTGCCCTTGCGAAATCGCCGGCACACCGTTTCGAACACGTCCCCCATTTGCTCTAAGCCGAAAAACGTGTTCAAAACATCCATCTATTCCGCCCCATACCCCCTATCCTCAGAAATCAAACGAATCGCATTGCACGTAAGGAAGTCGTTGATGTCACTTTCGACCCGGATTGCGCCCCACCTGCCCTTTCTGCGCCGTTACGCGCGGGCCGTCACAGGCTCGCAGGCCGCAGGCGACGGCTATGTGGCCGCCGTTCTCGAAGCCCTGATCGAGGATATCAGCCTCTTTCCGGAAGCCTCGAACGACCGGATCAGCCTCTACAAGCTGTTCTGCTCGCAGTTCGAAAAGATCTCGATCGACCGCAGCGAAAATGCCTCACCGTTCGCATGGGAAAAACAGGCGGCCGCCAATCTCTCGCTGATCGCGCCGGCGCCGCGCCAGGCGTTTCTGCTCGTATCGGTCGAGGGTTTCTCCATCGCCGATGCGGCCGAGGTCATGAACCTCAGCCAGGCCGAGTTTTCGAAGCTGCTGACAGTCGCCTCGGAGGACATTTCGCACCAGGTCGCAACGGACGTCCTGATCATCGAGGACGAGCCGCTGATCGCGCTTGATATCGAGGATATGGTGACCAGCCTCGGCCACCGCGTCACCGGGATCGCCCGCACCCACGGCGAGGCGCTCGATCTCTACCGCAAGACCTCTCCGAAGATGGTTCTGGCCGACATCCAGCTTGCCGATGGCAGCTCGGGCATCGACGCCGTCAACGAGATCCTCACGCAGGCCGCTGTGCCGGTGATCTTCATCACCGCCTTCCCCGAGCGGCTGCTGACCGGCAAGCGGCCGGAGCCAGCCTTTCTCGTGACCAAGCCGTTCAATCCGGACATGGTGAAGGCACTGATCAGCCAGGCGCTGTTCTTCGACGAGCACGCACGCTCTGCCCGGCGCTAGGCCGGGCAACACATCCCCTTATCCGGGCAGCTGACGTTCAGGCGGCTGGTCGCTGATTTCCTCGACGATGGCGAGGACGATGAGAGAGAGCGGCAGCGCCAGCATGGCGCCGACCGCCCCCCACATCCAGGTCCAGAACACGATCGCCAGGAAGATCAAGAACGGGTTCACCTCAAGCTCGTTGCCGAGGATGGCCGGAATGGCAAGGTTTTCCATCGCAAGGTGAACGACGAAGAAGGCCACCGCCGGCGCCAATGCCAGCCACAGCACCTCGTGCGTCATCAGCCCCGCCACCAGCAGGCTCAGCGTCATCGCCGTGACGCCGAGATAGGGAATGAAGCTGGAGACGAAAGCGAACAGGCCCCACAGCGGCGCCATGCCCAGACCCCCGACAAAAGCGATCACCGTCGTAACGAGGCCGAGCGAGAAATAGATGACGCTGGCGATCGAGAAGTATCGCGCCAACGCATCCTCGATGCCGTTCATGATGCGAATGGCGCTAAGCCGCCGCTCACGGCTGGCAAAGGCAAGGATGACCGCCTTGCGCAGTTGCAACCGTCCGAGCAGAAACAGGCCGAGTGCTGCGAGAAAGATCAGTGTCTGCACCAAAGCGGGTGTCAGCCCGGCGGCGGTGGCGGCAAGCATCGGGCCGGCATTCTTCATGACGGTATCGGCAATCGCATCGTTGCCGACGCTGCGCGCGACGGCCAGACGCAGCCACTCGAACCGGTCAATGAACGGCATCACCCGCGCCACCACGCTTTCGGCAAGCTTCGGCGCCTCCGAGGCGAGCGCCGTCAACGGACCCAGGAGGGCATTGACGAGCCACGAGAGGCCGGTGACGAAAATGATCGCCAGCAGCAACCCTCCGAAAATCGGCGGCAGGCCATAACGCGCCAGTCCGTCGGCCGTCCGGCCGAGCACGACGCCGACGACGATTGCGAGCGTGATCGGCAGGAGGATCGTTTCCATGGCGTAGATGCCCGCGCATGCGGCAATGGCGAAGAGGCCGATAATACTCCAGGCGACCATCAGATCGATGCCGTCGCGCCGCGGGGCTGTCGATGGCGCCGCCGTCGCCACAGCAGCCTCTTCCTCGACGATCCACCGCGCACGCTTGCGCTGCTGGGCGGCACCCGCCCGACGCAGCGTATTCGCGATCATGCCTCGCCGTCCTTCAGCCAGGGCCGCGCGCGGTTCGTTCGCGTTTCCGGTCAACAGATCAGGCCGCCCTGCCTTTTGCTCCGGCCCGGCTTGCGGCACATCGCGTGAATGATCTTGCACGGTCAATGGTGTTCCGGCGGGAAGACATGCAGGGTCAGCGACAATAGGCCAAGCCCCAGAATGATGACGAGCAAGGTATGGGCGACACCTGCGGCGGTGTAGGGAAGAAGACCGAAACCGATCATGACGCCCGCCAGGAGAAGGACACAGACACGGGGCAGCCAGTAAAGCATAGACAGTCCTCCCAATCGTGGCGGCCGGTTTTGGCCTGCTTCTTCGGATTGGACACTTAACGTGCCGGTGCGCCGTTTGGTTCCGCGCAAGGGAACTGAAATGGGAACGAAAAACGCCGCCGGACGGCAGTCCGGCGGCGCAGGAATAAGAAGACGGGAAATCCCGTAGCGCAGGCCTTAGGCGGCAGCGGCGACGACGATGACTTCGACGAGGTATTCCGGGGTCGCGAGCTTGGCTTCGCCGGTGGCGCGAGCCGGGGTGTGGCCCTGCGGTGCCCAGGCGTCCCAGACCGAGTTCATCTTCGGGAAGTCTGCCATGTCGGCGAGCCAGATGGTGGCCGAGAGGATGCGGGTCTTGTCGGTGCCGGCGAGCGCCAGAAGACGGTCGACTTCGGCAAGCGCCTGCTTGGTCTGCGTCACGACATCGTCACCGGCGTTGCCGACCTGGCCGGCGAGGTAGACGGTGTTGTTGTAGACCACGGCCTGGCTCATACGGGGGCCGGTTTCGAAACGCTTGATTTCCATGAACGTGTTCCTGAGGTTGGGCCGAACGATCGGTCCGGCCAAAAAGCGGCTGCCCGCCGCCAAGAGGCGAGAAGTGAAGGCGGCGCGACACCTCTACACCATCAAGCCCCCAAGTCAAAGAAGCCGGGCATTGGCTGCCCGGCTTCTCTTGTTTCTTCAGCAAAAATCAGCAGCGGCGGATCAGGCCGCCTGCTTCTTCTTGGCAAGGCGCGCCTTGATGCTCTCGACATCCGCACGCGGCGTCGCTGCAAACAGCGTCTTGGTGTAGCTGTGCTTCGGGTCGGCAAAGACCTCGTCGCGGCTGCCGTATTCGACCGCTTCGCCGAAATACATCACCATGACATCATCAGCGATATAGCGCACGACAGAGAGGTCGTGGCTGATGAAGACGTAGGTGAGCTTCAGTTCGTCCTGAAGGTCGGCGAGCAGGTTCAGCACCTGTGCCTGGACCGACAGGTCGAGCGCCGACACCGGCTCGTCGAGCACCAGCAGCTTCGGGTTCAGCATCAACGCGCGCGCAATGGCGATACGCTGGCGCTGGCCGCCCGAAAACATGTGCGGATAGCGGTTGAAGTGCAGCTCGGTGAGGCCGACCTTCTTCAGCATCGTCATCGCCCGGTCGCGACGTTCGTCGGCCGGCGTGTCGGTGTTGATGACCAGCGGTTCCATCAGGATGTCGCCGATCTTCTGGCGCGGGTTGAGCGAGCCATAGGGGTTCTGGAAGACGATCTGCACCTTGCGGCGCATCTCCGGCGTCATGTCGCCTTTGGAGATATCGATCTTCTTGCCCTCGATCAGCAGTTCGCCGGAGGTCGCCGGGTCGATCAGGGTGAGGATGCGGCCCAGCGTGGACTTGCCGCAGCCGCTTTCGCCAACGATCGCCAGCGTCTTGCCCTGTTCGACGGAAAAGCTCACGCCTTTCAGCGCATGAACCGTCTTTGCCTTTTTGATGAGGCCGCCGGGGATATGGTAGTCGCGCACCAGATTGCGCGCTTCGAGGATCACGCTCATTGGGCCGCTCCTTCGTCGACGAAGAGTTCGGAAATCGTCGGCAGACGATCGCCGGTCGCGTTGTCAGGCAGCGCCGCCAGAAGTGCGCGCGTGTAGTTGCTCTTCGGGTTTTCGAAGAGCGTCAGCACGTCGGCCTCTTCCATCTTGCGGCCCTTGTACTGCACGACCACCCGGTCGGCAGTCTCGGCGACCACGCCCATGTTGTGCGTGATCATGATCAGGCCCATCTTGTGCTCGGCCTGCAGCCTCATCAGGAGGTCCAGGATCTGCTTCTGGATCGTCACGTCGAGCGCGGTGGTCGGCTCGTCGGCGATCAGGAGCTTCGGGTTGCAGGCGATCGCGATCGCGATCATCACGCGCTGGCACTGGCCGCCCGACATCTGGTGCGGATAGTGGCCGAGCCGCTCGGCCGGATCGGGAATGCCGACCGCCTCGAACAGTTCGATTGCGCGCTTGCGGCGACCGGCCTTGTCGAGGCCGATGTGGATGCGCAGCACTTCCTCGATCTGGAAGCCGACGGTGAAGCACGGGTTGAGGCTGGCGATCGGCTCCTGGAAGATCATGGCAATATCCTTGCCGACGATCTTGCGCCGTTCGTTTGCCGACATGCCGAGCAGGTCGCGGCCGTTGAAAGTGAGCTTGTCGGCGGTCACTTTCGCCGTCCAGGGCAGAAGCCCCATGGCGGCCAGCATCGACACGGACTTGCCCGAGCCGGACTCGCCAACGATCGCAAGCACTTCGCCTTCATGGACCTTCATCGACACGCCGTTGACGGCGCGGAAGGGACCGGAGGCTGTCTGGAATTCGACGACCAGGTTTTCGATTTCGAGAAGCGCCATGATCAGGACCTCTTCAGCTTGGGATCGAGCGCATCGCGCAGGCCGTCACCCATAAGGTTGATCGCCAGCACCGTGATCAGGATCGCGATACCCGGAAGGGTCACCACCCACCAGTGGCTGCTGATGAACTCGCGGGCTTCGGCGAGCATCGTGCCCCATTCCGGTGTCGGAGGCTGTGCGCCCATGCCGAGGAAGCCGAGGGCCGCAGCGTCAAGGATCGCGCTCGAGAAGGAGAGCGTCGCCTGGACGATCAGCGGCGCCATGCAGTTCGGCAGGATCGTCTTGAACATCAGACGGCCATGACCAGCGCCGGCCACCTTGGCGGCAACGACATAGTCACGGGTCTTTTCGCTCATGACGGCAGCACGCGTCAGGCGCACGAAGTGCGGCTGGAAGACGAGCGCGATTGCGATCATGGCGTTGACGAGGCCCGGGCCGAGGACAGCGACCAGCACGAGGGCGAGCAGCAGCGACGGGAAGGCGAGGATGATGTCCATCACGCGCATGATGACGGTATCGACCCAACCACGGAAGTAGCCGGCGATGACGCCAAGCGCGATACCGCCGACGAGCGACAGGGTCGTGACGATGACACCGACGAACAGCGAGAAGCGCGTGCCGTAGATCAGCCGGGACAGCATGTCGCGGCCGACGGCGTCGGTGCCGAGCAGGAAGCCGGCGCGGCCGCCCTCCTGCCATACCGGCGGTACCAACACCGCATCGCGGTACTGTGCCACCGGATCGTGCGGTGCGACCCACGGTGCGAAGACCGCGAGCAGAACGAGGAACACGAAGAACACGAGACCGATCACGGCGCCGCGGTTCTCGGAGAAGTAATACCAGAACTCGGCCAATCGCGCCCGGCGGGACGGATCGGTCGAAACGGTGCTTGTTGCAGCAGCTTGAGACATGACGCCCTCCTTAGTGCCGGATGCGCGGATTGATGAGACCGTAGAGCAGGTCGACGATGAGGTTGACCAGCATGATCACCGCGGCGATGACGAGCAGGCCGCCCTGGATGACGGCGTAGTCGCGACGCGACACCGAATCCACCATCCACTTGCCGATGCCCGGCCAGGAGAAGATCGTTTCCGTCAGGATCGCACCGGCGAGCATGACGCCCACCTGCAGGCCGATGGTGGTGACCACCGGGATCATCGCATTGCGCAGCGCATGGACGCCGACGACCCGGAAGGTCGAAAGGCCCTTGGCCCGTGCCGTGCGCACGTAGTCTTCGGAGAGAACTTCAAGCATCGCCGAGCGCGTCTGGCGCGCGATGACCGCAAGCGGAATGGTTCCAAGCACGATCGTCGGCAGGATCAGGTGGCTGACGGCCGACTTGAACGCGCCGGCCTGACCGGACAGGAGCGAGTCGATCAGCATGAATCCGGTTACCGGCGGGAAGAAGTACATCAGCGAGATGCGGCCGGAGACCGGCGTCCACTGCAGCATGCCGGAAACGAGCATGATGAGCAGCAGGCCCCACCAGAAGATCGGCATGGAGAAGCCGACGAGTGCCGTCCCCATCATCGCCTGGTCGACGGCCGAGCCGCGCTTGATCGCAGCAATCACGCCGGCCGGAATGCCGAGAATGACCGCAAACAGGATCGCGCAGAGCGAAAGCTCGACGGTTGCCGGGAACAGTTCGAAGAACTGATCGATGACCGGCTTCTTGGTAACGATCGAGGTGCCGAAATCACCCTGGAGCACGCCCCAGAGATAATCGAGGTATTGCACCACGATCGGCCGGTCGAAGCCGAGTGCGTGTGAAATTTCCGCATGTCGCTCCGGCGACATGACGCGCTCGCCCGAAAGCAGCGCAACCGGATCGCCCGGAAGCAGGCGGATGAAGGAGAAGGCGATGATGGAGACGCCGACGAAGGTCGGTATCAGGACAGCCAATCGCCCCAAGAGAAATCGGAACATGTTAAACCCCGCGCCATGTTGCCGCGGCATTGTATCCCGCCGCTGGCACCACCGCATGCTTTCCCACTTAACGGCCAAGCATACAGCAAGTCGAAATGCCACAGCGACCTTTTGCGCTCCAGCCGGAACTCAGGGTCGCTATAGTGGATGCAAAGAGGGGCGCTTGCCCTTGGCAAACGCCCCCTTAAGGATCAGTTAACTAAATTACTCGGTGATGTCCACGCCGTCGAAGGCAAAATCACCAAGTGGGCTCTGAACGAAGCCCTCGACGTTCTTGCGCATCGGCACGACCGAGAGCGAGTGGTCGATCGTCGCCCACGGCGCTTCGCGCTTGAAGACGACCTGCGCCTCTTCGTAGAGCTTGGTGCGCTCTGCGGGGTCAGAGGTTTCCTTCGCCTTCTTCACGAGAGCATCGAATTCCTGGTTGCACCACTGTGCACGGTTGTTGCCGCCGACAGCGTTGCAGCCGAGAAGCGTGTCGAGGAAGTTGTCCGGGTCGCCGTTGTCGCCGGTCCAGCCGAGGATGACGGCACCGTCACGATCCTTGGCCTTGGACTTGTCGAGGTATTCGGCCCATTCGTAGGAGACGATCTCGACCTTGACGCCGATCTTGGCGAAGTCCGACTGCATCAGTTCAGCTGCGCGACGGGCGTTCAGCATGTACGGACGCGAAACCGGCATTGCCCAGAGCTTCATCGACAGGTCCTTGACGCCTGCGTCTTCGAGCATCTTCTTGGCAACTTCGGGCTCGTAGGTGTCGTCTTCGATCTTGTCGTTGTACGACCACATCGTCGGCGGGATCGGGTTGACGGCCGGCTGGGCAGCACCCTGGAAGACGGCATCGACGATCGCCTGCTTGTTGATCGCCTTGTTTAGCGCCTTGCGGACTTCCGGCTTGTCAAACGGAGCCTGCGTGGTGTTGTAGGCGAGGTAGGAGACGTTGAGGCCGGCCTGTTCCATGACCTTCAGGTTCGGGTCTGCCTTCATCTTCGAAACGTCGGCAGCATTCGGGAACGGCATCAGGTGGCATTCGCCAGCCTGGAGCTTCTGGAAGCGAACCGAAGCGTCAGACGTGATCGCGAAGACGAGGTCGTCGATCTTCTGCTTGCCACCCCAATAGTCCGGGTTTGCCTTGTAGCGGATGACGGCATCCTGCTGGTAGGCGACAAAAGCGAACGGACCGGTGCCGAGCGGCATCTGGTTCATCTGCTCCATCTTGCCGTCAGCCTGCAGCTTGTCGGCATATTCCTTCGACAGGATCGAAGCAAACGGCATCGCGATGTTGGCGAGGAACGGCGCTTCCTTGCGCGTCAGGGTGAACTTGACGGTCAGGTCGTCGACCTTCTCAACCGACTTGATGACTTCCGGGAAGCCCATGCCGGCTGCGTATTCCCACGAAGCGCCAGCAATGTACTTGTTCCACGGATTGTCAGCCTTCAGCTGGCGCTCGTAGGAGAACACCACGTCGTCGGCAGTGAAATCACGCGACGGCGTGAAGAATTCGGTGGTCTGGAACTTGACGCCCGGACGCAGCTTGAAGGTGTAGACCAGGCCGTCGTCGGAGATCGTCCAGCTTTCGGCGAGGCCCGGCTCAACTTCGGTCGTGCCCTTCTTGAACTCGAGCAGGCGGTTGTAAACCGTGTGCGCAGCCGCGTCGAAGGTCGTGCCGGCGGTGTACAGGCCCGGGTCAAAACCCTCTGGCGAACCTTCCGAGCAATAAACGAACGTCTTCGACCAGGCGGAGCCGGCCATCAGCGTGGCAAGCGCCGTCGCTGCAAACAGAGTAGTGAGCTTTTTCATGAGCTTTGCTTCCCAGATTTGTTTTTGTTCTCGTGTTTTCCTGACGCGGAATGCCGTTGCCCCCGGTCAAGGCCGGATGGAACGACATTTGGCGTCGCATTGCAATAAGTCGCCGCAGAAATTTGTCTATGCGAAAAATTCGTCCGCAGGTAGAGCCGGGATATTCGTCCACTGTTTTAGAATCGCCTGACAAAACAGTACACCGCGGCACCTAAAATCCACGACGTTCCGGCCACTTCCACAGGGTCTGCAGCCTCCCCCGCCAGCCCCTTGGGCGGCGCGATGCCACACCGGGGAAGCCACCTTGGTTCCGGGTGAATACCCCTACCGAGAATGCCGTGATCGTTGGCCGCACGAACACGCGATTCGGCCTCGACAGGTTTTCGTCAATCCCAAGATACTATGGTAGAAATCCCGAACGGGATTGTGCAATAAAATGTATACAAAACTCGGGGGAGATATTCGACGTGCCCAGACGTCCTTGGGAGGGACCGGCAGCCGCCTTTTACAGCTTTCAGTCGCTCGGTGGGCTTGCCGAGGGACGCGCATGACCCTGCCTGTCGGCAATACCGGCAACGCACTTTGCCGATTGATCGCTGCGGCTCGCGGGATAAACTGCCGCACGACGATAAGGGGATAGCCAGTCCGTGGCGGCTTTGCTGGAAAATCACAGGCGATACGACCTTCGCGACGAGCTAGAGAAGGCGCTCAACCGCGTCGATTTCTTCCGCATTTTTCATACCATGGCATTGCGCTACGGCTTCAGCCATTTCGGCATTCTGCAGCTCGGCAACGAGAACGACGCCTGCATGCTGTCCACCCGCCTAGTATTGCACGACCTACCATCCGGGCTCGCGGAGGAATACGACAAGCGCCATCGCTTTGGCGACTCCGTGTTCTACAAGACGCTGCACCGCTCGGCGATCTCGTCGGTATGGCGGGCGGACGACCCCGGCTGCGACGCCAGCCAGAACCTGCTGGTGCAGCTCGGTTTCGAACTGCTCGTCAGCGTACCGGTGCACGCAGCTTCCACCGGCGCGCGCTATGCCGTGCTCTTTCTCGGAGACGGGGAGGATATCGGCCGGGCCGAGCATGTGGCGCTCGCCTATGACGCGATCGCCGCCTTCGACTATTTCTATCGCATCGCGCTTGCCAACAAGGCCGGGATGGGACTGACGCCGCGCGAAACCGAAATCCTCAAGTGGATCTCGCATGGCAAGACGGCAAGCGAGATTGCGCTCATCGTTTCGGTGTCGGAGCACACGGTGAACTCACACACCGCAACGATCCTGAAGAAACTCGACGTCGTCAATCGCACCCAGATGGTGGCGAAGGCAATCCGAGAGCAGATCATCCAGTAGCAGCCGATGCGTGGCCGCGTTTCGCACCGCCACGCCCAACGAACGGGACGCCCGCCATCAGCAAGGGTATTCGGTCATGACGCGAAAAGCACACATCCTGCTCGTTGACGACGACCCGGCAGAAAACCTGATCCTGCGCGCGCTCATCCGCAAGGTGAGCAGCATCGACATCGAGCTGCACTACTGCCAGACGATCGACGATGCGCTTGCATTCCTGCGCTCGGGCAAACCCATATCGATGATCCTGCTCGACAACCGTCTGCGGCCGCAGCTCGATTTCCGCGAGACGGTCCCGGCCCTCCGGCATCAGGGCTATATCGGCCCGATCGGGGTAATCTCAGCATCGCTCGCCGATGCCTATTTTCAGAATCTGGAGGAGTACGGCGCCGATTTCCGCATCGACAAGGCTGAAATCGACCCCACTGCGATCGACTTCATATTGCGGGAATATCTACCGCAAGAGTAACACCCGGCGGCACTTCAGCCGCCAGGTCATGCCGCACCATTTGCGCGGGCGTTGCTCGGAGATATCAGGCCGCCGAGGTCTGCGGACGCTTGGTTTCTTCCAGACCGAGCAGGAAGTTGATCTGCGGGCGCGCCTTGACCAGGTCGTCAATCGTGTAGCCCTGCAGCACTTCGAAGAAGGCGTTCAGCGCCTTGCGGAGCGCCGAGTTCAGGCCGCAGCTGTCGACGAGCGGGCATTCGATCTCGCCCGCCTCGAAGCACTCGGCCATCGCGAAACTGTCTTCCGTCACCTTGACGACGTCGAACAGCGTGATCGCCGAAGCGGGCTTCGGCAGGCGCACGCCACCGTTACGGCCACGCACCGTTTCAACGAGGCCGGCCTTGGTCAACGGCTGCAAGATCTTGAAGAGAAACAACTCGGAAACACCGTAAGCCCTGGCGATTTCGGGAATGCGGCTGAGCTTTTCCCCGTTGGCGGCGCAGTACATCAACATGCGAACCGCGTAGTTCGTTTGCTTCGTCAGACGCATCATTCACTCCGGCATCGAGAGGTTCACGAACTCATCATATAGGACGGATCGTAGTTTGGAACAATTCCAAAAAGCCAGAAAAATCACTTCTTGTTGAGCGTTTACGGTTTCCTGATTGACTGTTTTCAGCGCTCCGGTCAGAAAGATGAGGAATTTTGTTAACTTAGCTCAAACAAGAAAATGGAGGAAGCGATGTCCGTTTCAAGAGCAGCGATGGGCGTTCTGTCCCTGACGGCAACCCTGCTGGCAACGAGCGCCGCCTGGGCCGATGGTGAAGTCAATATCTACTCGTACCGGCAGCCCGACCTGATCAAGCCGCTGCTCGACGCCTTCACCAAGGAAACCGGCATCACCACCAATGTGCTCTTCCTCGACAAGGGCCTCGTCGAGCGCATCCAGGCCGAAGGCGCCAACTCGCCGGCCGACGTGATCCTGACCGTCGACATCAGCCGCCTGACCGAAGCCAAGGATGCAGGCGTAACCCAGCCTGTCGTCAACGAGACGATCAACAAGGATATCCCGGCGCATTTCCGCGACCCTGAAGGCAACTGGTTCGGCCTCACCACCCGCGGCCGCGTCGTCTACGCATCCAAGGAGCGCGTCGCCCAGGACGACATCACCTATGAAGAGCTTGCCGACCCCAAGTGGAAAGGCAAGATCTGCACCCGCGACGGCCAGCACTCCTATAACATCGGCCTCTTCGCTTCGATGATCGCCCACCATGGCGAAGCCGAGACCGAGAAGTGGCTGACCGGCCTCAAGAACAACCTCGCCAAGAAGCCTGACGGCGGCGACCGCGACCAGGCCAAGGCGATCCTGGCCGGCGAATGCGACCTGGCACTCGGCAACACCTACTATGTCGGTCTGATGATGACCAACGAGAAGGAGCCGGAACAGAAGGATTGGGCAGCGGCGATCAAGGTACTCTTCCCGAACGCCAAGGACCGCGGCACGCACGTCAACATTTCGGGCATGGCACTCGCCAAGAATTCCCCGAACAAGGACAACGCGCTGAAGCTGATGGAATTCCTGTCGGAAGGCGAAGCCCAGAAGATCTACGCCGAGCAGGTATTCGAATATCCGGTTCTGCCGGGCGCCGAGCCGTCTGACGTCGTGAAGTCCTTCGGCACGATCAAGCCGGACGAACTGCCGCTCGCCGACATCGCCGCAAACCGCAAGAAGGCTTCGGAACTGGTCGACAAGGTCGGCTACAACGACGGTCCGCAGGACTGATCAACAAGGCAATTGCTTGAATGCGAACAGCGGGCCACCGGCCCGCTGTTTTCGTTTCAACAAGCGAAATTCAAGGAGGCTCATTGCGCCTTGGCGCGCAACTCCGCGGCGTAGTCGAGGATCGCCTTGCGCCGCTCCGGCGTCCCTGGATGCGTTGAGAGAATGCTGGTGTCGCCGTGATCGTCTAGCTTCTTTTCAAGCAGGTCGAAGAAGCGCGCGGCCGCCGTCGGATCTCGCCCTGCCTTCTGCATCAGCTCGACCGAGTGTCGGTCGGCAGCAGTTTCCGCGCCGCGCGAATAGGAAAGCGACAAGAGACCAGCGCCCTGCACCAGGACGTCGTCCACGCCCGAACCGATATCGCCGCCGATCATCATGATGAGGCCGGCAACGCCGGCAGCACGGTAGATCTGCCGCAGACTATGTTCGAGCTCGACATGGCCGATCTCGTGCGCCAGCACGCCAACGATCGTTTCGGTATCGTCCCCGGCAAGTTCGATGAGCTCGTCGGTGACGACCAGCGTGCCATCCGGAAGCGCAAACGCATTTGGTCCGACCACACCGCCCTTGCGGAAATTGAGCGTGTAACCGGCCTCGCCGCGGCCTGATCGGGCGGCGATTGCCTTGAAGCCGTCGCGGATCCTTTCCTGCCGCTCAATCGCCAGCTGCGTTTTGTCGAACAGTGTCTGATCCATCGTCTCCATCGTGCCCTTCGACATCATCTCCGGCACGATCGGCGGGGTCACGAGGACGGCGACCTCAACGAGCGCAGGAACCGCATAGCGATAGATGGCAACGCCGCACAGCACGGTGGCTGCGACGACGGCGATGAGACGTGGACGAAAGCGCTCCCATTCGTGGATGTGGTTGACCCTGCCATTCAGCTTCAGAAAACGATCGACTGCCTCGTTGTCCGGCGTTTCGAACAACGAACCGTCTGCAAATTCGACGCGACGCGGTATCGCTCCGACGCGGTCGGAAATATCGACACTTGCCAAGGTGCCACGGGCAAGTTCGGTGCTCGCATCGTCTACGGCCCTAAGGCTGCCCCCCTCTTCCAACAACCGCGAGGGCACCGACCGGCTGGAACCGGCCGGATGCCACTCGCCACGTGCGATCTCGATGCTGCTAGAAGCCAAAATCGAACCCTTCGAAATCCATGAATTCCGCTCCAACCGCCGACGCTTCCGCTTCGATTTCGCTCATCAGCGTTCCGACGGCGCCAAAGACGGTTACGCCCGTCAGGGCCCATTTGTAACGGGCCATGCGGACAGCCGCCCAAGGTCGCAGCAGGCCCAGCGTCAGGATGGTGACGACGAAGTTCGATATGGCGATCCACGTGTAGCGGCCCCGAGAAAGACCGCTGAGGAACCGATGTTTTCCGTCAAAAACCGTCGCCCCCCAAACGGCGTTGCGCACGGCTGCACTGTAGAACAACGCGATGACTGCGTAGAAAGACATGGACGCCACATATCCTGCGCCCAAGCCTACCCATCCCCACCTCGGATCGTTCAGCGATTGGAGCAAACTTGGCGATGCGCGAAGCGTTCCCATCAAGATCGCGAAGACAACAACGCCAAGAACCAGCGCAAGCCCCACACCCAGGAACATGCCGCGATAGAGCGGGCCGAACGGCGGGTTGGTCTCAAAGGCCCTGCCGCCAAAGCGCAGGTTCGATCCGACGTAGCGCCCAACCCATCGGCTTGCGAGCGGCGTCAGTAGGCCCAAGGTGATAATGGAAAGGAACCCGCCCAGAATGAACGCCTTGAAGGCACCGCCCATCGTGCCGACGAAGTCGAAGCGGACGTTGCGGTAGCTCGTCACCCGTGCGCTGAAGCGCAACCCGCGTGCGGCCAGCCAGGGAACGAAGAAGAGCGAAAGCAACAATAACGCGATGCCGACGATCGGAACGAATGTGAGCAGAAGATTGTAGAGGATCAGATAGCCGAAAACGATCACTCGCCCGATCAGGATCTGCTTGCCCTTGGCATGGTACTCGAAGGTACGGCCGAGCAGAACCGTGTTTCCGTAGAAGTATCGGTTGCGCCGGACCTTTGCCCAGGCGGAATAAATGCCAAGCGTGACGATCGTCAAAAACACGTTGACGATCCAGATGCCGAAATATTCCTTGCCGCTCCCCATGAACGAGAAACGGTGAAAATCGATCGACACGTCGCGTGTCGGCGCTGCTTGAACCGACGTCGCTTCAGCCACGACCATGATGGGCCCCTCCGTCCATCCTTTGTGCATCGGGCGCGCCGCAATGCGCTCCGACAGCACATGATCAAACACAAATCGTCTGGTGCGCCCCCGCCCGCCAGACTGCCGTTGGAGCAGCGATCAATTCACGACCCTTGCCCACGGTTCGCAAGTTAGTTGTGCCGTATCGCCGAATGCAACAAAAAAGGGCCTCCCGAAGGAGGCCCCGAGGCGGGAGGATCTTTATCCCGTAGTTACTTCATCGTCGGCATGACGAACTCGGCACCGTCCTTGATGCCCGAAGGCCAGCGCTCGGTGATGGTCTTGGTGCGGGTCCAGAACTTGATCGAGTCCGGGCCGTGCTGGTTGAGATCGCCGAAGGACGAGGACTTCCAGCCGCCGAAGGAGTGGTAGGCGAGCGGAACCGGGATCGGAACGTTGACGCCGACCATGCCGATGTTGATGCGCGAAGCGAAGTCGCGGGCCGCATCACCGTCGCGGGTGTAGATCGCGACACCGTTGCCATACTCGTGCTTCATCGGCAGGTCGAGGGCTTCCTCGTAGGTCTTGGCGCGGACGACCGAGAGAACCGGTCCGAAGATTTCCGTCTTGTAGATGTCCATGTCCGGCGTGACGTTGTCGAACAGGCAGCCGCCGATGAAGTGGCCCTGCTCATAGCCCTGCAGCTTGAAATCGCGGCCGTCGACGACGAGCTTGGCGCCTTGCTCGACACCGCTGTCGATCAGGCTGCGGATGCGCTGTTCGGCTTCCTTGGTGACGACAGGGCCCATATCGGCCTTCTCGTCGGTGTAGGGGCCGATGCGCAGGCTTTCGACCATCGGGGTCAGCTTGCTGATCAGGCGGTTGGCGGTCTCTTCACCGACCGGGACGGCAACCGAGATCGCCATGCAGCGCTCGCCGGCCGAGCCGTAGCCGGCGCCCATCAGGGCGTTCGCGGCCTGGTCGAGATCGGCGTCGGGCATGATGATCATGTGGTTCTTGGCGCCACCGAAGCACTGGGCGCGCTTGCCGTTCATCGCCGCGGTGCCATAGACGTAGCGGGCGATCGGGGTCGAGCCGACGAAGGAAACGGCAGCGATATCCGGATGCGTCAGGATCGCGTCGACAGCCCCCTTGTCGCCGTTGACGACGTTGAGGATGCCTGCCGGCAGGCCAGCTTCGATCATCAGTTCGGCAAGGCGGATCGGAACGGACGGATCACGCTCGGACGGCTTCAGGATGAAAGCGTTGCCGCAGGCGATGGCCGGGGCGAACATCCACATCGGGATCATGGCCGGGAAGTTGAACGGGGTGATGCCGGCGCCGATGCCGACGGCCTGGCGGATCGAGTACATGTCGATGCCGGGACCGGCACCTTCGGTGAACTCGCTCTTCTGCAGATGCGGAATGCCGATGACGAATTCGCAGACTTCGAGGCCACGGATGAGGTCACCCTTGGCGTCTTCGATCGTCTTGCCATGCTCGCGCGACAGGATCTCGGCGAGCTCGTTCATGTTGGCGTTCAGAAGTTCGACGAACTTCATGAAGACGCGGGCGCGGCGCTGCGGGTTGGTGGCCGCCCACTTCGGCTGTGCTGCCTTGGCGCTTTCGACGGCTGCCGAAAGTTCCGCGTCGCTTGCCAGCGCCACGGTGCCCTGCACTTCGCCGGTTGCCGGGTTGAAGATGTTGCTGACGCGGCCGCTCTTGCCGGCGACGCGCTTGCCATCGATGAAATGACCGAGTTCGTACATGAATGGTTCCTCCAGATCTTGATTGTGGCGGCATGATCGCACTACGATTTCAACAAATCAATTTCCGATATTCAGCAACCGTTGTGCAAAAATTGAAGTCCAACGGTTTTGTATAGGATTGTCGCACTATGAACTGGGACGATGTCAGAATGTTTCTAGCCGTCGCGCGGACCGGACAGATCCTGGCCGCATCCAAGCGGCTCGGCGTCAATCATGCCACGCTCAGCCGTCGGGTGACTGCGCTGGAAGAGGCGATGAAGACACGGTTGCTCGTTCGTCGGCCGAACGGTTGCGAACTGACCGCCGAGGGCGAAATCTTCCTTGCGGCAGCCGAGCGCATGGAAACGGAAATGCTGGCGGCGCAATCGCAGATCGGCCGGATCGACACGGCGATCGCCGGCACGGTGCGCATCGGTGCACCCGACGGTTTCGGTGTTTCTTTCCTCGCGCCCCGGCTCGGCCGGCTGACGGCGCGCTATCCGGAATTGAAACTGCAGCTCGTGCCGGTCCCTCGGTCTTTCTCGCTGTCGCAGCGCGAGGCCGATATCGCGATCACCATCGAACGTCCGGAACAGGGGCGCCTCGTTTCCTCGAAGCTCACCGACTATACGCTCGGCCTCTACGCCTCGGCGGACTATCTCGAAAAGCACGGCACGCCGCAGACGATCGACGATCTCCGGGAGCACCGCCGCATCGGTTACGTCGAGGACCTGATCTTCACGCCGTCGCTGAACTTCTCCGCCGAAATCATGCGCAGCTGGGACGCGTCGTTCGAGATCTCCAGCGCCACCGGCCAGACGGAAGCGGTGCGTTCCAGCGCCGGCATCGGCATTCTGCACAATTACATTGCCCGCCATGCGCCGGAACTAAAACGTATCCTGCCGGAAACGACCATCCGCCGTGCCTACTGGACCACCTATCACGAAAGCGCGCGCGATCTCGTGCGCGTTCGCACCGTCGTCGCCTTCCTGCAGGAACTGGTGACCGCGGAGCACCAGATCTTCATATGAAGCGCTCAAGCGCCTGACGTCGGCGCCGCACCTATAGCGAAATCCCGGCCTCCCGCAGGCCGTCAATCAGCCGCGGAATGACGGCCGGATCCTGGTAAGGCATCGCCCGCTTGAAGTGGTCGATGGAAAAGTCCGGATTGACCTCGAAGACCTCGTGCCAGTAGCGCCGCGCCTCCTCATGGCGTCCGGTGCGGCCATAAAGACAGGCGAGATAGAAGCGCGTCATGTCCGAACGCGGTGCCAAGGCCAGGCGCCGCTTGAAGGCAATCTCGGCTTCGTCGAAACGGCCGAGATTGAGCAGGGTCCGGCCGAGGAAATGCAGCGCCAGGTCGAACTGCGGATCGAGCCGGTGGGCGCGGGTATAGAAGGGCAAGGCCTCCTCGAACTGGCCCAGGAAATCCCTGATCGTGCCGAGCTGCGTGTGACCGCCGGCGGAGTTCGGGTCGAGCTCGATCGTGCGTTGGGCGGCCCGCTCGGCCTCGTCGAAGCGGCGCTTCCAGCAGAGCGCAATCGCGAGCGCGTGGTGGCCGTGGGGCTCGTGCTCGTCGGTCTCGACGGCCTTCTGTGCAAGCTTGAGAGCGCGCTCGATATTGTCGACGGTGCCACCGTTCCACCGGTTGATGTAGTCGGTCATGGCAATGATCGCGAGCGACGCATAGGCCGCGGCAAGCGCCGGGTCGATGGCGATCGCACGTTCGAGCATGCTGCGCGCCTCCGCAGACGATACCGCGTCGAACCGCAGGATCGCCTGACGCGACCGCACGAGCAGATCGTAGGCCTCCGGGTCGACCTTGCCGCGCCCCTCGCGCCGCTCCGTTTCGCCGGCCGTCAGCTTCACCTTGAGCGCCGTCACGATGGTGCGCGTCACCTCGTCCTGAACCTCGAAAATATCCTCGATGCCGCGATCGTAGCGCTCGGCCCAGAGATGGCCCCCGGTGGTGCCGTCGATCATCTGAGCGTTGATGCGAATGCGGTTGGCGGCGCGGCGCACGCTGCCTTCCAGCACATAGCGAACGCCGAGGTCGCGGCTCACCTGGCGGATATCCGCCGACTTGCCCTTATAGGCGAAGGAGGAATTGCGGGCGATGACGAAGAGGCCGGAGACCTTCGAGAGATCGGTGATGATGTCCTCGGTAATGCCGTCGGCGAAATAGCCCTGCTCCGGATCGCCGGACATATTGTCGAACGGCAGCACGGCGATCGACGGCCGGCTCGGAAGCTGCGGTGGCACCTCGGCGGCGACCTTGATGGGCGCGTCGGCATACTCGTCCGGCGACCAGCTCCAGATATGCACCGGCCGCTCGATGTTCTTGACCTCGTGATGGCCGCTGTCGACGAAAATGAGATCGATGCGGCCGTGCACATATTCGTGCACCCCGTCCGAAATCGCCACGCCGCCGGGCCTCGCAAGCGCCTCGATCCGGGCTGCGACATTGACGCCGTCGCCGTAGAGGTCGCTGTCGGCGACCATGATGTCGCCCATGTTGATGCCGACGCGCAGCACGATTTGCTGATCGTGGGGCACGTCCGCATTGGCGGAGATCATCGCCCGCTGCAAGGCAGCCGCACATTCGACCGCGTTGACCGCGCTGGAAAACTCGATCAGCACGCCGTCGCCCGTTCGCTTGAACACCCGGCCCTGGTGGGTTTCGACGAGCGGTTCCAGCACTTCGCTCCAGCGCGCCATGAGTTGCGTATAGGTGGTTTTCTCGTCTCGCTCCATCAGCCGGCTATAGCCAACGACATCAGCAGCCAGGATGGCGGCAAGCCGCCGTGTGATGGATTCTTTGGCCATGGATTGCGACGCCTTACTGGGAATCCTCTTGGCAAAATTTTACCGGCGGATGAGCCCTATGTCCATTCGAACCGGATCCGACCCGCGCCCAAGCGCTAGCCCGAATTGGGTATTGCCGCGACAGGAACCTGGCGCGGTATCCCGACGTTGCCTTCACAGGGAATTGAGCTGCTTGCTCAAGGCGATGGCTGCGAGCACGCCGGTCGCAATCGGCTCGCGCTCCCGTTTCGACAAAGGAGTGTGAAAGGATGCTTGTGTCCATACCGGGCCGGCCGATCCTGCCGGGTGAACTCACCAAGATCGACGATGTCTTCAAGGAAACACTAAGAGAGCGAGAGCTGTCGCGCCAGTCGGCAGAGGCAACGGCGCTCGCCGCCCGGCTGATCGAACTTTATCAGAATGGCGTACAGGATGTGGTGGCGCTCAGAGCCTTGGCCAAGCTGTTCTGACGAAGCAAGGCGCCCCGCAAATCGCGATACCTATCGTATAGGGAAGAAATGGTACGGTTGGTGGGAATCGAACCTACGACCTCAGGTGCCACAAACCTGCGCTCTAACCAACTGAGCTACAACCGCACATAAAGCGACATCAGTCGCTTGGCGGCTCACATACGGAGACTTCCGTCGCTTTGCAAGCCTTAACTTGAGATTATCCTGGAAAAAATCCGGATGGCAAGCCATCCGGATTCTTGGTTTTGGGCGCAGATGGCAGAATTCGGCGACAGCGGTCTGTCGCCATCGTTCAGCCGGCGCGGTCGGTTGACTTTAGACCTTCTTGAAGGACGACATCGCCTTTTCAGCGGCGTCCTTGCCCGGCTTGGTGACGTTTTCGGCAACCTTCTTGGTGGCTTCCTGCATCGACTTCGCCTGCTCGACCGCGAGTTCGGCCTGCTTGCGGACAAAGCTCGTCTGCAGTTCGACGAATTCCGACAGCGACTTCACGCCGAGCAGCGCTTCCATGTGAGACAGCGAGTTTTCGGCATTGGTGCGCAGTGCGTCGATGGCCTTGAGACCGAGTTCGACGGAGCCGGTCTGGGCGCTTTCGAGCGTTGCTTCAACGGTCTTCGTTGCCTCTTCGGCAGCGGTCTTCATCTTGGCATAGGCTTCCTTCGACTGGACGGCACCCTTTTCCGCGAAGTCGCGGAAGCTGTCGGTGAACTTCGCCGGGTCGAAAGAGGAAAGGGAAAATACGTCGTCGGTCTTCTTGGTAGCCATGAAAGCGCTCCTTGGTGTCTGGCCCTCTTCAGAGGCGCCGTTGATTGATGCGCATTATATAAACTACTTGCTTGTGCATTGCAATAAAATTGTGCAGTGCACAAAATCCGGAGAATTAACCTTTCGCGCTGAAAGCCGTGACGAAGCTCCGGCCCTCGCTGGACCCTTGCGGGCCTGCCGGGTATTAATAGAGTGTTAACCCGCAAGCGATCCGTCAATAGGCCCCCTTTATGCCCGCGAGACAGTATCCCTTCATTGATATCGCCGTGCATGCGCGGGTGCGGGAGCATTTTGCCCGCGGCGACGCGGCGATCCTGTTTTCGCGGAACTTTGCGCGCATTCTCTGGGCCAACGACCAGGGCGCGGCCTTTTTCGGCGCCGGGTCGATCTATGATTTCATCGATGCGGGACCGGATCAGGGCGAGCTGTCGCTGCGTCAGCTCAAGGCCGCGGGAGCGCAGCTCGTGCGCGCCGGCGACCGGCGCCAGCTTTCGATCCGGAAGTTCTCGGGTTTCCGCGGCACACCGCTCAATGTGAGCGTGGAGATGATCCGCGTGCGCCCGGACGAGGACGCGGTGCTCTTTACTGCACCGCATTCGGGCACGCCGCTGTCGCTTGAGGATCGTGCTGCGCGCATGATCGCCGGCCTCGACGGCCCGGACACCCACATGGCCGTTCTCGATGGCAACGGCGGCATCATCGCACACTCGCCGGGCTTCATCGATCTCGGCATGTCGGACGAGACGCGCAAGCAGCTCGTCGATACGGTCGGCCGAGACCACGACTGGCTGATCAAGCGCCCAGTCGCAACGCGGAAGGGGCACCTGCCGGCCGCGGTCGGCAAGATCGCCGACGAACCGTCGCTGCATCTGCTCTTTGCTGTCGAGACCATTCTCGGCACGCTCGATCCGGACGAAGAGACCTCGGCGGCGCAAGTGTTGCCGATCCTGCCGCTGGCCGAAGAGCTGGAACCGATCGCCGAGACACCGGCCCCGGAGGCAAAGGATATCGTCGAACCGGCCGAAGCGCCGGTCGAAAGCGCTGCACCAGCCGAAGACGCTGCCCTGGCCGACGCATTCGAACAGGCGGAGTCCGTCGAAGCGGTTGCCGCGCCACAGGACGATGGCGACCTTGAGGACGCAGACGTCCACGTCGCTGCAGGCCAGGTCGCTCTACCGGAGGAACCGGAGGCGCTTGCCGCCGCAGGTGCGGAAACTTCGGCGCAGGGCGTGGAGCCAGCGGAAGATGACGGCGAGCCGGCGCTTGCGGTCGCGACCGACGTGACCGCGACCGACACGCCGGTTGCCGCGGAAATCCCCGTGACGGAAGAGGTCACTCGCGAGGATGAGACGGTAGAGGCGACCGATGCCGGCACCACTGAAACGGAGCAGGCCGACTTCGCCTTCGTGCCCGGCGGCCGTGCGGTACGCTTCGTCTGGAAGATCGACGCCGAAGGCCGCTTCAGCGAGATTTCCGAGGAATTCGCCACCGCCGTCGGCCCGCGTGCCGCCGATGTGATCGGCACCACCTTTAACCACGTGGCAGCACGCTACGACCTCGATCCTGATCAGAAGATCGGCGCGCTGCTGCAGCGCCGCGACACCTGGTCGGGCAAGACGATTTTCTGGCCCGTGCAGGGCACCAGCCTCAAGGTTCCGGTCGACCTGGCGGCCCTGCCCACCTACTCGCGCTCACGCGAATTCGACGGCTTTCGCGGTTTCGGTATCGTGCGCCTTGCCGATGCCGTCGAAGACGAACACGCCAACGGCCTGACGTTCGGCGCCGCAACGGACATGACGGCAGAAGCTGCCGCGGAAGCGACGCCGTCGGAAGACCACGCGCATACTCCAGCGGTCGATCCTGAGACCGTCGGCCCTGAGATCGAGGAGCGGTCCGCCGACGAGGTGCAGGTCGTCGCGCAGAGGTCCTCCGAAACGGAGGCCGAGCCTGTCGCAGCTGCGCAGGATCGTGATGCGCCCCAAGACCAGACCCTCACCTCCAGCGAGGAGGCAGAGGCAGAGCCGAACCATGCAGCCGAAGTTGCCGCAGACGAACAGGTCGCCGCAACTGACGATCTCTTCCAGGGAGAGCGCCCTGCCCTACAGCTCGTCGACAACGCTGAGCCCCCCGTCTCCGACAAGATCGTCGAGCTCGAGAAACATCGCGCGGCGACCGCGCTGACGCGGGGCGAACAGGCGGCGTTCCGCGAGATCGCGCGGCAATTGGGCGAGCATTTTGGCAGGCCGGCGGAAACCGCACCCGCAGAGGAAAGCGACGCAGCGGCCGATGCAAGCACACCCTTCCCGGTAGACGCGCACGAAGCCATCACTTCCTCGACGCCAGCGGCAGAAGAACAGACTGGCGCGGAAGAAACCGGAGAAGAGACCGACGACGGCGCAGCCGAGGACGAACAGGCGAACGTGCATCTCGAGCAGCAAGCGGCAGATATCGGCCTTAGCGGCGAGATCCTCGACAGCCTGCCAATCGGTATGCTCGTGCATCGCGGGGAAGAGCTGCTGCACGCCAATCCGGAATTTCTGCGGCTCACCGCCTATGGCGACCTCGACGACTTTGTCCGGGAAGGCGGCCTTGACGCACTCTTTGCCAATGGCGAAGAGGCGACCGACCAGGAACCCGACGGCACGATGATGCTGATCCGCAGGGACGGTCAGATGCGGCCGGTCATCGCACGGCTGCACACGATCCGCTGGGACGGCCGGAGCGCGCTGATGCTGGCGCTGACGCCGGCAGCCGCGAACGCGCCGTCGACCAAAGCAGACGATGCCATCTCCGGTGACGACGTCGACCGTCTGAAGACGGAAATCGACGAACTCAAGTCCATCCTCGAAACCGCGACAGATGGCGTCGTGATTCTCGGGCATGACGGCGACATCCGCTCGATGAACCGCTCGGCAAGCGCGCTCTTCAACTATGACGAGGGCGAGATCCGCGGCAAACCTTTCGCCGCGCTCTTCGCTCACGAAAGCCAGAAGGCAGTGATCGACTACCTGCACGGGCTTTCCGGCCACGGCGTCGCGAGTGTGCTGAACGACGGACGCGAGGTGATCGGGCGGGAAGCGAATGGCGGCTTCATTCCGCTGTTCATGACCATCGGCCGGCTTTCGGCCTCCAATGGCTTTTGCGCCGTGATCCGCGACATCACCCAGTGGAAACGCACCGAAGAGGAACTCCGGAACGCCAAGCGCGCCGCGGAAACGGCCAATGCCCACAAGACCGAGTTCCTCGCCCGCGTCAGCCACGAGATCCGCACGCCGCTCAACGCGATCATCGGCTTTTCCGACATGATGGCGAGCGAGCATTTCGGCCCGGTCGGTCACCCGCGCTACATCGAATATGCCGGCGACATCGGCCGGTCGGGCCGCCACGTGCTCGATATCGTCAACGATCTGCTCGACATCTCGAAGATCGAAGCAGGCGAAATGGAACTCGATTTCGGCGCCGTCGAGATCAACGACGCGGTCTCGGAAGCCGTGTCGCTCGTCCAGCCGCAGGCCAACAGCCAGCGCGTCATCATCCGCACCTCGCTTTCGGCAGCCGTGCCGAACGTCGTGGCCGACGGCCGGTCGATCAAGCAGATCGCGCTCAACATTCTGGCGAACGCCATCCGTTTCACGCCGTCGGGCGGCCAGATCGTGGTGTCGACCTCCTACGAGGCGAACGGTAGCGTCATGCTGAGGATCCGCGACACCGGCGTCGGCATGACCCGCGGCGAACTGGACCAGGCGATGAAACCGTTCCGGCAGGTGACGACAGGCGCGCGCAAGCGTGGCGACGGCACCGGGCTCGGGCTGCCGCTCACCAAGGCGATGGCGGAGGCGAACCGCGCCCACTTCTCGATCACCTCGGCACCCAACGAGGGAACGCTGGTGGAAATTTCCTTCCCGTCACAACGCGTCTTGGCGAACTGAGGCCGGATGCTATAAGGAAATGTTGACTTGTGGTGGCCAGTTTGCTGGCCGCCCTTGGCCATTTCTTGCCGTCATGCCGCGGAATCGATCGATTGCAGTCCACATCTCAGAGCATCAAGCGCCGCCATGCGCGTGCCGGAACCGGTCTTTCGCATCCCCTGCTGGCGACATGGGCCGGATTGACATCGGTCATCGTGCTGATGCCGATCATCGCGATCGCCTGGCTGGCGATCTCGGGCGGCGGCGGCGACTGGCCGCATCTGATGCAGAACGTCATTCCGCGCGCCACCGGGCGCACGCTGCTCTTGATCTCGCTGACGGGTGCCGTGACCGCCTTCGCCGGCATCCTCACGGCCTGGCTTGTCGCAAGCTGCGAGTTTCCGCTGCGGCGCTTCCTGTCGGCAGCACTGGTGTTGCCGCTTGCAATCCCCGCCTATCTCGCTGCCTATGCGTTCGGCGAGCTTTTCACCTTTACCGGGCCGGTGCAGGGACTGATCCGCGCGATCTTCGGCTTCAAGACGAGCCGTGACTACTGGTTTCCGGATATCCGCTCGCTCGGCGGCGCCGTGCTCGTGCTGAGTTCGGTTCTCTATCCCTATATCTACCTCGCCTGCCGTTCGATGTTCCTGATGCAGGGACGCGCGGCCGCCGACGTCGCCCGCACGCTCGGCGCCGGGCCGCTGAAGGTGTTCTTCCGCATCCAGATCCCGATGGCCCGCCCGGCCATCATGATCGGCCTGACGCTGGTGGCGATGGAAACGCTGAACGACATCGGCGCGGTCGAATTCCTTGGCGTGCAGACGCTGACCTTCTCGATCTTCGACACCTGGCTGAACCGCGGCAGCCTCGCGGGCGCCGCGCAGATCGCCTGCATCATGCTGGTCTTCGTCATCGGCCTGATGATGATCGAGCGGGCCGCACGGCGGCGCCAGCGCTTCTCCAGCCAGAAGACGACGTCCGCCGTCCACGATGCTGCCCGGCTCATACTGTCCGGCTGGAAGAAGTGGGCCGCCATGGTCGCCTGCCTGCTGCCCGTGGTTTCAGGCTTTGCCGTACCCGTGCTGATCCTCGGCAATTATGCGCTCAAGCGCATCGACCAGTTCATCGAGCCGCGGCTGCTCAACGCGCTCTTTCATAGCATCCTCGTCTCAGGTGCGACCGCAACGGTTACCGTTCTGCTCGGTTTCGTGCTCGCCTATGCTGCGCGCACGGGGCATTCTCGGGTGAGCGACATCGCCGGGCGGCTCGCCTCCTTCGGCTATGGCGTGCCCGGCACTGTTCTTGCGATCGGCGTGCTCTTCCCGCTGGCCGCTCTCGACAACATTATCGATGCCGGCATGCGCGATACGTTCGGTATCTCCACCGGGTTGATGATGACCGGCACCGGCTTTGCGATCATCTACGCCTGCAGCGTGCGCTTCCTCACCATGGCCGAGGGCTCGCTCGAAGCGGGTTTCCAGAAGCTTTCGCCGCATCTCGACATGGCGGCGCGCGCGCTCGGCCGGACCGGCGGCCAGACTTTGCGCACCGTGCTTTTGCCGATGATGCGGCCGGCGGTACTGACCGCCGCTCTCCTCGTCTTCATCGAGACGATGAAGGAGCTTTCGGCAACGATCATGCTCAGACCCTTCAACTTCAACACGCTCGCCACGCTCGTCTACGAAGACGCGTCTCGGGCCAAGGTCGAAGACGCTTCGGTCGCCGCGATGATCATCGTCGTCGCCGGCATGATCCCGGTCATCCTCGTGTCGCGGTCGCTCGAACGCCGCTCCTGAGCCCCGTTCAGCAAGGCCTGGCGGGCGAGAAACGCAAAAAAAAGGTGGCTGGGAGGCCACCTCGATAGTTGAATGCTAAACCAACAATCGCTCGAGAAGTAACGACGTCATGTCCGCGACGGCATCTCTGCCGAACGCCGATCCAACATCGATCGGCCTCAAGTTGGCATGACCATGCGCCCCCAATCCTTAACAAGACCTTACCCGCCGGATCCGCAATTTTAGGGATTTTTCAGCAAGTCTGAAGCCTTGGTTAATTCCAATCACGCGAATCCGTTAACGCGCCCTCAATTTTTAAGGGCATCCAGTCCGGCGTAAAGATCAAGCGCCTCGGGGTTGGCGAGCGCCTCCTTGTTCTTCACCGGACGGCCGTGCACGACATCGCGGACCGCGAGTTCGACGATCTTGCCGGACTTCGTGCGCGGGATATCGGCGACCGCGATCACCTTTGCCGGCACGTGGCGCGGCGAGGCGCCGACGCGGATGCGGTTCTTGATCGCCTTCGTCAGGTCGTCGGTCAGGGCGACGCCGGCGGCGAGACGAACGAAGAGAACGACGCGCACGTCGTCTTCCCAGTCCTGCCCGATGCAGAGCGCCTCTGCGACCTCCTCCATCTGCTCGACCTGATTGTAGATCTCTGCCGTGCCGATGCGCACCCCACCGGGATTCAGCGTCGCGTCCGACCGGCCGTGGATGATGATACCGCCGTGTTCGGTCCATTCGGCGAAGTCGCCATGGCACCAGACATTGTCAAAGCGCTCGAAATAGGCGGCGCGATACTTGGCGCCCTCGGGATCGTTCCAGAACATCACCGGCATCGACGGGAATGCCTTGGTGCAAACGAGTTCCCCCTTCTCACCGCGCACCGATTGCCCCTCGTCGTTCCAGACGTCGATCGCCAAGCCAAGACCCGGCCCCTGGATCTCGCCGCGCCAGACGGGCTTCAGCGGGTTGCCGAGGACGAAGCAGGAAACAATGTCGGTCCCGCCCGAGATCGACGCAAGCTGAACGTCAGACTTGATGCCTTCGTAGACGAAGGAGAAGCCTTCCGGCGACAGCGGCGAACCGGTCGAGGTCAACAGCCGAAGGGTGGAAAGATCATGCGTGTTGGCCGGTACGAAGCCGCCCTTGCGCACGGCGTCGATGTACTTCGCCGAGGTGCCGAACACCGCGAACGTCTCGGCTGCGGCATAGTCGAAGAGCACGTTGCCGTCGGGATAGAAGGGCGAGCCGTCGAACAGGCAGAGGGTCGCGCCGACGGCCAATCCGGAAACCAGCCAATTCCACATCATCCAGCCGCAGGTGGTGAAATAGAAGAGCTTTTCGCCGCGGCGAAGGCCGCAGTGGAAACGATGCTCCTTCAGATGCTGCAGCAGCGTGCCACCGGCCGAATGCACGATGCATTTGGGAACGCCCGTCGTGCCCGAGGAAAACAGCACGTAGAGCGGATGGCTGAAGGGCAAGCGTTCGAAGGTCAGGGTTGTTGCCGCAAACGGCGCGATGAAATCGGCAAGGGTTGCGCCACCCTCGATCGAGGCCGCCAGCGCCGCGCTGTCGCCGGCATAGGGAACGATCAGCGCCGGCACGCCAAGGGCCTTGGAGACCGCGCGAACCTTCACATCGACGTCCTGGCCCTTGCCGTTGTACCAATAGCCGTCGCAGGCAATGAACAGCTTCGGCGTAATCTGGCCGAAACGATCGAGGACGCCCTGCTCGCCGAAATCGGGAGAACAGGACGACCAGATCGCGCCGATCGAGGCGGTCGCCAGCATCAACGCGATCGTTTCGGGCATGTTCGGCATCATAGCCGCAACGCGATCGCCGGGGCCGATACCCTGAGCCTTCAGCGCCTGCTGCAGGCGCGACACGAGCGCGCGAAGCTCGTCCCACGACAGGCGATACTCGACCTTGTCTTCACCGCGGAAGACGAGCGCGTCGCCGTCGCCGGTTTCGCGAAGAAGGTTCTCGGCAAAGTTCAGCTTCGCGTCGGGGAAGAAGCGAGCATCGAGCATGCGGTCGCCGTTGACGAGGGCTGTTGCGCCGCGTTCGCCGATGACGCCGCAGTGCTCCCAAACCGCGGTCCAGAAGTCGCCGCGCTCGGCCACCGACCAGGCGTCGAAGGCATCGTAATCCGCAAAGGTTCTGCCGAAGCGTTTGCTGCTCCAGGCGATGAATTCGGCCATGGGGCTATGCGCAAGGATTTCCGGACCTGGAACCCACAACGGCTGCTCTGCGTGCATGCTTTCCTCCACTCCTGCTCCATGCCCTCTATACCATGCTGCATCGCAAAATAAACAGCACCGGAAAGCGCCTCGTCATCGCGTGGACGACATTTACCTGTCTGTTGCCTGTCCGTCGCATTTGATTTCTGAGGACCGAAGGCCTATCCAAGCTCACGTGACCCAAGCGACGGCGACCAGGCGGACATGAGACGTAAATTTCTGCATATGATGCGCGACGTACGCCTGTTGTCGCAGCTGCGGCGCCGCCATTTCCTGTGGCCGGCCGCGATCGGCGTCGGGCTTGCAGCCGGCTACAACGCCGTCCTGCCTCTGGTGATTTCGACGACGAACGTGCGTCCGACCGTGGAGCATATGCTGGACGCCTGGTCCGGCGGAAAGAGCCGAATATCGGGCAATCCCGAGATCAGCTTCTGGCCGGAACCGACTTTGACGCTCCGCTCGGCGACGATCGAAACTACGGATGGATCGTCCCGCAAGCTCGCGCATATCGGCAGCATTACCGCGACGTTCAGCCTGTTTTCAGCGATCGACGGCACACCGGCGCTGGACGATATCCGGCTGATCGAGCCCGTCGTCACGCTCGAGCGGCACACGGACGGCACACTCAACTGGCAGCGGCCGCACTGGCTGAGTACCCCGGACACACAGGCTGCCGAGAAGGATACGCCGTTCGGCGATGTCACCGTCGAAAACGGCCGCCTGCAGATCATCGACCTCGTCACCAACCAGACCCGGGAATTTTCCGGCATATCCGGAACCGTCTCCTGGCCTTCGTTCACCAAGCAGCTCAGCGCCCGGCTTTCGGGAAGCCTTGGCGGACAGACGGTCGCCTGGACGCTCGAATGCAACGAACCGCTGATGCTGCTGACCGGCCACGATGCGGCGCTCAAGACGTCGCTATCCTCGGCGGCGCTCAGTCTCTCGTTCGAAGGCAACGGCAATCTCTCCCCTGCACCGACTGCCGCGGGACGGCTGCAGGTTTCGACGGCCTCGCTGCAGGCCCTTGCCGCCTGGTACAAAGGCAAGGCGGCGGGCGCATTGCCGGACAGCGGCTTCAGCCTCAGCGCCAACGTCACCAGCGGTAAGGCCTCGCTGAAGCTCGACGAGCTTCAACTGACGCTCGGCGGTGCCAACGCGACCGGCATCCTCGACATCTCCACGCCGATCGACGATATCCACCGCGTCGAAGGCACGCTCGCCTTCGACCGCATCGATCTCAATGGGCTGCAGCCGTTCATCGACCCGCTGGAGCCGGACGAACTCACACAACAACTCGGCGACGCGTTCGCGCGCAGCTGGCGTGCCGATGTGCGGCTGTCGGCGCAGGAGGCACTGGTAGGCCCGCTACGGCTCGAAGATCTCGCCGCCGGCGTCATCATCGATCACGGGCGCGCCTCCATCGACGTCGCCGACAGCACCTATGCCAACGGCCGGCTCAGCGGGCGGCTCGCCGCTTCGGAAGAGGGGCTGGCCGGCGGTGGCCGTCTGGAACTGGTGCTGAAGAATGCCGACCTTGCTGCCGCCCTTGCTGACTTCGGTTTCACCGGCCCGGTTCCGACCGGCCGGGGCAATGTCAATCTGGACCTTACGACGGAACACCCGTTCTGGCGCGCGCAGGTGGCCGAGGCTTCCGGCCGCATCAGGCTTTCGCTCGCCAACGGCAACCTCACCGGCTTCGATGCAAATGCCTTTGCGAACCTTGTCCGGGCCGGCGAATTCTTTTCGCTGGCGCAGGCGAGCGATGGCAACTTCGCCTTCCAGACGGCGGATATCGAAGCCAGCTTCGGGGAAGGGTCGGCGCGGCTGAACCGAGCGCTCTTTGCCGGCCAGACCGGCAATCTCTCGGTCAACGGCGTCATTCCCTACCGCAGCGGCAGCCTGGCGCTCGCAGGCACCTACACCGACACATTGAATGCCGGGCAAAGGCTGCGTTTCTTCGTCGGCGGTTCCTGGCCGAATGCAGTGATCTCCCCCCTGTCGGTTCTTGGCGAACCCAACTGAAAACGGCCGGCGTCAGAGACACCAGCCGTCGGTTCGTGGCGGACAAGCCGCGTCACGCTAGTCTCGAATTCGCACCGTTCAGGACTGGGCGAAGGCCGCCCGCTCGTCCCGTTCGCGCTGCGCCTCGCGCTGCTTGGTGACGATCGAGGCAACGACCACCCCGATGGCGACGACACCGATGAGGATGGTGCAGATCGCGTTGATTTCCGGCGTCACGCCCAGCCGCACCTGACTGTAGATCTTCATCGGCAGCGTCGTGGCGCCCGGTCCCGTGGTGAAACTCGAGATCACCAGATCGTCCAGCGACAGCGTGAAGGCGAGAACCCAGCCGGAAAACACCGCGGGCGCGATGACCGGAAGGGTGATCGAGAAGAAGGTCGTGACCGGCGTGGCGCCGAGATCGAGGGCTGCCTCTTCGATCGACCGGTCGAAGCTGAGCAACCGCGACTGCACCACCACGGCAACGAAGCACATGGTGAAGGTGATGTGCGCCAGCGTGATCGTCCAGAAGCCGCGGTCGAGACCGATGGCAACGAACAACAACAGCAGCGACAGGCCGGTGATCACCTCGGGCATGACGAGCGGTGCATAAACCATGCCGGAAAACAGCATGCGGCCACGGAAGCGCGTGTAGCGGACGAGCGCCAAAGCCGCGAGCGTACCGAGCACGGTGGCGAAGGTCGCCGAGATCAGCGCGACGCGAATCGTCACCCAGGCAGCATCGAGCAGCGCCTGGTTATGCAAGAGCTGCGTGTACCACTTGGTCGAAAAGCCCGCCCAGACGGTGACGAGCTTCGATTCGTTGAAGGAGAAGATCACCAGAAGCACGATCGGCAGGTAGAGAAAGCCGAAGCCGAGCACGATCGAGGCGATGTTGAAGCGTGACCAGTTGCCCATGTCCTACCTCCCCTCGCTGTCGGCTTTGGCCTGGGCGTTCTGGAAGTAGACGATCGGCAACACCAGGATCAAAAGCAGGATCGTCGCCACGGCCGAAGAGACCGGCCAGTCGCGGTTGGCGTTGAACTCGTTCCAGAGCGTCTTACCGATCATCAGTGTTTCCGAACCGCCAAGCAGGTCGGGGATAACGAATTCGCCGACGGCTGGGATGAAGACCAGCAGGCAGCCGGCGACGACGCCCGCCAGCGACAGCGGGAATGTCACGCGCCAGAAGGCGGTAAACGGCGTGCAGCCGAGGTCGAGCGCGGCCTCCGTCAGGGTGTGATCCATCTTCTCAAGCGACGAATAGATCGGCAGCACCATGAAGGGCAGATAGGAATAGACGATGCCGATATAGATCGCCCAATTGGTGTTGAGGATGATCAGCGGCTGGTCGATGACGTTGATGCTCATCAGGAACTGGTTGAGCAGCCCCTCGGGTTTGAGGATCGCGATCCAGGCGTAGACGCGGATCAGGAAGCTCGTCCAGAAGGGCAGGATCACCAGCATCAGCAGCGTCGGGCGAATGGTCTTCGGCGCTTTCGCCATACCGTAGGCAACCGGATAGGCGATCAGCAGCGTCAGCACGGTCGAGACGCCCGCGATGATGACGCTCGACACATAGGCGTTGAAGTAGAGGACGTCTTCCGTCAGCCAGACGTAGTTGTCAAAGGAGAATTCCCGCGCCTTTTCAAGGATGCCGGACAGGCCGCCGAAGAGATCGAAGACCGGCGTATAGGGTGGCATGGCCACCGCCGTCTGCGACAGCGAGATGCGGAAGACGATGAAGAAGGGGATCAGGAAGAAGAACAGCAGCCAGGCATAGGGGATGATGATGACGAGGCGGCTGAAGAGGGCGGATGCGACACGGGTCATGGCCTCAATCCTTCAGAACGACGCCGGCGTCTTCGCCGAAGGAAACCCAGACCTCCTGGTCGTAGCCGAGCGGATCCTCGACCGCGCGCACCGCGTTGAGCGACGAGGCCTTGATCACGCGTCCGTCCTTCAGGCGCACGTGGAAGACGGTCATGTCACCGAGATAACCGATGTCCCAGATTTCGCCCTGAACGGTGTTGACGGGCGCGTGCGCCGGCGGCTGGCGGCTGACGCGGATCTTTTCCGGGCGGACGGCGACGGCGGACTTGCCGCCGGCAGCCGGCGTCTCGGGCGATGCCATGCGGATCGGGAAACCGTTGGTGCCCTCAAGGCGCACATAGCCGCCCTCGGCGCCGGAAACAGCGCCCTCGAAAATGTTGACGTCGCCGATGAAGTCCGCGACGAAACGGGAGTTCGGCGCCTCGTAGATTTCGGCAGGCGTCGCCACCTGAATGACCTTGCCGTGGCTCATCACCGCGATGCGGTCGGCCATGGTCATTGCCTCTTCCTGGTCGTGGGTGACGACGACGAAGGTGAGACCGAGTTCCTGCTGCAGATCCATCAGTTCGAATTGGGTCTCCTCGCGCAGCTTCTTATCGAGCGCGCCGAGCGGTTCGTCGAGGAGCAGCACCTTCGGCCGCTTGGCAAGTGAGCGGGCAAGCGCGACACGCTGGCGCTGACCGCCCGAAAGCTGGTGCGGCTTGCGCTGGGAGAACTTTTCGAGCTTCACCAGCTTCAACATCTGGGCGACGCGCTCGGCAATATCCGCCTTCGGCATGCCATCCTGCTTCAGGCCGAAGGCGATGTTCCTCTCCACGTTCATATGCGGGAAGAGCGCGTAGGACTGGAACATCATGTTGACCGGACGCCTGTAGGGCGGAATCCCGGCCAGGCTCTGTCCGTCGAGAATGATCTCGCCCGACGTCGGCTGTTCGAAGCCGGCGAGCATGCGCAGAAGCGTCGACTTTCCGCAGCCGGACGCACCGAGCAGCGCAAAGAACTCGCGCGTATAAATATCCAGCGAAAGGTCGTCGACGGCGGTGAAATCGCCGAACCGCTTGGTCACGTTCTTAAAGGAAATGAATGGCTTGGAAGCGGGATCCGCCCAAGGGGCAAAGGACCGCCGGATACTGCCGAGAGACTTCATCATCTATCCCCGAATGATACAGCCGATGGGCACTCTCGTTTTCCCCGGTGCCCCCTTAAGAAAATTGCCCGGATTTTGAGGTCCGGGCAATTCGTTTTCCGCTCTTACTGGCCGGTTACGACCTTTGTCCAGAGTCGGGTCAATACCCTCTGCTCTTTCGCCTCGAAGGGCGTCACCGTGAACAGTTTCTGCATCACCTCTTCCGTCGGGTAGATGGCGGTATCTTCCATGACGGCCTTGTCGAGGAACTGCTGCGAGGCCTTGTTGCCGTTGGCGTAGAAGACATAGTTCGATGCCTTGGCGACGACCTCGGGCTTCATCATGTAATTGAGGAAGGCGTGCGCCTCCTCGACGTGCGGTGCATCAGCCGGGATCGCAAGCATATCGAACCACATCTGCGCGCCCTGGGACGGGATCGCGTAGTCGACGGTCACACCAGCCTTGGCTTCGGCCGCACGGTCGCGGGCCTGGAAGACGTCGCCGGAAAAGCCGATTGCAAGGCAGATGTCGCCGTTGGCGAGCGCGTTGATGTATTCCGAGGAATGGAACTTGCGCACATTGGGGCGGATGCTCGCCAGCAGCTCAGCCGCCTTTTCGAGATCGGCCGCCTCGTGGCTATCCGGGTTGAGGCCGAGATAGGCGAGCGCCGAAGGCATCACGTCGGTCGGGGAATCGAGGATGTGGATGCCGCAATCCTTGAACTTCGCCGCCAGTTCCGGCTTGAAGATGACGTCCCAGTTGGGCTTCTCGTCCGTGCCGAGGATCGCCTTCATCTTGTCGACATTGTAGCCGATGCCGGTGGTGCCCCACATGTAGTCGATGGCATAGTCGTTGCCCGGATCGTACTTGGCCGTACGCTCCATGATCACGTCCCACATATTGGAAAGGTTCGGCAGCTTCGACTTGTCGAGCTTCTGGAACACGCCCGCGGCGATCTGCCTCTGCAGGAAGGTTGCCGTCGGCACCACCACGTCGTAGCCGGAGCCACCTGCAAGCAGCTTCGTCTCCAGGATCTCGTTGGAATCGAAGACGTCGTAGACGACCTTGATGCCGGTCTCCTTGGTGAAATCTTCCAGAATGCTGCTGTCGATATAGTCCGACCAGTTGTAGACGTTGACCACGCGCTCCTGCGCCGAGGCCAGCATGGTCGAGCCGGCCAGAACGGCTGCCGCCAGGGTTGTGACGATGAGCTTGGACATACAACTCCCCTCTTGGTTTTTTCGTATCGGGCCCGGCACGCCGGGACACCGTCCAATCCGCTTCGTTCAGGCCGGAGGTTAGGCATCTTTCTCGATAACCTCAAGCGCTTTCGTGCCGATAAGAAGCGCCGCCCTGTGGGCTCATCAGTTTCACAAGTCGAAGAAAAACGGGCACTTATGGCGCCTTGCTTTCAGCCTGTCGCCTTCGACCCGGCCGCGGCGGCACCGTTAACCATAGCTTTGCCGCCTCTGTACGGACCGCCATTTACGATTGATTAACCATGATCGCCATGCGATTTTCCCGACAGTTGCGGTTCAGGATCTCAGGTGTCGTCATGGGTGAGCAGATCGTCGGCGGGAAAAGCCGCAGGATCGATCCGAAGCAGTTGAAGCGCCTGTCGGTGCTCGAGCCGCAAAAGGCCCTTGCGGCAATCGCATTCGACTGGGCGATGATCGCAGCAGCCATCGCCGTCAGCGAGTATTTCGGCAATGTCTTCGTCTACCTGATTGCCGTGGTGCTGATCGCCGGACGCATGCATGCGCTCGGCTGCATGATCCACGAGGCGGCGCACTATCGCATCATCCGCAACCGGAAACTCAGCGACTGGATGAGCGACCTGCTGCTCGCATGGCCGGTGCTGGCCACGGTCGATGGCTACCGCCAAAACCATCTCGCCCACCATCAGTACGCCAATAGCGACGAGGATCCGGACTGGACAGCGAAGCTCGGCATGCCGCAATTCACCTTTCCGCAAAAGGTTGCGCGCGGCGTCACGCAATTGCTCGGTTACCTCGTCGCGGTCAATTCGCTGCGCGACATGCTGCATATGGCCAAACGCATGGGCAAGAACGACCGTTCAACGCTGCAGTACAAGCTGCTGCGCGTCGGCTTCTACGTCGCAGCCGCCGCGATCTTCACGCTCTTCGGCATCTGGCGGGAAGTGGCGCTCTACTGGGTGGTGCCGTTCCTCACCTTCTTCTGCCTGTTCCTTTATATACGCAGCGTCGCCGAGCATTTCGGCAGCATGGACTATAGCGACGAACTGACGAGCTCACGCACCGTCTATCCGCACGCCTGGGAGAAGCTGTTCTTCGCGCCCCACAACATCAACTACCACCTGGAGCACCATCTGTATCCCGGTGTGCCGTTCTACAATCTACCGGAGCTGCACGCGGTCCTGATGCGCAACAAGGCCTATGCGGACACGGCCCATATCACCCGCGGCTATACTACCGGGCTACCGGCGGAATGCTTTGCCGCGAATGCGCCGCTTCTGCCCAACCAGCACCCCGTCAGCTACTGAAAATCGAAAACGCTGAGCCCGGTCGCCATCTCATCAAGTCCGAGCGGCCGGGTAACGGGCGGCTCGGCACGCGCCAGGCAGCCCTGGCGCTCGCAGAGCCGACAGCCGGCACCGATTTCGACCGCCGGCAGCAGCACCGAACCGTAGACGGTCTCGTCGGCAAACGAAGCTTCGCAGCCTAGAAGCAGGGCTGTGCGCCGGACGCGCTCGTGGAACGCCGCCTGCGGACCCTCCAGCGTGCGTGCGATGGTCAAGAACGCAGCGCCGTCGGGCATCTCGACACGATCGACCAGAAGCTGGCCCGGCACTGAGAAGGCGGCATGGATGTTGAGCTTGGGACAGCCACCGCCGAACTTTGCCTGAGGGAAGCCCGATGCGCCCGCCCTCCGCAAGCGGTGGCCGGCATTGTCGATCTCCATCAGGAAGAATGGCAGCCCTTGGGCGCCCGGCCGTTGCAGCATGGTCAGCCGGTTGGCCGCCTGTTCGAAGGAGACCTGGAAACGGGCGCGCAGGACATCGATGTCGTACTTCGCCCGTTGTGCGGCGGCTAGGAACGCAGCATAGGGCATCATCAGCGCATGCGCGCCATAGCGCGCCAGCTCGAAGCGAGCGATACGGCGTGCCTCCGCGGTCGAAAGCCGTAACGCCCCAAGCTCGGCCGTGATCGCCTCGTGGCAGGCAATCGACACGGCCTCCATCGCGATCTCGCGCAACTGGTCGTAGGGCGACAGCCGCTCGGAAACGAAGAGACGCATGGAGTGCCTGTCGAAGCGACGGCGCAGGTTCGGCATGGCATGGACCGGCAGGCTGCGCACGACGTGGCCATGCTCCTTCTTCAGCCAGGCCTTGAGCGCGCCGATGAGATCATCACCCGGCGAGAGCGCCTCGTGGAAGGCTTCCGCCGCCGCCTCGATGCCGGCAAAATAATTCGGCCGCCCCTCGAAGGTCTCGCGTACCTCGTCCATCGGCAACCGTGTGCCCGAAAGCGCCTCCATGTGCCCCTGCCCCGCCAGGAGGTCAGCCAAGTCCTTGAGGCGCGCTGCCTGCTCGCGATAGGCGCGATAGAGCTTGACGACGCCGCCGGCAGCATTGGGGGCCGCTTCCGCCACCTCGATCAGCTCCTGCTCTCCCGGCAGCTCGGCCGACAGCAGCGGATCGGCGAAAACCTCGCGCAATTGCGTGAGGCTGCCGCCGGTTTCGCCCTGCAACTCGTCGAGGTCGACCTTGTAGACCGAGGCAAGCTTCAAAAGCAGCTGCACCGTCAGCGGCCGCTGGTTGCGCTCGATCAGATTGAGATAGGACGGCGAGATACCGAGGGCCTCGGCCATGGCCGTCTGCGTCAGCGACAGGCCGTTACGAATGCGCCTGACCCGCGGGCCGGCAAAGATCTTGTTCTCGGCCATTTGTAACTACCTTTACAATCCGCTCAACGCAGGGCGCTTTACATTTTTTACAAATTTACTTCGCCGCCCCGTCAAAGGCAAGACAAGATAACCCTTTTGATCTCTGCAAACCACCGTTTCCAATAGCCGAATACTGCAGCGCAATGTAAGAACTGTCACATGAACTCGAAACACAAGTCGCCATACGACAAAAGTCGAATGGGTGTTTGATTTTGACAGGAGGAAGTAATGACTGATTTTTACAAGCTCGTTCCCAGCGCACCGCAAGGCCGCTTTGATGGCGTCGATCGCCCCTATACCGCAGAGACCGTGAAGCGGCTGCGCGGGTCGGTCGAGATCCGCTATTCGCTGGCCGAAATGGGCGCGAACCGCTTGTGGAAACTCATTCACGAAGACGACTTCGTCAACGCGCTCGGCGCACTTTCGGGCAACCAGGCCATGCAGATGGTGCGCGCCGGCCTGAAGGCGATCTACCTCTCCGGCTGGCAGGTCGCAGCCGATGCCAACACCGCTTCGGCCATGTATCCGGACCAGTCGCTTTATCCGGCCAATGCCGCGCCTGAGCTTGCCAAGCGCATCAATCGCACGCTGCAGCGCGCCGACCAGATCGAGACCTCAGAAGGCAAGGGCCTTTCGGTTGACACCTGGTTCGCACCGATCGTCGCCGATGCCGAAGCCGGTTTCGGCGGCCCGCTCAACGCCTTCGAGATCATGAAGGCCTTCATCGAGGCGGGCGCTGCCGGCGTCCACTACGAGGACCAGCTTGCTTCGGAAAAGAAGTGCGGCCATCTCGGCGGCAAGGTGCTGATCCCGACGGCAGCCCATATCCGCAACCTGAACGCGGCACGGCTTGCCGCCGACGTCATGGGCACGCCGACGCTGGTCATCGCCCGCACCGATGCGGAAGCGGCAAAGTTGCTCACCTCCGACATCGACGAGCGCGATCGCCCCTTCGTCGACTACGATGCCGGCCGCACGGTCGAAGGCTTCTACCAGGTGAAGAACGGGCTTGAGCCCTGCATTGCCCGCGCCATCGCCTATGCGCCGCATTGCGACCTGATCTGGTGTGAGACCTCCAAGCCGGACCTGGAACAGGCCCGCAAGTTCGCAGAGGGCGTGCACAAGGCGCATCCGGGCAAACTGCTCGCCTACAATTGCTCGCCGTCGTTCAACTGGAAAAAGAACCTCGACGACGCGACGATCGCCAAGTTCCAGCGAGAGCTGGGCGCAATGGGCTACAAGTTCCAGTTCATCACGCTTGCCGGCTTCCACCAGCTGAACTTCGGCATGTTCGAACTGGCGCGCGGCTACAAGGCACGGCAGATGGCCGCCTATTCGGAGCTGCAGGAGGCGGAATTCGCCGCCGAGGTCAACGGCTACACCGCGACCAAGCATCAACGCGAAGTCGGCACCGGCTACTTCGACGCCGTCTCGATGGCGATCACCGGCGGCCAGTCCTCGACAACAGCCATGAAGGAATCGACCGAGCACGATCAGTTCCGCCCGGCCGCAGAGTGAAAGCCCGGCGGGAGCGTGGCAATCCCTGCCCGCTGCGCTCCTGCCGACCCCTCGCAAGTGAAATGGATGCGGGCGGAAAACCGCAAGCACCTCCAGCCTCGAACCTCAAGGAGAAGTCCAATGACAGTCCAGACACGCGTCAAGGAACGGGCCGAGGAACAGTCTTCGGCGATGACCCCGGACCAGCAGGCGGCAATCCGCATGGTCGCCAACGACCTGCACCGCCTCAACCAGTCCGTCATGAAGGCCGTCGATGCCGGCGTTTCGGTCGAGCTCGTGCGCTCCGCCCGCCACCACGGCGGCGAAGGCAACTGGGGCGACCTGCTGATCCCGGTTATCGTCACCCAGGGCCGGCCATGATGCTCGCCACAACGCTGTTCGCGGCGATCCTGCTGTCGCCGCTAGTGCTCCGCCGCACAGCTGTGGCCGCGAGCGTGAAAGCAACCAAAAGTTGATTTCACCGAAACCGGTTGAAAGTGGGAGAAATTGGAATAGCCGGCTCTTTGCCGGCTATTCTGCGTTGTCAGGATGGCAGCGCACGCAACGAATGCTTGTCACCGCTATTTCAGGTTGATCGAACCCGTGATGCCTGACTATATTAGGCATACCTGTCTTAGGCAAAGGCACGCATGTATCGCTCGACGAAGCCTGCAGATACCGCCGAACTGACGGAGCTGATCTACGGCGCCGCCTTTGGCGATTGCGGCTGGCAGGATTTTCTCGACCGGCTGACGACGACCATGCCCGATGGATGCTCTGCGCTCCACTATCATGACCTCACAGCGCCAGCGTCGTGCGTGCCCTATGTCTCCGGCTTTACCTCTGATGCCATCGACCAGTTCAACGATCACTTCGCGGCGATCAATCCCTGGATACCGAAATCGGTTCTCGTGCCGGTGGGCCGCGGTCTCTCCGGCGAGCATATCGTCTCGCGCTCGGAGCTGATGAAATCGGAATTCTACAATGACTGGCTGAAGCGCCAGACCGGCAGCGAGACCACCGTCGGCGTGACCATCGTGCGCAGCCCGACGCGGACCCTGCTCGTGTCGACCTGCACCTCGTCGACGAACGCGGAACTCAACCAGCAGGCGGCCGATCAATACACGCTTCTCGCGCCTCACCTGAAGCGCGCCTTCGACTTCCTGCGGCGGCGCGACCTGATGATGGCCGAGCAGCATGAGGGCCGGACCCTGCTCGATACGATCGGCGTCGGCGTGATTTATGTGGGCGGCAATCTGCGCATCCGCTCGATGAACCACAATGCCGAGCGAATGGCGGCGAACGGCTCACCGTTCCGGGTCGCGGTCAACGGCCGCCTGTTCATGGACGAACCGGAAACCAATGCGGCGCTCGAGCTTCTGGCCTCGCCGGTCGGCGCACCGGCACAGCCGCAACTGCGTGTCGTCAGGACCGCGGAGCACGGCGCCTTCCGCATTACCTTGGTGCGGCGAAGCGCCAGCATCTTTACCGAACTTCTCGACGGACCGACTGTGGCGGTTCTGGTCGAGCCTGCGACGTCGCTGCTCGGCGATCTCAGGCACGACCATCTGAAGGACAATTATGGTCTGACCCCCGCCGAAATCCGCATCGCCTGCGGTATCGCCGCCGGCCTGACGCTGAAGGAAATGTCGCAGGCCAACGGCGTCAGCTATGAGACGATCCGGACGCAGCTCAAAAGCATCTACGCCAAGACCCGGGTCAACTCGCAGGCGGCACTCGTCAAGCTGCTGATGCGCTGACCCATATACAGAAAAGACCACGGCGGTAGCGTTCCCAGCAGCAGGGTTCAGTCCTTGCTCCGCCTCAGCTGCGGCGCGGTCGCTTTCCGGCAAAGATGTCCACGTGACTACGCAACAGCCTGGTCATGCGGTCGACAACCGTTCGTATTTCCTTGCGGTGCCGATCCTCATTGTTCATGACGATCCATTGCCGGTGCCGGAGCGCCGGGATCTCCTCGCCGGCGCGCTCCAGCATCGGATCGAGATCGCCGACGAAACAGGGAAGCACCGCACAGCCGGCGCCGGCGCGGGCGAGATCGAGCAGCGAGCGCGGCCGTGTGACCGTGGCGACGATCCGCCCCTCCCAGCCCCCTTTCACCTGCTCGTGCGGCCAGCGCAGATAGGCGGAGATCGCCTCCTCCTCGCCGACGGCCACCCAACGCGCGCTCGCGCCCGACGGCGCGTTCTTTTGACGATAGGCGGCATAGGCGACGTCGCCGACCGGACTCGCCGCCAGATAGGCCTCCTCGGGCTCGAAGGCGCGGATGCCGATATCGGTCTCGCGATAGGCGAGGCTGGCGCGTGTTTCGCCGACCGTGATCGCCAGACTGAAGCCGTCCCTTTCGGTGCAGAGCGCCGGAAAGTTCTCCGCCAGCAGCCAGGCGATCCAGGTACCGACGGTGATGCGGACCGTTACGCCCTCGCCTTCCTGCCGCCAGCTCTCGACCCGGCGCGCCGCCGATTCCATTTCCTGAAGCTGCTCGAACAGCAGTTCACCATCGCCGGTAAGCTGGTAGCCGGTCTGGCTGCGCAGAAACAGCGCGCGGCCCGTGCGCTCCTCGAGTTCCAGCATCCGCCGGCCAACGGTCGCCGGGCTGGAGCCGAGCGCCTGCGCCGCTCCGGTGAGCCCACCAGCGCGCGCCACGCTCATGAAACAGCGATAGATATCCCAATCCATGTCTTTCATCGGTGAAAAACATAGAGCGGTATCCGATGTATGTAAAACTAGTTTTGCTGCATAAAAGAAGTGATGCCCATCAACTAAGGAGCATCACTATGGAAATGATGGCAATGGTCTACATCGCCGACATGGCCCTGAAAACGCGCCGCTGGGACGAGGATTTCGATCCGAAACCGCCCGGCCTTCTACGTCGGGCCTTCACAACACTCGCGGCCGCGGTCACCAAGCGACGCAAGAGCAGCCTCTACGCCGATAAAAAAAGCACCGCGAAGCCCTGCGGCCACGCGGTGCAATGTTAGCCCCTGCCCTTGTTATATCGCACGGCACCGGTTGCCGTACTTTCGGCTGGCGGCGTTGCCTGCCGCCAGCGAAACCGTCTACCGCACGCCTCAGGCCGCCCGGTAGTTGTCGTAGTCTTCCGCCGCCGGCTCCAGCCGGAACTGCTCGACCAGCATCATCAGCGTGTCGGCCTGGTTTGAGAGCGCGCGGCTCGTCGCCGTCGCCTCTTCCACCATCGAAGCGTTCTGCTGCGTCATCTGGTCCATCTGGTTGACTGAGCCGTTGACCTCGTTGAGCGCCACGGCCTGGTCGCGGCTGGCAGTCGCGATCATCTCGACGTGCTGGCTGACCGTGACGATCTGGGCGCTGATCGAGGCCAGCACTTCGCCGGTTTCCTTGACCAGGTGCGAGCCGGCATTGACCTCGTTGGTCGACTTGTTGATCAAGCCCTTGATCTCGCGCGCAGCTTCCGCCGAGCGCTGGGCCAGTTCACGCACTTCCTGGGCGACGACGGCAAAGCCCTTTCCGGCTTCACCCGCCCGTGCCGCCTCGATGCCGGCGTTCAGCGCCAGGAGGTTGGTCTGGAAGGCGATGTCGTCGATCACTTCGATGATTTGCTCGATCTGGCGCGAGGCCTCCTCGATGCGTCCCATGGCGGCGATCGCGTTGGTGACGACGGTCGCCGAGCTATCGGCGCTGCGTTTCGTCTGGATCACCGCATGGTTGGCTTCGCCGGCACGCTCGGCCGAGGAACGGACGGTGACGGTGATCTGGTCGACGGCGGCCGCCGTCTCTTCGAGGGAGGCGGCCTGGGCCTCCGTGCGCTTCGACAGCGAGTCTGCCGCATGGTGCATGCTGGAGCCGCTCTCCTGGATCGCCTGCGCATTGGCGCGGATCTGGGCGAGCGTGTCCTGCAGGCGGATCAGCGAACCGTTGAAGTCCTGGCGAAGCTGTTCGAGGCGACCATGGAACGGCACGTCGATCTGGCGCGACAGGTCGCCCTGGGCCAGGCGGCCGAGGCCAGCGGCAAGCTCGCTGACGGCGAGATCGATCTGGCGATCGAGCTCGCGCTTTTCCTGGTCGTTGCGGCTACGCTCGATTTCGGCGCGGCTGCGCTGCTCCTCGCTTTCCGCTTCGATGCGGACCTTGGAGAGCGCGTTCTCCTTGAACACGCCGAGCGCACGAGCCATGTCGCCGATTTCGTCGCGGCGACCGTCGCCATCGATCGTCGTGTCGAGGCGGCCATCGGCGAGACGACGCATCGCCGCGGTGATCTGACCGATCGGCTTCTTCAGCGTCAGCGTCAGCGCGATGCCGGCCAGAAGCGCGATGACGACGCCGGCAACGGTGGCGGCAACCGAGATCTGGTTCGCCTCGTTGCGCTCGGTCCCGGCGGCAACCTTCTGCTGTTCGGCAAATTCGGTGAGATCGGTCCAGATCTGGTTGATCGATTGTCCGGCGGCGTCGAAGTCCGCGGTGCGCTTGACCGTGATTTCGACAAGCGCTGCGGCATCTTTCTTCATCGCGGTCAGGATCGGCATCAGCGTGTCGGCGATCTTGTCGAAGGATGCGCCGTCGCTTGCGACACCGCGAAGCGTCGCCATGTTCTGCTGAACGGCGAGCGACTTGTCGAGCAGCTTCTGGCGATTGCCCTCGTTCGTCTGCCCCATGAAGGTGGCGGCGGAAATCTGGATATCGGTGATCGACGACGACAGCCTGCGGGTAGCGGTCAGAACCGATTCCGTCGTGACGATCTGTTCGTCGAGTTCGGCGAAAATCCGCGTGGCGTCGCGCATCTTGCCGACGGAAGCCGCTTCCAGGCGGAAGCTCGCAGTGCGGAAGCGGTCGACATATTTGGAAATGCCGGCAAGCGTTTCCGGTCCGGCGGGCGCCTTCAGGATCGAGCCGATCTCGCTCGAAGCCGAGGTGATGGTCTCGGTGAGCGACTTCTCGTCCTTCGGCAGCAGGCGGAAGATGTCACGCTCGGTGCGGCCGATCATCGGGAAGCGTTCCTTGACCGCCTTCAGCTTCTCCTCGACGGTGATCGCCTTGCTCACTTCGGTGCCGAACTCGTTGAAGAAGCGGCTTGCGCGCATCAGCTTTTCGGCTTCGCGCAGCATGGTCTTGGCGGCGTTCTCGCTCTTGCGAACGGCGTATTGCAGGCGGTTCGACTCTTCATTGATCTTGGCGCGCTCGATCAGCAAGGCGTCGAGGTTCGAGCTCATTGCCGTGCGCAAGTCCTGCTCGCCAACGTGCAGCGTCCAAAGGCCGCCAATGCGGGCCTCGATGTCGCTGGTCGCCGCGATCGCCGCCTTCAATTCGTCCTGGCCGTTCTGGCCGGCAACCTGTGCAGCGGTATCGGCGAGCACGTCCTTCTGCGCCGAGATCGTCGACTGCACGGCATCACGTGTTTCTTCGGTTGTCGAATGCAGGAAGGCGTTCATGCCCGCATAGACATCCTTGAAGCCGCTCAAGGTCTGCAACACGCTGTTGGAAATCTCCATGCGTCCCTGAAGCAGGCCGGATGCATAGAGGCCGGTGATACCGACGGCACAGATGCTGACGACGAAGGGCAGGATGAAAAACAGCACCTTCGTCTGGATCTTGAAGCGGGCAAGAATTCTATCGATGAACATGGAAAACACCTTGGCTCGCAGCTCGCATTCGCCTCCCCCGACGGCTCACTACGTCTTCGCACTCAACGACAAGGCGTGAATGTGCGAACGATCGAGAGCCACCCGATGCGCAAACAGGCTGATGTTTTTCGAAAAATCATGCGGCGCACACCGCCAGTCCGTCGGCAATCATTGCGGATCCACGGCGCCACTCCTCGGCAACGTGAACCTGACGAAACTCACATCGTCACACTATCTGTTTTGAACGATTAAAATTTGTATAAGCGCGTTCCGCCCGCGACAGAAAATCCGTAGGCGTGCGCGGACGCGTCAAATGCGCCCGAGAGACGGCCGCTCAGGGCCGATCCCCTGAACTCAGAACCAAAGAGCCGGGAGGGCTGCGAGGGCAGCAACGGCAAAGAATGCAATCAAGGCGAGGCGCGTGAGCACGGCCTTCTGCTGACGGCTTTCATCGGTGCGGGCGATCGCGATGGCGCGGGGACGGCGGCGGATTTGGTTCATGGCATCCTGTCCTTGTCACATTGACCGGCAACGTTCGGTCCGGATGACCCCACATTGCCTGTCACAGTTATATTGCAGCCATGCCGTGGCGGAAGAAAGTCAAAAAATTAGAAACAGTGTTATTTCCGTTTACGCGACAATCCGATCCACCAACTGCCGGCTGTGCCGACAAGGATATAGGTTCGGCGAGATACATTAACAATCACTGAAGCTCGATCCGCCAAAAGCGGGGAGATCAGGCGTCCTGGCCGGCCGCAAAGCCCGATGCCCAGGCCCATTGGAAATTGTAGCCGCCGAGCCATCCGGTCACATCGACGCACTCACCGATAAAATAGAGCCCCGGCACCGCCTTGGCCTGCATCGTCTTGGAGTCGAGCCCGTTGGTATCGACGCCGCCAAGCGTAACTTCGGCCGTCCGGTAGCCTTCCGAACCGGCTGGCTTGATGGTCCAGGCCTGGATCGAGGTAGCAAGCTGATTGATGGCCTTATCCGAGAGGTCGGCAAGCTGGCGCCCGGTCAGCTTTGCGCCGTCGGCGAAAAACTGTGCCAGCCGCCGCGGCAGGATATCGCCGAGCGCCGTCTGCACCGCCTGTTTGCCGTGGGTGCGGCGGATTTCTTTCAGGATCGCGGCAATGTCGATGTCGGGCATCAGCCTGAGCACGATCTCCTGCCCTTCGCGCCAATAGGAGGATATCTGCAGGATCGCAGGGCCGCTCAGGCCGCGATGGGTGATCAGCACCGCCTCGCGGAACGCCGTCTTGCCGGACCGCGCTTCCGCATCTGCGGCAACGCCGGCCAGTTCCCCGATCGCTTCGAGCTGCGCCGGGTCGAGCGTCAGCGGCACGAGACCGGGCCGCGTTTCTATGAGCCCGAGACCGAACTGCTCGGCGATCCGGTAGGCAAGCCCGGTCGCCCCCATCTTCGGGATCGACTTGCCGCCGCTGGCAACGACCAGCGACTGCGCATCGATCGGCCCCTCGCCCGTCATCACGCGAAAACCGGCACCATGGCGCTCGACACTCTCGATCGTCGTTTCGAGGCGAAGATCGGCATGCACGTCACGCATTTCGGAAAGCAGCATCTTGATGATGTCTTTCGCCGAATGGTCGCAGAAGAGTTGGCCGAGGGTCTTTTCGTGCCAGGCTATGCCATGCTTTTCGACAAGAGCCAGGAAATCGCGCGGGGTGTAGCGCGCCAGCGCCGACTTGCAAAAATGCGGGTTGGTCGACAGGAAGTTCTTCGGTCCCGCATGGATGTTCGTGAAATTGCAGCGGCCGCCGCCGGAGATGCGGATCTTTTCGCCCGGCGCCTTGGCATGGTCGAGCACGGCCACGCGGCGGCCGCGCTTGCCCGCCTCGATGGCGCACATCATGCCGGCGGCACCGGCGCCAATGATGACCACATCTGTCTTTTCAGCCACGAAACACTCCGCTCGTTTGTCCTTCCATTCCGGGGGCAAAGCAGAAAGTCAATGATCAAGCCCATCTAGCCAATTGCCAATCTGTGGTTATGATGCGCTATCCGAAGCCAAAACCGGTGATTTATGCCCTCCAAGAGAAGTGCTGCCCAACAAACAACGAAAATCAGCAAAACTTCGAAAATACCTCCCGCCCTCCACTCCCTCCGAGGTGTAAAGACCTGGAAGGAAGCCACGGACTGGCTCAAGATCCGCGGCATCGAAGACGTCGAATGCATCACGCCCGATCTTGCCGGCGTTCCGCGCGGCAAGATGATGCCGACCTCGAAGTTCACCTCCAATACCTCGCTGGCGCTGCCGTCCGCCGTCTATCGCCACACGATCTCGGGCGAATATCCAGACGAAACCGGCCAGTTCCGCTACGATTCCCGCGACAGCGACATCAAGCTCGTGCCCGATCTCTCGACCCTTTCGGTCGTGCCCTGGGAGACCGACCCGACGGCGCAGGTGATCTGCGACATCGTCGGCTCGCAGGGCGAACAGATCAGCTACACGCCGCGCAACGTGCTGAAGCGCGTGGTCGATCTCTACAAGCAGAAAGGCTGGAAGCCGGTCGTAGCACCCGAGATCGAATTCTACCTCGTCGCCACCAATGACGATCCGGATTATCCCCTGCATCCACCGAAAGGCCGCTCCGGTCGCTCGATTCTCGGCGGCCAGGGCTATTCGATCGCCGGCATCAACGAATTCGACGAACTGATCGACGACATCTACCACTTCTCGGAGAAGCAGGGTCTCGAGATCGATACGCTGATCCACGAAGAAGGGCCGGCGCAGCTGGAGATCAACCTACGCCATGGCGATCCGATCGAGCTGGCCGACCAGGTGTTCCTGTTCAAGCGCACCATCCGCGAGGCGGCGCTGAAACACGGCATCTACGCCACCTTCATGGCGAAGCCCATGCAGGGCCAGCCGGGCTCGGCGATGCACATTCACCAGTCGGTGGTCGAGATCAACACCGGCCGCAACCTGTTCTCCAACCCGGACGGTTCCGCATCGAAGGAATTCTTCCACTTCATTGGCGGCATGCAGCACTATGTGCCGCGCACGCTTGTGATGATGGCGCCCTATGTGAACTCCTTCCGCCGACTGACGCCCGACATGTCGGCGCCGGTGAACACCGCCTGGGGCTACGACAACCGCACCACCGCCTTCCGCATCCCGGTGTCGGAGCCGGTCGCCCGGCGTATCGAGAACCGGCTGCCGAGTTCAGATGCCAATCCCTATCTGGCGCTCGCGGCCTCGCTTGCCTGCGGTTATCTCGGCATCATCGAACAGCGCGAACCGACGGCGCCGACCGAGGACACGGCCAACGAGGGCGAGATCGACCTGCCCCGCGGCCTGCTCGAAGCCGTGGCCCTGCTGGAATCGGCACCGTCGCTGGCCGAGGTGCTGAGCCCGGAGTTCATCGCCATCTATGCCGGCGTCAAACGCGGCGAGTTCGAGACCTTCATGCAGGTCATCAGTCCCTGGGAACGCGAATTCCTGCTTCTCAACGTCTGACCTCAGAGGTTCTCCATGTCCTGGCAAAGCCCGATCTCGCCCGGTTATTCCTGGTATGAGGCGACGGTTCCGGATCGACCGGAGTATCCGGCCATGCCGGGATCGCGGAAAGCCAATGTCGCGATCGTGGGCGGCGGCTATACGGGATTGCAGGCGGCTTACAACCTTGCCAAGCAAGGCGTCGACGTCACCCTGATCGACGCCTGCCGCTTCGGCGACGGCGCCTCGGGCCGCAACGGCGGCCAGTTCGGCACCGGGCAACGCGCCTGGGCGGACGACACGGAAGAAAGTCTCGGCCATGAACGGGCGCAGGCACTGTTCGACATGGCCGAGAACGCCAAGCGTTACGTGCTCGATTTCGCGAACGGGAACGGGATCGACATCGAATTCGTGCCAGGCCAGCTCTCGGTCGGGCACAAGCAAAGCCTCGAAAAAGACTATCGCGACCATGCCGAAGCGATGGCGGCGCGCTTCGGCTATCCGCATCTGACTTTCATGGAGCGCGAGGAAACAGCAAGCCGGCTCGGATCGAACCACTACCACTTCGGCATTCGCGATGCCGGCACCGGCCATATCCACCCGATGAAGCTGCTGGTCGGCCTTGCGAAACAGGCAGCGCTTGCCGGCGCCAACCTTTTCGAGCAGACCAAGGCCCTGAAAATCGACCGCCAGGGTGGCGCGATCGTCATTGCCACCGACCGCGGCACCATCACCGCCGACCGCGTTCTCGTCGCCTGCAATGCCTATGTCGGCAACCTGGAGCCGGTGAGCGCCAGCCACGTCATGCCGATCCGTTCCTTCATCGGCGCGACGACGGTGCTTTCGGACCACCCTGATGTCATTCCCGGCGGCGAATCGGTCGACGATTCGCGCTTCGTCGTGCGCTACTTCCGGAAGTCGCGGGATGGGCGGCTTCTGTTCGGCGGCCGCGAAGCCTATACGGCCGATAATCCGCGCGACATCTCCACCCATATCCGCCGGCAGATCAGCGAGATCTACCCGCAGCTCGCCAATGTCGAGATCACCCACGCCTGGGGCGGCTCCGTCGGTATCACCATGCCGCGCACCCCCTTTTGTCGCGAGGTCATGCCGGGCGTCACCTCGATCGGCGGCTATTCCGGCCACGGTGTGATGCTCTCCAACTATTGCGGCAAGCTCTATGCGGACCTGGCGCTCGGCAAGGACACCGAGCTCGACCTCTTGAAGGCTCTGAAAATCCCGGCTTTTCCGGGCGGAACCCGGTTCCGCTCCGCCCTTCTCTTCTTCGCGCTTAGCTGGTACGCATTACGCGACAGGTTTTGAAAAACGCTTGCGGCGGCATTTTATTGCGCCGCACTCTAGCGCCTTTAAATCGATTAGATTATATGTGCCCCTGACCTGAACAGATCGAGATATCCCATGAGCAGCCAGATCATCCCCGTCGAACCATTTGACTATGTGGTGTTCGGGGGCACCGGCGATCTTGCGGAGCGCAAGCTGTTGCCGGCGCTCTATCACCGCCAGTTGGAAGGCCAGATCACCGAGCCGACGCGCATCATCGGCGCCTCGCGCGCGGCACTCAGCCATGAGGACTATCGCAAGTTCGCCGTCGATGCTCTGAAGGAACATCTGAAGGCGGAAGAGTACAAGGAAGAGGAAGTCGCGAAGTTCGCTGCACGCCTGTTCTACGTCTCCGTCGACGCCAAGTCCGACCAGGGTTGGGACTCGCTGAAGAAGATCCTCGAAGAGGGCAAGGAGCGCATCCGCGCCTTCTATCTCGCCGTCGGCCCTGCGATCTTCGGCGACATCTCCGAGCGCATCCGCGATCACAAGCTGATCACCAAGAACACCCGCATCGTCGTCGAAAAGCCGATCGGCCGCGACCTCGCCTCTGCGACCGAACTCAACGACACGATCGGCAAGGTTTTCCGCGAAGAGCAGATCTTCCGCATCGACCACTATCTCGGCAAGGAGACGGTGCAGAACCTGATGGCGCTGCGCTTTGCCAACGCGCTCTACGAGCCGCTGTGGAACTCGGCCCATATCGACCACGTGCAGATCACCGTGTCGGAAGCCGTCGGGCTTGAAAATCGTGCCGGCTACTACGACAAGGCCGGCGCGCTGCGCGACATGGTGCAGAACCACATCCTGCAGCTCGTCTGCTTCGTCGCCATGGAAGCGCCGACCTCGATGGACGCCGAAGCGGTGCGCGACGAGAAGCTGAAGGTTCTGCGCGCGCTGAAGCCGATCACCTCGTCGAATGTCGAGCAGGTGACGGTGCGCGGCCAGTACCGCGCCGGCGCTTCGGCCGGCGGCCCGGTCAAGGGCTACCTCGAAGAACTCGAAGGCGGCGTTTCGAACACCGAGACCTTTGTGGCGATCAAGGCGGAAGTCAGCAACTGGCGCTGGGCCGGCGTGCCTTTCTACATCCGCACCGGCAAGCGCCTTGCCGGCCGCATGTCGGAAATCGTCATCACCTTCAAGCAGATCCCGCATTCGATCTTCGACAACAATGCCGGCCGCATTTCGGCCAACCAACTGGTCATCCGCCTACAGCCGAACGAAGGCGTGAAGCAGTCGCTGATGATCAAGGACCCGGGCCCGGGCGGCATGCGCCTGCGCAGCGTCTCGCTGGACATGAGCTTTGCCGAAGCCTTCGCCGTGCGCAATGCGGACGCCTATGAGCGGCTGCTCTTCGACGTCATCCGCAACAACCAGACGCTGTTCGTGCGCCGCGACGAGGTCGAGGCCGCATGGAAGTGGGTCGATCCGATCCTGAAGGCCTGGGAAGAAACCGGGCAGCAGGTTCAGGGCTACACCGCCGGCACCTGGGGTCCGAGCCAGTCAATTGCGCTGATCGAGCGTGACGGCCGGACCTGGAACGACGCGATATAGGTGCGCCGATGACGTCTAAGCTTCATACATTCGAAAACGGCGCAGCACTGGCGCAAGGCCTTGCCGATGCGGTCAGCAGCGCTCTTGCTGCCGGTGTCGCCGCACGCGGCTCCGCAAGCATCGCCGTCTCCGGCGGCTCCACGCCCAAGGCATTCTTCCAGGCGCTTTCGAAGAAGGACATCGCCTGGGACAAGGTGACGGTGACGCTGGTCGACGAACGCTTCGTGCCGCCGGAAAGCGACCGCTCCAACCACGGCCTCGTGGCGGCCAACCTGCTTCAGGACAAGGCCGCTGCAGCAACTTTCCTGCCGCTCTACCAGGCGGCCCCGACAGCGGAGGCCGCGGCTGATCTCGCAAGCCGGGAAACGGCGAAGATCGGTGCACCGTTCGACGTGGCGATCCTCGGCATGGGAACGGATGGGCACACCGCATCGTTCTTCCCGGGCGGATCGCAGCTCGCGCGCGCCATCGATCCGGCAACGCCGCGCGGCGTGATCACGATGGAAGCCGAGGGTGCAGGCGAAACCCGGCTGACCTTTACTTTTGCCAGCCTTCAGGATGCGCGGCTTCTGGTGCTGCACATCGAAGGCGAGGGCAAGAAGGCGGTTCTCGCCAAGGCTGAAGATGCCGGCGACGAAAAGGACATGCCGATCCGCGCGATGCTGCGCCGCGCCGCGTCGCCGGTGCAGATTTACTGGGCGCCGTAGATCGGAATGATGTTGGGCCGAACCGGCCCGATAGGAACTTTGGAGACACGTTCAGCCGGTGGCGCGCTCCCGTCGGAATGGACAGGTGTTTCTGAGAAACGCCGGGACGCGGCTTGCGCTCTCCCAAGCTCGCCGCGCTCCGGACGATGACTGGATGAAGATGAGGAGTCTGAAGACTCCGGAACAGGATTTGTCATGTCCGCCGATTCCCGCATTGCCTCGATCACGGCTCGCATCGTCGAGCGCTCGAAACCCCACCGCGAGCCCTATCTCGATCGCGTCCGCCGGGCGGCATCGAGCGGTCCGCATCGCAGCGTGCTCGGCTGCGGCAACCTCGCGCATGGATTTGCGGTCTGTTCCCCCGCCGAGAAGGTGGCGCTTGCGGGCGACCGCGTGGCCAATCTCGGCATCATCACCTCCTACAATGACATGCTTTCGGCGCATCAGCCGTTCGAGACCTATCCGGCGCTGATCCGCCAGGCGGCAAGCGAGGCAGGTGGCGTCGCCCAGGTCGCCGGTGGCGTGCCGGCCATGTGCGACGGCGTAACGCAGGGGCAGCCGGGCATGGAGCTCTCGCTGTTTTCCCGCGACCTGATCGCCATGGCGGCCGGCGTCGGCCTGTCGCACAACATGTTTGATTCCACCGTCTATCTCGGCGTCTGCGACAAGATCGTGCCGGGCCTCGTGATCGCAGCGCTCACCTTCGGCCACCTGCCGGCGATCTTCGTGCCCGCCGGACCGATGACCTCGGGCCTGCCGAACGACGAGAAGGCGCGGGTGCGCCAGTTGTTCGCCGAAGGCAAGGTCGGCCGCGACGAACTGCTCGAGGCGGAATCCAAGTCCTACCACGGACCGGGAACCTGCACCTTCTACGGCACCGCCAACTCCAACCAGATGCTGATGGAGATCATGGGCTTCCACCTGCCCGGCGCCTCCTTCATCAATCCGGGCACGCCGCTGCGCGACGCGCTGACCAAGGAAGCCGCCAAGCGGGCGCTGGCGATCACCGCCATGGGCAACGAGTTCACCCCGGCGGGCGAAATGATCGACGAGCGCTCGATCGTCAACGGCGTTGTCGGCCTGCATGCGACCGGCGGCTCGACCAACCACACGATGCACCTCGTCGCCATGGCGCGGGCTGCCGGCATCGTGCTCACCTGGCAGGACATTTCAGAGCTCTCGGACATCGTTCCGCTGCTGGCCCGCGTCTATCCGAACGGGCTCGCCGACGTGAACCACTTCCACGCCGCCGGCGGCATGGGCTTCCTGATCAGCCAGCTGCTTCGCGCCGGCCTGCTGCACGACGACGTGCGCACCGTCGTCGGCCAGGGACTCGACGCCTACAAGATCGACGTCCGGCTTGGCGCCGACGGCAATGTCGAACGCGTGCCGACGCCGAAGGAAAGCGCTGACCCGAAGGTGCTTGCGACCATCGATCAGCCGTTCCAGCATTCGGGCGGCCTGAAAATGCTGACCGGCAATCTCGGCAAGGCCGTCATCAAGATCTCTGCCGTCAAGCCGGACCGTCACATCATCGAGGCGCCTGCCAAGATCTTCCACGACCAGGCCGAGCTCAATGCCGCCTTCAAGGCCGGCAAGCTCGAGGGCGACTTCGTCGCCGTCGTGCGCTTCCAGGGTCCGAAGGCGAACGGCATGCCGGAACTGCACAAGCTGACGACCGTGCTCGGCATTCTGCAGGACCGCGGCCAGCGCGTCGCCATCCTGACGGACGGCCGCATGTCCGGCGCCTCCGGCAAGGTGCCGGCAGCAATCCACGTGACGCCGGAGGCAAAGGACGGCGGCCCGATCGCTCGCATCCAGGAAGGCGATATCGTCCGCATCGACGCTGTTGCCGGAACGATCGAGGTGCTGGTCGAGGACATCGCACTCAAGACACGTGTGCCCGCGCATGCGGATCTTTCGGACAACGACTTCGGCATGGGCCGCGAGCTATTCGCGCCCTTCCGCGCGATCGCGGGTGCGGCTGATCAGGGCGCCAGCGTTCTCTTCCACTGACATAGAAAAGCGCCGCTCCCATTGGGGCGGCGCTTGGTCTTCAAACGATCGTGAAAAGCTCAGGGCAGTGGCCCGGGGAACATGTCGTTGCGCCCGTCATAGCGCTCGATTTCCAGCGTGAAGACATCGACCCCCTCGATGCAGCGCGCATTGATCGAGATCTTGTTATCCGGATAGCCGCTGCGCATGATCGGAGTCGAACAGGTCGGGCAGAAATGGTGCCCCTCGTTGAGGCCGCGCCAGATGTAGCTCGACAGGCGGCGCTTTTCGGTCAAGAGCTTTACCTTTGCGGCATCCACCTTCCAATGCAGGAAGCCGGAGCGCCGGCAGGTGGAGCAGTTGCAGTCGACGAGCCCACCAAGCTCTTCGTCGACTTCGACGGCGATATCGCCGCAATGGCACGAAAGCCGATAGGGTCGCTGCATGGTTCAGGTCCGAATCCGTTGATTGAGACTACAACCATCCATTGAGCGCCGTGGAGCCGTCAAGCCCAGCATGGCACTCAGCGGTAGATGTCGAGCGTCCGGTTGCGGTGGTTCGGATGGCTGCTGTAGACGAAGATACGATTGAGGTCGCGGTCCGTCAGCATGCGCAGGAAGCGCGCCTCGATGACGTTGTTGGCATGCACCCGCTTCAACAGGCAGCCGACCATCTGGATGCGTGCGCTCGGGATATCCAGGTAGAAATTCTGTGGCAGCTGGTACTGCGTGAGGATGCTGATCAGCGCGCCGCTTTTCGAAAGCTTGATGATTTCGCAGCGACGAGAGCTCAGTTGCGTCATGCCCTTCTCAGTGTATTCGATGCGCGCCTCGTTTCGCGTGTCCTCCATCGGGAAGCTGGTCTCTCGATCGTACATGAAGGACTCTTCCTTGTTCAGGAAGTGCTGCAAGACAGGTGCCGCGCCGTTCATCGAAATGCCTTTCCATATCCCCTTTTGATACAGACTAGCGGCAGAGATTTAACAGACGGTTGGTCCGACGACCGGATGAAAAACCGCCCGGCAAAAACCGGGCGGAGCAAGTTCGTGACCAGGAATCTTGGTTACGCAATCCTCAACGCAAAGCCGCTTCGCACGTTTCCTTGGAAGTAGGCCGCAACTCCGGACGGAAAACCGCTTCGCACTTTTCCTGCAATTGCTTCAGACGCGGTAGCTGCGGCCCTCGTCGTTGAAGAGGTGTAGCTTGGCCTTGTCGGCCGTGAAGCGCACCTTGTCGCCGCGGTGAACCGGCAGGATGCCGGGGATCTTGGCGATGATCGGCTCCTTGTCGACGAGACCCTCGATATAGAGCAGGGTCACTTCGCCGAGCGCCTCGACGATCGAGATCGTGCCTTCGAACAGGAAGTCGTCGCCTGTCGAGACCTGCAGGTCTTCCGGGCGAACGCCGAAACTCGCAATCTTGCCGTTCTGCGAGGAGTCGGTCGGGATATCGAGCGTCACGCTCTTGCCGCCGGTCAGCTTCACCGTCGTCTGCGCGCCGGTCGCCGTGATCGTCGAAGGGATGATGTTCATCGCCGGCGAGCCGATGAAGCGCGCGACGAACAGATTGGCCGGACGCTCATAGAGTTCGAGCGGCGGGCCTACCTGCTCGATGTGCCCCTGCGACAGCACGACGATGCGGTCGGCGAGCGTCATTGCCTCCACCTGGTCGTGGGTGACGTAGATCATCGTCGTGCCCGCCATCTGTTCGCTGAGCTTGGCGATCTCGATGCGGGTGGCGACACGAAGGGCCGCGTCGAGGTTCGAGAGCGGCTCGTCGAACAGGAAGACCTTGGGGTCACGGCAGATGGCGCGGCCGATGGCGACGCGCTGTCTCTGCCCGCCGGAGAGCGCCTTCGGCAGACGGTCGAGATACTTGGTCAGCTGCAGGATATCGGCGGCGTTGCGCACGCGACGGTCGATCTCTTCCTTGCTTTCCTTGGCGATCCGCATGCCGAAAGCCATGTTGTCGTAGACGGTCATGTGCGGATAGAGCGCATAGGACTGGAACACCATGGCGATGCCGCGCTTCGACGGGGGCACGGTGTTGACGCGCTCGCCGTCGATGAACATGTCGCCGCCAGTGATCTCCTCGAGACCGGCGATCATGCGCAGAAGCGTCGACTTTCCACAGCCGGACGGGCCGACGAAAACGATGAACTCGCCCTGCTTGATGTCGAGATTGATGCCGTGAATGACATCGACCGCGCCGTAGGACTTGCGGATATCTTTAAGCAGCAGACCCGTCATTGCACCCTCCTCTTCGGTTCTTCCCGTCTATCTCTGTTGTCATCTGCCTTCACACCAGCCGCGCGAAGTAGGCGCCCCAGGCCGGCAGATGCACCGTTCCGTTCTTGACCTCGGACACGAAGCCGTGCCCTTCCAATGCAGCCACCGGCTCGTTCGGCAGCGTGGCCGCAGCCGGCACGCCGCTCATGTTGAACAGGCAGAAAAGCTTCTCGTTGCCGTGGCTGCGCACGAAAGCAAGCACCGAGCCGTCCGTGCTCAGGAACTCGATCTCGCCCTTGGCAAACGCCGGATACGCCTTGCGGAAATGCAGGAAGCGACGGTAGTGCTCGAGCACCGAGGCCGGATCGCCCTGCTGCGCCGACACGGCGCGCTTGAGGTGTTCCGCCGGCACCGGCAGCCAGGGTTTTGCGCTGCCGAAGCCGCCATTGACCGTGGCACCGTCCCAGACCATCGGTGTGCGGCAACCGTCGCGACCCTTGAAATCCGGCCAGAACTGGATGCCATAGGGATCCTTCAGGTCTTCATAGGCAAGCTCGGCTTCCGACAGCGCCAGTTCCTCGCCCTGATAGATGCAGACCGAGCCGCGCAGCGACATCAGAAGGCTCGCAAGCAGTTTCGCATGAGCGTCGCGATCGGCAACGCCCGCTCCCCAGCGGCTGACATGGCGCACGACGTCATGGTTCGAGAAGGCCCAGCAGGCCCAACCTTCTGGCGCCGCCTTCTGGAAGTTTCGGAGAACCTCGGCGACCGTCGCCGGTGTCAGCGGATCCGGCGCCAAGAATTCGAAGGCGTAGCACATCTGCATCTTGTCGCCGCCGGAGGTATATTCGCCGGCGATCTCCAGACCGCGCTGGCTGTCGCCGACTTCGCCGACCGCAGCGATCGCCGGGAACTCGTCCATAACGGCGCGGAAGCGCTTCAGGAACTCGAGGTTCTCCGGCTGGTTCTTGTCGTAGAGATGTTCCTGATAGTTGTAGGGGTTGACCGCCGGTGCGGTCTGGGCGTTACGGCGCTCCGGCGCCAGCGCCGGATTGTCGCGCAGCTGCTTGTCGTGGAAATAGAAGTTGATGGTGTCGAGGCGGAAGCCGTCGACGCCGCGCTCCAGCCAGAAACGCTCGACGGCCAGCAGTGCATCCTGCACTTCCGGATTGTGCAGGTTGAGGTCCGGCTGCGAGGTCAGGAAGTTGTGCATGTAATATTGCAGGCGCGTCGGATCCCACGCCCAGGCCGAGCCGCCGAAGATCGACAGCCAGTTGTTGGGCGGGGTGCCGTCCGGCCTGGAATCAGCCCAGACGTACCAATCAGCCTTCGCGTTCGTCCGGCTCGACCGACTTTCGACGAACCAGGGATGCTGGTCCGACGTGTGCGAGAGAACAAGGTCGATCATCACCCGGATGCCAAGGCGGTGCGCCTCGGCTATGACCGCGTCGAAGTCGGCAAGGCTGCCGAAGATCGGGTCGACATCGCTATAGTTGGAGACGTCATAACCGAAGTCCTTCATCGGCGAGGTGAAGAACGGCGAAATCCAGATTGCGTCGGCACCGAGGGCGGCAATATGCGGCAAGCGGGTAACGATGCCCTTGAGGTCACCGATGCCGTCGCCGTTGGAGTCCTGGTAGGAGCGCGGATAGATCTGGTAGATCACCGCGCCGCGCCACCAATCCCGATCGGCCTGCAAAGTGGAAGTGCTCATTTCGGTCATGCTCATTGTCGTCGAAAGTCCTCAGATGTCAGCCGCCCTTGACCGAGCCCGCCAGCAGGCCGCGCACGAGATAGCGCTGCAGGCTGAAGAAGACGATCAGCGGAACGATGATGGTAATGAAGGCGGAGGCCGTCAGGATCTCCCAGTTGCCGCCGCGTGAACCGAGCAAGTTGACGAGCCGGCCGGTCAGGACCAGTTCGTCGGGCCCCGCGCCCAGGAACACGATGGCGACCAGCAGGTCGTTCCAGGTCCACAGGAACTGGAAGATCGCGAAGGAAGCGAGCGCCGGGAAGGACAGAGGCAGGATGATCTTGACGAAGATATCGAAATCGCTGGCGCCATCGACGCGGGCGGATTCCATGATTTCGCGCGGCAGGCCGGCCATGTAGTTGCGAAGCAGATAGATCGCCAGCGGCAGGCCGAAACCGGTATGGGCGAGCCAAATGCCGACATAGGTCTTGGCCGGCACGCCAAAGAAGGCGCCGACGCCGTTATAGAGCTTCAAGAGCGGGATCAGCGACATCTGCAGCGGCACGACGAGGAGGCCGACGACCACGGCGATCAGGATCGCACGGCCCGGAAACGGCATCCAGGCAAGCGCATAGGCCGCGAAGGCGGCGATCATGATCGGGATGATGGTCGCTGGCACGGCGACCGTCAGCGAATTGATGAAGGAGCGGCCGATGCCTTCGGCGCTCAGGACTTCGACATAGTTGTCGAAGGTAAAGCGCGGCGGCGATGATGCGGTGACGAAGACGCGCTGGCCGCGCGATCCTTCCATCTTCTTGTCGGAAACGATCTCGAAGTTGCCGTCGGCCTGAACGGTCAGTTTCTCGCCGTCGTTGAGCTCGGCGGTTTCGCCGGCCTTGAACGCAGTCGGCTCACGGCTGTTGAAGCCGAAGGCGGAGATCTGGCCCGGCTGACCTTCGAGCAGATTGCCGGAGATCACGAACTTGCCGTCGCGCTCCACCTGGCTTTCGGGGCCGGGCGCTCTCACGACGGTGTTCTGCGACGAAGTCGAAAGGGAAGTCCACCAGCCGGAAACGGCGAGCTGGTCCTTGTCGCGCAGCGACGAGATCAGAAGGCCTGCGGTCGGCAGCGTCCACAGTGCGACGATCAGAAAGACCGAGAGGTGGACGACCCACATGAGGGGAGAACGTGTCGCTGGATTCATCTCAGTGCCCCTTCATTTCCTTGGCCGCATTGCGGATGTTCCAGACCATGATCGGAATGACGAGGATCATGATGACGACGGCGATCGCAGCCCCGCGGCCGAAGTCGCCGCCACCGCGGAACATCCAGTCGAACATGAGGTTGGCGAGCACCTGGCTCTGCCACTGGCCATTGGTCATCGCGAGCACGATATCGAAGACCTTCAGCACCAGGATGGTGATGGTCGTCCAGACGACGGCGATCGTGCCCCAGATCTGCGGTACCATGATCTTGAAGAAGATCTGCCAGCCATTGGCGCCGTCGATGACGGCGGCCTCGATCGTTTCCTCCGGAATGCCGCGAAGGGCTGCCGACAGGATGACCATGGCAAAACCCGTCTGGATCCAGACGAGGATCGCCATCAGGAAGAAGTTGTTCCAGAAGGGCAGCGTGATCCAGGCCTGCGGGGCGCCGCCGAAAGCAACGACGATGGCATTCAGCAGGCCGATCTGTTCTGCACCCTCGGGGCGGAAATCATAGATGAACTTCCAGATGACCGCGGCACCGACAAACGAGATCGCCATCGGCATGAAGATCAGGGTCTTGGCGATATTGCCCCACCAGATCCGGTCGGTGAGCGCCGCGATGACGAGACCGAAGAAGGTCGAGAGCGCCGGGACGACGAGCAGCCAGAGGAAGTTGTTGTAAATCGACTGGCGGAATTCGCCGTCGTTGACCATCCAGGCATAGTTGCTGACGCCGACGAAATTCTGACCCGCGCGGTCGTGGAAACTGTACCAGAGCGACATGATCACCGGGTAGATGAGGTAGGTCGCCAGAGCAAAGAGCGCGGGTGCGAGGAACAGCCACGGGCGGATGGCATTGGTGATGCGCAGGTTTCGCGAGGCGACCACACCTGATTTTCCCTTGGACGGGAAGATCAGGTCGAGAACAAGGCTGGTTCCCCAGAAATAGGCAGCGCAGCCGAGCACCCCGGCCAGCATGAACCCCGCAGCAGCGGCTAGCTGATAAAACATGACATGTCCCTCCCCTTGGGTGCACGTCCCCGTGCAGGGCTGGCGATTGTCGCCGTTCTCATTGGGGCGCGCGGCCTCTCAAGGGTTGGGGGCGGAAACGCACGGAGACCGCAACGCTTTTCCTCGTCCCGCCCTGGCAGCGAACCCGGGTCGGCAACGGGCGGCATTGCTGCCGCCCGTCATCTGTTGTTACTTGATGGCGTCCCAGGCCTTCTGCACGCCGTCCGCGACGTCGGCCGACGACTTGCCGCCGACGAAATCGACCATGCCGGTCCAGAACGCACCGGCGCCAATCTTGCCAGGCATCAGGTCCGAACCGTCGAAGCGGAAGGTGGTGGCGTTCAGAAGAATCTCGCCCTGCTTCTTCAGCGGCGGGTTGCCGTAGGTGTCGACATTGACGCTCTTGTAGGGCGTCAGGAAGCTCGTCTGCGCCATCCAGACTTCATGGGCGATCGGGGTCTTCAGGAACTCGATGAAGGCGCGTGCAGCCGGCGTGTCCTTGGTGATCATCGCCAGCGTGCCGGCGCCGAGCACCGGATTGCCGAGATCCTTCTTGCTCTCGTAAGGCGGCATGTAGAAGAAGTCGGCATCCTCGCCGATCTTCGTGCCCTCGGGGAAGAAGGACGGGATGAACGACGCCTGGTGGTGCAGGTAGCACTTCGGCGGCGAGGCAAAGAGGCCCTTCGGGCTGTCGCGGAAGTCGGTCGAGGCAACCGCTGCTGCACCGCCATCGACGAACTTGTCGTTCTTGGCGAACCAACCGAACTCGTCGATCGCACCGACGACGGCTGGATCGGTGAACGGGATCTCGTTCTTCACCCACTTGTCGTAGACGTCGGCTGGCTGCGTACGCAGCATCATGTCTTCCACCCAGTCGGTGGCCGGCCAGCCGGTGGCACCACCGGAGCCAAGGCCGATGCACCAGGGCTTGCCGCCATCGGCGGCGATCTTCTCTGTCAGCGCCTTCAGCTCTTCCATGGTCTTCGGCACTTCGTAGCCGGCGTCCTCGAAGTTCTCCGGCGAGTACCACACGAGCGACTTCACGTCGATCTTGTAGGGGAACGCAAAGAGCGCAGCATTGCCGTCCTTGCCCTTGTAGGTCGACAGATCGACCCAGGACTGACCGGCGGCATAGTTGTCGAGCAGCCACTTCTGGGTTTCGTCGCCGAGCGGCGTCAGGTAGCCCTTGGAGGCGAGATCGGCGATCAGACCCGGCTGCGGGAGGATCGAGATTTCGGAGGGGCTGCCGGCCTGGGTGTCGATGACGATCTGCTGCTCGTAGTTTTCAGACGAGGAGTACTTGATCTCGGCGCCCGTCGCTTCGGTGAAGTAGGCATAGACGCTCTTGAACAGCGCCTCGTCTTCGCCGCGCCAGGGGCCGAAGATCGTCAGCGTCTGGCCCTTAAGGTCGTGGCCCTTCTTGAACTCCTCGAAGCTCGCCCAGTTGAACTTCGTATCTTCGCCCGGCTTGAATTTGAGGTCGGCGGCGCCGGCTGCACCTGCAATCAGGGCAAAGGCGGCCACGCCCAACAGCAATGATCTCTTCACGTTCTTCTCCTCCCAAAGATGAACCCGGATCCCGCCGGGCAGACGACAATGCGCGAAAAATTCAAAGCGCTTTGAGTTCGCTAACAAACCATTGCGACACGCGCGGAGTCAAGAGCTTTCCCATCGCTGTTCTCCATGCGACGTATTTGTGCCCTGCGGTAACGTTTTGCACCGCGCAATAGTTGAATTCCGCTTTGTTGCTCGAAAAACGGATGCTACACAAACCGGAGGGCGCTGGGGCCAAACACCAAAAATCATATGGGTATCCAAAGCGCTTTGAGAGGAATCCCGACCATGGCGGTCAATCTCAAGCAATTGGCGGAGCTGCTCGGCCTGTCACAGACGACGGTCAGCCGGGCGCTGAACGGCTATCCGGAAGTCAACGCCGAAACCCGTCAGCGCGTGCTGCAGGCCGTGCGTGAGACCGGCTACAGGCCGAACCGCGCAGCGCAGCGATTGGCCACCGGCAAGGCCTATTCGATCGGCATGGTCATGCCGATCGCGCCCGGCATCGATTCCGACGTACATTTCGGCGAGTTTCTGGCAGGGCTGGCGGAAGAGGCGGTCAAGCACGACTTCCACTTCGTGCTCAATCCGAGCGCGCCGGAGGACGAGGAGGTGACCTTCCGGCGCCTGGCGGCCAGCGGCAATGTCGATGCGCTTTTCCTCGCCTATATGCGCGCCAACGACCCGCGCATCGCCATGTTGAAATCGCTCTCGATCCCCTTCGTCGTGCACGGCCGGTCGATTGGCGAAAGCCGCGACTATCCGTTCCTCGACATCGACAATACGAGTGCCTTCTACGACGCGACACGGCTGCTTATACAGCTCGGACACCAGCGGATTGCGCTGATCAACGGGCCGGAATATCTGGCTTTTTCCATTCGCCGGAAAAAAGGCATGCTGCGGGCGCTCGCCGAACACGGCCTTTCGCTCGACGAGGCGCTTGTCCAGCATTCGCTGATGACCGACGAGCACGGCTACCGCAGCATGCAGCCCTTCCTGCAGCACGCGCAGCCGCCGACGGCGGTGCTCTGTTCAAGTACGGTGCTGGCGCTTGGCGCTGTCAGGGCGATCAACCAGGCGGGCTTGAAAATCGGCGAAGACATTTCGCTGATCGCCCATGACGACGTCTTGCCGATGCTGAAGCCCGAAAATTTCAGCATCCCGCTGACAACGACACGCTCGTCGCTGCGGGCCGCCGGGGCGCGTATCGCCACACGGCTGATCGGCGGCATCCTGAAGCGCGGCGACTATCCGGAGCAGGAACTCTGGCGCGCCGAACTCATCGTGCGCGCCTCGACCGGACCTGCCCCGCAAAAATGAAAACGCGCCGCAATCGCGACGCGTCTCATCATCCCATATGAGCCAGGATCAGAAGCGCGGCGGCTTGCGGCCGGCCTTGCGATAGGCGGCAATCACGGTGTTGGCCATCAGCATGGCGATGGTCATCGGTCCGACGCCACCCGGCACCGGCGTGATCACGCCTGCAACCTCGGCGGCTTCCGCAAAGGCGACGTCGCCGACGAGTTTGGACTTGCCCTCCCCCTTCTCCGGCGCTGGTACGCGGTTGATACCGACGTCGATGACCGTCGCGCCCGGCTTCACCCAGTCGGCCTTCACCATTTCGGGGCGTCCGACGGCGGCAACGAGGATATCGGCGTTGCGGCAGACGGCGGCCAGATCCTTGGTGCGCGAATGGGCGGTCGTCACCGTCGCGTTGGCGGCAAGCAGCAGCGCTGACATCGGCTTGCCGAACAGGTTCGAGCGACCGATGACGACAGCGTTCAGACCGGAGAGATCGTCGCCATGGGTCTGGCGCACGAAGACCATGGCGCCGGCCGGCGTGCAGGAGACGAGACCGCCTTCGAGATCGCCGGTCGCAAGCTTGCCGGCATTGACGACGTGCAGGCCGTCGACGTCTTTTTCGGGCAGGATCGACTGAATGATCGGCTCGGAATTCAGATGTTTCGGCAGCGGAAGCTGCACGAGGATGCCGTGGATAGAGGGATCGGCGTTGAGTTTAGCCACGAGTGCAGCGAGCTCTTCCTGGGTCGTTGCCTCGGCCAAGGTGTGCTGGACCGACAGGAAACCGCACTCCTTGGCCATCTTGCTCTTGGAAGAAACATAAGCGTGGCTTGCCGGATCGTCGCCGACGATCACGACCGCGAGACCTGCGCGAACACCCGCATCCGTTTCGAGCGCACGGGTCGCGGCCTTCACGCTTTCGATCACCGAAGCGGCGACCTTCTTGCCATCAATCACAGTCGTCACGGCATGTTCCTCCTGGCTTCCTGTTCACGCGGCATACTCTAGTTCGCCTCAGAGAAGGCGATGGCCTCAACGCGCCCTATGCTGTCCCAAACGCATAAATGCAAGAGGCGACAACGAGGTTGGCTGCCGTTTCGAGTGCCCCGATGATATTTCCTCTCAAGACTGAGAGGTGCACGTGGTTTCGCCGAAAGCCGTGAGGTCTCAGCCTCACAAGACGTTCGCGAATGAAGCGTGCCTCTCCGCCCGTCGTATCAACGGCGCGCGAGCTTCTGGCGGGAATAGTGCTCGACGCGAGACCTCAGCGCGCGAAGGCCTTCCTGGACCTTGGCGATGTCGGCGTCATCCTCGTCTACGGTCTGCGGCACAGGCTGAGCCGTGACCGGACCCGCCGTTGCGCTCCTGCGAGCAACGGCATAGGCAGCGTTCAGCGATTGTGCATGGTGCGCAGCCGGACTGAACTGCGGCGGCAGCTCGAGCTTGGCCGAAGCCGGATCAGGCTGCGGCTGCTGGCGCCGTGTGGGCTCGGGGCCGCCATCGGGTTCCGGCGGCTCGGGCGCCTCATCGTCCTCGGCCTTCCGGGTTGCGGGAAACAATCCGTTCAAGCTGCGATAGATGCCGAGCAGCACGCCGAGGCCGAGGCCGGCAAAGAAACCCGCCATGGTGGCGGCGATCAGGATGATCTTGCGGGAGGGCCCTTTTGCCTGCAGCGCCGGCTCGGCCTTGGAGATCACCCGGATGTTCTTCGCGGTCAGCTTTTCCTCTTCGCGCGTCTCGCCGGCGCGCTTCAGGAAGGATTCGTAGATCTCGCGGGTCGCCGCCGCTTTTCGCTGCAGCTCGCGCAACTCGACGAATTCGGCGGAGGAATCGATCTGGCGCGCCTTCTGGACGGCAAGCTGCTGCACGAGGTCCTGTTCCGTTCGCTGGGCGCGGTCAAGCTCGGTCCCCGCCGCAGCCGCGATGCGGCGCAACTCGTTGGCGATCTCCGAGCGCGACGACTCGAGTGCCTGCTGAACGGCGATGCGTTGCGGATGGCGGGGCCCGAGGCTCGCATCAAGGGCGCTCAGTTGCGCCCTGGTCGCCGCGTATTGCTTGCGCAGTTCGGAGAGCGCCAGCGAACTGATTTCCTCGGGATAGGCGCCCGTCAGAACATCGGTGAGCTGCACCTTGCCGGACGCCTCGGCCTTGGCTTTCGCCTCGGCGATGCGATTGCGGGCCGCAGCGACCTGATCACTGAGGCTGAGGAGCTGCTTGTCGGCGATCAATTCGCCGCCGGCGCCGACAATGTCGTTGCTCGCCTTGTAATCCTCGACGGCCTTTTCGGCCGCGTCCAGTTCAGCCTTCAGTTCCTTGATACGCGCGTCGAGCGCAACCGTCGTCTTCTGGAAGAAGCCGGATTGCGCGGCGGTCTCCTCGCCGAGGAACGTGTCCACCAATCGGTTGGCAATCAGTGCCGACTTCTCGGGATCCCTGGTCTTCGCCTCAATGGTGACGATGAAGGTTTTCGGATCGCGCCAGACCTGAATTGCCTCGCCCAAGGTCTTCAGGACGCGCGCGGACGCGTCGCCACCGGCTCCCTTGCCGGCGAATTCCGGGTCCTTTTCCAGATCGAGACTGGCCGCGACCTTTTCCATAACCGTTCGCGAGCGCAACACTTCGAGCTGGCTGTCGACAATGGCGAGAATGCCTTCGGTTGCGAGCGATTGTTTCGACAGGTCGGAATCCGTCAGCCGCACTTCGCGCGGATCGACGTAGAGCTTGCTTTCGGAAACGAAGACGCTGGGCGTCGACAACGCCAGCAGGACGCCACCGACGGCGCCGAGCGCCGTGGTCGCGAGAATGATCTTGCGGAGCTGCCAGACCGCGCGCACCACGGTCTTGATATCCACGAGCGGGCGGTCACCTGCGGCTCGCCCGTCGGCTGTCACTCCCGGCGCAGCCCCCTCAGGCGGACTATCGGCAAGCCAGCGCGCAAACTTGCCACGCATGCCGCCGAGGCCGGGTTGGTTACGGGCGGCGGGTGCCTTGGCTGTCGGCCGCACCGTTTCGCCGCGCGGGGGCTGACCTTTCGAGTGGTTTTCGCGCCGGGCCGCTGATTGATTGGCTGATCCACCGGAACCGGACAGACGACCGAGCAAGGACGAGCCTGCACCCTGCGGGTCGGCGGTGCGCCTGTCTCGCGCACGCGCGGGGTCGCGCGCGTCCTCTGCTGCAAAATCGAGCAACGATGCACGCGGAACCGGGCGTTTCTCGTCGTCGATGTTGAACATGACTGATCCCGCGGCTGCCGAAACGGCGAATTCCGAATAGTGAAGCCAACCTAAGGAAACATGGAAAACAAATCGTTAATTTCGGCGGGAAGTGACGGCGCGAACGGCGTGATCTCACGCCTTATTAAGCTTTCCCGCCTATGACGGAGAGACGAGCGCAATTCCAGGCGAACGCTTTGCGCGCCCTGCCCTTGGAACTGTGAGATATCAAGGAGATAGAGCGTTTCCATCGGCATCGAGCGGGAAACGCGCTACTGGAAATGTCGGCCGTGCCCCATCGCATCAAAGCGCTTTATCTCCGCCACCGGGCGCTCATCCACGCTTACCTCTCGATGACCGGAGGTTCGGCGGGCCGGCTCGTGCTGTCGCTCGTCTATTTCATCGCCGTTGCCAACACGCTCGCCATCGCCGATTTCGGGTTGTTCGCGACCGCGTCTGCCGCCGGCATCATGATATCGCGCGTGCTTGCCTTCGGCTTCATGTCGCCGCTCTATCGGGTCGCGACCGTAAAGCCGCTGCTTGTCGGCACCTATAGCGCCGGCTTTCTGGTCGGCGCGGTGCTGTCGCTGCCGTTGATCGCAATCATCTGCGCGATCACCTTCCTCGCCCTCTTTTCCCGCGACATGGCTGCCGGCACTTTTGCTGCCTTCATGCTGGCCGAGATCCTCTGCTGGCGCGGGCTGGAGACCGCCGTCATCGTGCTGAACGGTCTCGGTCGCTTCGGGCGCGGCGCCCTCCTCGTGGTGATCGGAACGGCGATCCGCACCGCCGCTGCCGTGCTCCTTGCGTTGCTCCCCTGGAAAACGCTCGAAGCCTGGTCCTACCTCTATCTGCTTGCGAATGCGCTCGGCCTTCTGGTGGCCCTTCTCTGGTTCTACCCGCCTGTCCGGCTGCGCTGGCAGCCACGGCTTTACTTCCGGCGCTGGGCGGATTCGGTGTCGGTCGCCGGCGCCGAGGTGCTGTTCTACATCCAATCGGAGTTCGACAAGATTGCGGTACTCGCCATTGGCGGGCCGGCGGTGTCCGGCCTCTATGCCATCCTGATGCGGCTGGCGGACCTGACGGCGCTGCCGGTGCGGTCATTCAACACCTTGCTCGTCCAGCGCATCATGCGAACGCCCGAGGCGATTGCCCGCTGGCGCGTCCGGCTCTCGATCGAACTCCTGGTGGCGCTTGCGTCCTTTGCCGCCATCGCGGCCATGGCATTCTATCTGTGGGTCTTCCCCGATGGGCTCGGGCGCAACGTGTCGGCAGCCGCGCCGATTGTCGCGATGATCGTGCTCGTGCCCTCGTTCCGCAACCTGATCGAGTACCACTCCGAACTGCTCTACGCGACCGGCCGCACTGTGCGGCGCATGCTGAACCTGTTGATTGCTGGCGTCGTCAAGGTGGGGCTGCTGGTTCTGTTGCTGCAGACGACGGCCGACGTCGCGACCTGGGCGCCGGCGCTCAACGGGATCTTCCTGGTCCTCTACGCGCTCTCGTTCGGACTGACCTATTCGGCGCTCAGAAAGCCGGCTGATCGGGTCATCTGAAGCAAGACAGATGCCTCAGGCCGCGAGTTCGAACACCGCCCGGCGAATATCGTCGAGATCGTGGCCGACGAAGGACTGCACGCCGATGCCGACCTGATGCGGCGCCATGTCCTTCAAGAACGCCCTGAGACCGGAGAGATCCTGCCGGTAGCTGTCTTCGAACCAGAGCACATGACAGAGCGCGGCATCAGAGGGAACATGACCTTCCCCGCCCAGCACCTCGTCGACGAAGCGCCCGTAGATCGTGCATTCGGAGAAGGCGCGGGTGCGGGTCATCGCCCTCACCCAGTTCCGACCGTGCAGCGTCTCGATGTGCTCGAGCAGCTTGCGGCTGGTATCGGTGCGCCACGCGATCAGCGTGTTGATATAGTCGTTGGCCGGCAACGTGTAGGGGCCGATCCCGAGAAGCCTGTCGGAATGGGCGAGCCATTCGAGATGGTTGGAGCGCATTTGCGCATTAATCGCCCCGTCCTTGCGGTAGAGCGTCAACCGCTCTCCCTGCCAGAGGCTGGCGGGATCGAAGGCGCGCAGGAAGACGACATCGGAATCGACGGCAAACATCGCCGCCTCGTCGATGTGGCGCGCGAGCACCAGGCGGCGAAGCTGTTGGGCATGCCAGCCACGCAGCGGCAGGCCAAAGGGGCTGAGCCACAGCTTCCGGCGGCCGCCCGAAAGCGGGTCGGTGACGGGATGCAGCCACCAGGGCAGGAGATCGCGTTCGCTGATAACCTGGCGTCTGGAGCCCTCCAGTTGCCGGAAGAGCTTAACGTCGAAATCGGCAACCAGCAGATAGTGCTTCCAATCGCCCTGAAGCTTGCGGTCCATGCTTTCGCACATCAGCCGGCAGCGCTCGAAGTCATTGGCGTAGGACGCTGTGACAATGGCTGTGCGCATGGTCTGACCGTTCACGATGTTCCCGTCCGAAGGCTGGTGTCGGCGACGTTTTCCCGCGCCCGCCCCGACAGCTTGTGCCAGAGGACGTAAAACAGGAAAAGCGGGTTTCCGAGGACATAGCGACGCCACATGCGCCGCGGCTCGACCGCCAGGCGAAAGAACCATTCCAGCCGCATCCGGCGCAGGAACTTCGGCGCCCGCGGAAACGCCTCGGCGACGAAATCGAAGAGCGCGCCGACGGTAATGACCAGCCGGGCGTCCTGCGGCCCCACATGGGCATCGACCCATTTCTCCTGACCGGGGCTTCCCATCGCCACCAGCAGGATATCAGCGTTCAGCGCCCGGACATCGGCAAGCACTTGCTGGGAGTGGTCACGATCGAAGAACCCGTCGGAAACGGGGAGGAACTCGTGCCATGGCGCGTGCCTGCGAAAATTCTCGGCCGCGCGCGCAAGCACCTTCGCACGGGCGCCGATCATCGCAACGCGCAGCGGCCGGTCGATGAAGGTCAGCAGCGCCGGCACGAAGTCCGTGCCGTTGAGATTGGCCGGGAACATGCTGCCGTAAAAGAGATAGGAAGCGATATCGACGCCGTGACCGTCGGGAAAGACGACCTGGCGGCCGAGGACCTCGCGGTACTCGCCGTCGCGCATCATCAGGTTGGCATTGTTGGCGTTGAGGAAGGCGAGCGTTGTTTGCCCGCCCGGGCGCGACAGCGCGTCGGCCGCAAAGGCAAAGGCGCTCTCCCAATCGAAATCGACCACCGGCATGCCCAGGATGAGGCGCCTGGACAGGGCGGTGTTCGCGCCGGCGGTCGTCTTGGTCACGACCGCCCCCCGTCATGGACCTTCAGCTCGGGCGGAACCGAGGGTGTCTCGGCCGAGGCACTCGGAGCGAGGCCGGCCAGCACATTGCGCATGACCCGCATCAGCTTCGCCTTCTGGGCGCGATGGAAGACCGAACCGTCAAGGCGTTGGCGGTCGCCGCCGCGCGCGCGGGTGACCTTGTCGACCAACAGGCGCGCGAACTCGGCCGGATCTTCGGCCGCGGCGCAATTCTCAGGAAGCGCCTCGATGCCGCGCAACGACGCCTGCGTCGCCACGGATGGCATGCCAAGCTCAAAGGTCTCGATGCTCTTCAGCTGGACGCCCGTACCGCCCCGGCTGACGAGCGGTATGACGGCACTTTCCGTGACGAAGGCGCGTGCATCAGGAACCCGTCCGACGAAGCGAACACCGGGATGGGAAACCGCCGGTATGCCGTCCATCTGGCCGGCAATCGCGATCGAAAGATCCTGCGGCAGATGCGGTACGACCTCGGCGAGAAACCAGTCGAGCCCCAATCGGTTCGGCCGCCAGCTCCAGGTCCCGATCAAGCCGAGGTCCTGCTGGAGCTCGGCTGCTTCTGTCGGCACTACTGCCGCATCCCAACCGGTGACCAGAGGCAGCACGAAGGCCCGGTCGCTGACGGCGCGGCCGAAGCCGAAGCGATCGGCCTCCGCAAACGTCCAGACGGCCACCGCATTCTGCGCCAGTTGCTGCTCGTAGCGTTCGAGATACTGCGCCTCGCGCCGGAAAAGAAAGCGTTCGACCGTACCCTTGGCCCGCTCGGCACTCTCAAAGGCAGAATCCGCCTCGACATTGTGCGCGACATAGATCGACGGATGGGGGCGGAAAACCTGCTGGAAAGCGGCCGGCAGTTGCACCGAGTTGAGCACGAGACCGTCGAACGGAGCGAGGCTCTCGAGGATCGACTGAATCCGGCTCGACGACACCACCAGCATCTTGCCGGATGAGACGGTCGTGCGGTTGAGGAAGGCCGTCGCGAGCCAGCTCAACTTCTGCCACGTTCCAACCTTGGCATTGGTGACTTCCAGCTCGCCGAGAAAATGCATATCGCAATCGGGCGCGGGCACGCGTCCCGGCTGGAGAAAACCAATGACGCTGACGCGGTGACCGAGCGCGCGCAGACCGTCGAGCACAGCCCGGTTGGCAATGTCGAAACCGGACGCCGGATTGGCGACGGGAACGAGCGAAGAGACCAGGACCAGATGCATTTTGCCACGCGTCATGAATGGAACTGCGGCCTTCATTAGCAGCATGGGGTGAAGGAGCGCTTAAAGACCCCTTTCAAAATATGCCGCCAGGGTTCAGCATCTGTTTAGGAAGATTTGCTGTATTGCGACACAATTTTGCTTTTACAGGTTTCGCCATGACGACGACCGGCCAGGACATTTCCGTCTACTTCCGGACAGAGCTGGAAGACGCCGGCGACATCGAACTCGTCGTCGTGCTGCCGACGTTCCGTCGGCCGGACCATGTCGTCAAGACGCTGAAAACCATTGTTTCCCAAAGGCCTGACATCTCCTACGCCACGGTCGTCGTCGAAAACGATGCCGACGGGCTGGCCGGGGCTGCGGCGGCAAAAGACTTCTTCCTGGGACATCCTTCGGATTCTGTCGTGATCGTCGCGCATCAGCGCGGAAACTGCCACGCCTACAATGCCGGCTGGGCGACGGCGCTCCAAACCTACCCGAACCTCAAGGCGATCGCGATCATCGACGACGACGAAGTGGCGGCGCCCGAATGGCTCGATTGCCTCATCGCGGCACAGGAAACGACCGGTGCCGATATGGTCGGCGGCCCGCAGCTTCCGGTTTTCGAAGGCGATGGCGGGCAGAAGTGGAAACGCCATCCGGTCTTCACGCCCCATTATGACGCGACCGGGCCGGTGCCCATCCTTTATTCCTCCGGCAACGTGCTCGTTACGCGTGGAGTGCTGGACACGATGCCGCAACCCTTCCTGGATCCCGCCTTCAACTTCATCGGCGGCGGCGATGCGGATTTCTACAGCCGCTGCAAGGCGAAAGGGTTTTCCTTCGCCTGGGCAACCGACGCCTGGGTTGCCGAGACCGTGCCCGCCCGCCGCACCAGCGCATCCTGGATCAGGGCGCGCAGCCTCAGGAACGGCGCGATCTCGACGATGCTCGAACATCGGCGTGACCCGAGCTTCAAAGGCCGGCTCAGGACCTTCGGCAAATCGCTGGCGCTGCTTGGCGCATCGGTGCCGCGCGGGCTGGAACTGTGGAACAAGAGCGGGCTGGCAGCGGCCGGACTATACCACTTCTATGTGGCGATCGGCCGGCTGATGGCGGAACTCGGCCTCATCAACGAGCAGTACCGCACCCCGGAAAAGAACTGACGGATGCCGCCTCGTCGAGGGCAAGCGGCCGAGCGGAAACCCACCCGGGCGTCCCTTCCAACAATCATCAGTGCGCGCTGCTTGCCTTGACGGCGCCTTCAGGCAACTTGTCGCCGGCGACGTTGCCGTTCCTGTCGGTGATCGGGACCGGCTTTTGCCGCGGCACATTCTGGCTGTTGGCGACGCGTTTGACGTCTTCCTTGGTCAGATATTCGAGCTGCTCGACGAGCACCTCGGTAATCACCTCGTCGCCGAGCTTCTTGTTCAGGCCGTCCTTTACCGTCGTCTTGAAGGTGGGCAGGTCGAACGTACCGGTGTCGGCGATGTCGATGAATTTCGAACCGACGAGCAAATCGTAGAGCTCATCGGTAACCATCTGGCGCAGTGGCGCGCGAAGATTGTTGATCCCCTCCTTGGTGGCGGAGAAGGAAAGCTTGGTCAGGAAATAGCCCTGAACGGAACCATCCCGGATGACCGGAATGGTGATCATCTCACCGGGAACATATTGCTCCGATGCGCGCCGGGCAGCCTCGCCGTCCGGGACGGCGGGCGCGGAGGCGCTTTGCATCGAGAAGTAGACGGATCCGAGCGTGACCGCGCAGACCCAGACCCCGGTGAAAACGAGCTTCAGCATCAGAAATCGCTATAGCGGAACTGCGCTTCGGAATAGATGCCGTCCGCATCGGCATCCTGGGCGGCGGTCTTCAGGAGGTCGACGACGGCGCGAACGGCTTCGAGATGGGCCTCGACCTTCTGCGAATTGACCGACAGCTTTTCGCGCAGGTGCAGAGCATGCGAGGAGAAAGCCGAAGAGTTTTCGCCCGGCAGCATGTCACGGTGCAGCATCGTCAGTTCGTAGAGGCAACGGCTCTTGTGCGCGTTCGATGTCTTGATATCGAATTCCGGGTCGATGCCGATCCGGCTGTTCTCGTTGTCGAGGATCATTTCCAGGCGGCCGAGCACGTTCTGGATCCGGACGTCATTGGATGCCATGGCTTCCATGAATCAACTCCCATTTGGATCACGATGATTTCTGGTCGGATCGACCGGATTCTCAAGCGCGATCTATTCCTATGAATTAGAGCGAAGTGCGGACGGAAAACTGCAAGCAGTTCCCCCACCCCGCCCTAGGCTTGCTTGTTCTTGTCGTTGTCGGTCGTAAAGCCGGTCAGCGTCTTGCGCTCGTATTCCTGCACGAGGCTTGCGGCGAGGTTTCGGCTGTTACCGTCCAGCGATGCCTGAACCCGATCGGTGCCTTCGGCGCCCGCGAGCTGTTCGGCAATGCCGATGCCACCGCTCTTGGAGATCACGTCGCCGATCTGCTCGGCCATCATGCTCTTCCAGATATCACCCGCATTGCCCTTGCCGAAAACGTTCTCGCTATCGGTCGGCAGCATCGACTTCACGAAGTTCTGCAGCACCATGGCCTCGAACTTGCGATAGGTCTCCGGAATCTTCTTCTGTTCGACGCGGTTGTTGAGGTCGCCGAGCCCGCTCGAACCTTCCGGCGACAGATTGAGAACGTTGACGGCAGCGGCAAAGCCGTTGCCGTTTTCCGCCAGACTCGTCGCCTTGAACGCGGCACGGTTGGCCTTCAACCGCGCCTGCGCTTCCTGCACTTCGGTGGGGTCGGCGGCGCGCACGACATCCATCACCAGATCGCTGGGCGGAGAGATGGCCATGACGAATCCTCTCAAAATCGAGCCTGGGCATTGGTCGGCCCGGATCCGCTCCGCCATCGGAGCAAACCGGGAATGACGTACTATCGCCCGTCAAGCTTACGGGAAGCTGGCGCGTTGCCCGTAACGTGTTGATCGATCAGGTCGTAGATGGAATTGTCGGCCTCTTCGCGGTCCTCGGACTGGCGGGCCTCCTTCATGTTTTCCTCGAGCCGGTCGGCTTTCGCGCGCTCCCTCAGCATGCGCGCCTCGTGCGTTTGCTGGATGCCGTGCAGCATCTGGTCCTTCTGCACAAGCCGTCCGATCTGCGAGGAATAGTGGCCGGAGAACATGCGGTGCATCGGATGAGCCGAGCCCATGGCATCGACGACGACATCGATCGTCTCAGCCAGGACCTCGCGCTGCCGCACCATCTCAATGAAATCCGCCTCCGCCATCTGCTCCAGATGGCGTTGGACGGCGACCAGGCGCTTGAGCTTCTGCGAGCGGGTCTTCATGCGGCTATCCTCCCTGCATGACCAGCGCGAAACCGTCGCCGAACAGGCGCAGCATCGCAGCGATACCGAGATAGAGCAGGAACAAGCCGCCCATGATCAGATAGGGCTGCGAGATGAAGTAGATCGGGATCTGCGGCGCCAGCTTGTTCACCATGCCGATCGCCACGTTGAAAAGCAGGCCATAGATGATGAAGGGGCTCGCGAGCCTCAACATGATCATGAAGATCTGCGCCAGCGAATCCGTGAGCGTGATCAGCACACCCTGCGGATCGAAGGGAGTGCCGATCGGCATGGCCCGATAGGATTGAACGATCGCCTCGATCATCACATGATGGAAATCCAGCATGAACAGCACCATCAGGCCGGCGAAGCTGATCAAGCTGGTCACCTGGTTTTCGGGCGTATCTTCGATCACGTCCGACGATGGCGGCGAGGCAAAGCCCATCAACATGGTGATCGCCGTTCCGGTGAACTGCAGTCCAAGGACATAGTAGCGGGCGACAAGGCCCATGACCGCGCCGACCGCCGTCTCGGCGGCGATCAAATAGATGTAGCTGTGCCCCTTGCCGGTTACCTGCGGATAGATGTCCGTCCACATGACCGGCAGGATCGCCATGGAAACCGCGACTGCAATGAACAGCCGCACCTGCATCGGAACGCGCGCGCTGGAGAACCCGGGCATGATCATGATGCAGCCGCCGATCCGGCAGAAGGCCGCAAACAGCGCCAGCACCGTGCCCTCCGGGTCGGTGATCATGAAATGGAGCCGATGATCTTGATCTCAAGGCCCTTGGCAAGCTCGACATGCGAGAGCACGGGCAAGGTGGCAAAGAGGCGCTCGATGATCATGCGCACATAAGAACGGGATTCGGGCGAACTTACCAGCACGAAGGGCATGCCGCGATCGAGATGTTCACGGATAACTTTCGTCGCCTGCTCGCTGAACTCTTCGAGGTGACGCGGATCGATGTCGAACTCGACGACCTCGCCCTTGGCGTCGCGCTTCAGCGCCTGGTGGAAGACCATGTCCCACTTGTTGCCGAGCCTGAGCACGCGCAGGACGCCGTTGTCGGCGAGGTCGCCGCAAAGCTGCTGCGACATGCGCACGCGCACATGCTCGACGATCTGCTCAGTCTTGCGTACATGCGGCGCGAGTTCGGCGACCGCTTCAAGGATCAGATGCAGGTTGCGGATCGAGACACGCTCGGCAAGCAGCAATTTCAACACCGCCTGCAGGCCCGAATAGGACATGTGCGAGGTGCAGATTTCGTCGGCGAGCTTGCGGTACTCCGGATCGAGCCGCTCGATCAGCACCTTGACGTCCTTATAGGAAAGCAGGTGCGGCAGGTTGTTGCGGATCACTTCGCTCAAATGCGTCAACACCACCGAGACGTTATCGATCGGATGGAAGCCTTCGCGCTTGAGGTCCTCGGTAAAGGTTTCGAGGATCGAGACCGCCGGCATGCCGAAGGCGGGTTCGCGGATCTCGTCGCCCGGAACACTCGGCCGGCGACCGCCGCCGGTGACCACCAGGACTTCGCCGACGCGCACCGTGTTGGACGCGATCGTCGTGCCGTGGATGCGGATGTGGTAGGCCTTGTCCGGAATGCTGATGTCGTCCGAAACCTTGATCTCCGGAATGACGAGGCCGTACTGGCCAGCAAACTTGCGGCGCATCTTGCCCACGCGGAAGGCGAGTTCCTGGTGTGCGCCAAGCAGGCGGGTCGAGACCTGCTTGCCGAGAAGCAGCTCGATCTCAGCGGTCTTCAGCACCGACTTGACCGAATCTTGCTCGCCTTCCTTGGTCTGCTGGACCTTGGCCGCCTCTTCGGCGCGACGCGCGGCATTGGCAGCCTCGATCTGGCGCGGCACGAGCCAGCTCAGGAACGCCATGCCGCCGCCGAGCACGGCGAAGGGCAGGAACGGCAGGCCGGGAACGACCGCCAGGAGAATGATAAGACCGGAGGCGACCATCAGCGCCTTCGGATAGCCGCCGAGCTGCCCGACCACCGCCTGGTCGGTGGAGCCGGCCGTGCCGCCGCGCGACACCAGAAGGCCGGCGGCGAGCGAGACGATGAGCGCCGGGATCTGCGAGACGAGACCGTCGCCGACCGAGAGCTTGACGAAAACGTCGGCCGCTTCGCCGATCGGCATGCCATGACGCAGGTAACCGATGATGATGCCGCCGAAGATGTTGATCGCGGTGATGATCAGGCCGGCGATCGCATCGCCGCGCACGAACTTGGAAGCACCGTCCATGGCGCCGTAGAAGGAGCTTTCTTCCTCGAGCTCACGCCGGCGGCGCTGTGCTTCCTTCTCGTCGATCAGGCCCGCCGACAGGTCGGCGTCGATCGACATCTGCTTGCCGGGGATCGCATCGAGGGTGAAGCGCGCGCCGACTTCGGCGATACGCGTCGCACCCTTGGTGATGACGATGAAGTTCACGGTGATGAGGATCAGGAAGACGATCAGACCGATGACAAAATCGCCGGACATGACGAGGCTGGCAAAGCCGGAAATGACGCCGCCGGCAGCGCCGTGGCCCTCGTGGCCGTGCGAAAGGATGACTCGGGTGGTGGCGATGTTCAACGCCAGGCGCACCATGGTCGAGATCAGCAGGATGGTCGGGAACGAGGAGAACTCGAGCGGACGCTGGATCCACAGCGAGACCATCAGGATCAGCACGGAAAAGGCGATCGAGAACGCGAGCCCCATGTCGATCAGGAAGGGCGGGATGGGCAGGAAGAGGATCGACAGGATCGCGACGATCCCGAGCGCGAAGCCGACGTCCCGGCCCTTCGGTGCTACTTTCGGGATGATCAGCGCTGCTTGCTGTGCCATGTCTCTTCCGTCTCATCATGAGATCAAGGCAGCATTCACACGCGCTGCCCCACCATAGAGACGGAGATAGCGACCCAAGCTTGCGCGAGGGTTTCATGCCGCCGCATGCGAACAGCTTTGGCGCTGCGGCTTCAGAAACCGGATTGGATCCGCGAGAAGATGATGTCGGTGAAGATAGAAATCTGGGCGCCGATAAAGGGCGCGGACACGGCAACCGTGATCATGACGGCAAGGATCTTCGGGACGAAGGTCAGCGTCATTTCCTGGACCTGGGTCAGCGCCTGAATGAAGGCGATGACGACGCCGACAACCATGGCGGCGAGAACGGCGGGCCCTGAGGCCACGATCACGGTCCAGATCGCGGCCTGTACAATATCGAGGGCATCCGCCTCATTCATGGAGTTATCACTTCACCTTGACGCCCGGGCCGATAACAAGCTCCTTGCCGTTATCCAGCACCGCAATGATTCCGTCAGAGTATAGTTTCACTTCCTTAACCACGCCAGTGGTCTTGCCGTCTTCGCTGGTGACGGTGCGCCCGATGACGGCGTCCGCCTCGCTCAGCGACGTGCGCTGCAGCAGGCTTTCAAGGTTCTTGTTGGTCTTGATCGTCTGCTCCACCTGCGAGAAGGTCGCAAGCTGGGCAATCTGCTGCGTCGCATCCATCGGCTGCGTCGGATCCTGATTCTTCATCTGGGCGACGAGCAGCTTCAGGAAGCTCTCGTAGTTGAGCGATGCCTTTGCGGCGTCGCCGCCCGAATCCTGGGCCGAAACATTCGGGGTGTAGCCGTTGTTGCTGACGCCGCTTACCGCCATGGTGCGATCTCCTTGCGAATCTGCTCGACCGTTGCCGGCGTGATTTCCTGCGTGTTGAGAATGCGGTCTTCGATTGCATAGAGGCCGCGGATCGCCTTGAGCGCTTCGAAGGCGCGGCCGTTGGTCACCAGCCCGTCGACGCGCTTCAGTTCGGCGAGGATCTCTTCGTTCTTGAAGCAGTTGAGCAGCATGACGATCGACTTGCGGAACATCGCGGTCGATTGCTCGGCGCCTTCCGGATTGATGAGGATCATCTGCGCGATGAAATAGAGCTGCTTCAGCGGCGTCGTTGCGTCTTCCGGCTGCAGCACGTGGTTTTCGAGCAGGAACGTCACATCGTTCAGGAACTCGACCGCGACCTTCCGGTCCACGCGCAGCACCGCGCCGTTTACAAAAATCCGTTCGCCCGACTTCAGCGAGATACGCAGTGTGCTCTTCATTTCAGTCCATCCCTGATGATGGTGGTAATGTCAATTATGCCCTGGAAGTTGGAGGATTCGCGTTTGCGGATCTTTTCCGTCTCGTTGAGTATCCAGATGGCGATCGAAATCAGATTGGCGCGCAGCTCTTCGTTCAGCTGGTTCTCCGGTGCACGCAGATCCTCGATGAAACGGATCCACAGGCGCCGGGTAAAGTAGATGGCCTCGATGGCCTCTCTCGAATACCCTTTCTGCTGTTTCGCTGCTTCCATGAGCGCGATCGAGCGATCGAGTACCTGCCGTTCTCGATTCTTGGAGTCGGCGACGCCGTCCTCCATGATCTCGGCATAGGAAAATTGGTACATTCAGACATCCTTCATGTTTGTCCGGCTCCTCACACTAGAGGAAATTGAGCAAGCTCATCTGCTGTAGTCGCGACGTTAGTGTATAGGACGTTTCCAACTGCACCTTGAGCGTGTTGATCCGGGTCGATGTCTCGATCGGATCGATGCCTTCGAGGTCGGCGACATGCGTGTTGACCAGCTTGAGCTGCGCGTCGATCGAGGTGTTCGCCTTCTTCACCCGCGATTCCGAAATACCGAGCTGGCTGCGCTCTGCATTGAGGCCGGCGATGCCCTGCTCTGCATACTGCAACGCCTCGACACCGATCGCCGCCCGCACCTCGGGGGTCACGTTCTTGTCCATCAGCTCGGCCGTGATTACGCTTGCCAGGGCAAACATGCGGAAGCCGTTGGTATTGGCGTTGGTCGAGCTTTCGATGACTTCGCTGGCGCTGATCCGGCTCGTCATGTTCTGGCTGGATGCGTCCGACCAATTCGCATCCCAGCCCGTACCGGTGAACATCGGCTCGACCGTATTCTTGATGAAGTCCTGCATCTGGGTGACGGTGATCTGGTCGTCGGACGTGATGCTGTTGGCGGTCTTGAACGCCGTAAACGCAGCGTCGAAGGCAGTCTTTGCCGCCGACGTAGCGGTGTAGTCGGCGAGAGGCTTGGCGTCGGTATTGATGCCCGAAAACAGGAACTCGCCGTTGAAGGACGTGTTTGCGGCGGCAGTGAAGGTCTGCAGCGCGCCCAAGATCTCGGTCTTCTGGATCTTAAGCTGGCTCGCGGCATCGTTGCCCTTGTAGGTAACGAGCGTGTCGCGCACCTTTTCGGCCGCTTTCGCCATCGTTTCCAGCGCACCCTGCGAGCCGGAGAGGCGCTGGGTTACGACCGAGTTGGTGCTCTTCATCGAGTTCAGCCGGTCGATCTCGCGCTGAAGGTTGAGCGAGCGCGACGCCGTCGCACCAAGCGTCAAGCCGACGTCGTAGTGCCGACCCGTCGTCTGCTCCTGGGTCGCCTTCAGCAGATCCATCTGGTTCTGCTGAATCGTCATGCGCATGGCGGTCTGGATCGCCAGATTAGAAACGTAGGACGTCTTCATGATTACCTCACAGCTTCCATCAAGGCCGCCATCATGGCGTCCACGGTACTCACCAGCTTGGCCGATGCTTTGTAGGATTGTTCGAGATCGAGCAGCAGCGACAGTTCCTCGTCGATGCTGACCCCGGTCTGCTTGCTGAGCGCTTCCTGGGTGCGCGACAGCATAGCGCGCTTGTTGTCGTCGGCGGTCGATGCCGTCTTTCGGGTCTGCTCCAGCCAGCCGACCGACCCGGTCGCGAAGTTTAGCAGGCTGCTGGTTCCGTCGAGACCGGTCGACGGGTCGAACGTCATGTTCTCGCCCATCTTGTTGATGAAGCCGTCGAGAAGGCCCGTGTAGCCGGGGCTCGGATTTGCCGCACCGCCAGGGTTCGACACAACGCCGTTGAAGCCGCCGTCACGCAAAAGAAGCGGGTTGGCCTTGGCCAGGGCGTTGACAGTGATCTTCGATGCCAGTCCGGGAACGACTGTGCCGGCAGCCGGCACACCCGCGCTTCCCCAGGTAAAGAGGCCCGGCTGGTAGGGAACCGGCGGCACCCCGCTGGGGTTGCCTTCCTTGAAAAGCTCGACAAGACCACGGGCGATCTCGTCCAGCTGCGACTGGAACTTCGGCCCAATGTCGTCGCGCAGCTGCACGAGGCTCGCAAGCTTGCCCTTGGCGGTCGTATCTGCGCCACTTCCGGGGGCGATCGGTACGCCGTCGACGAAGATCTTGTTGCCGGTGACGGTGGCGTCATAGGTCGTTGTCGGCGCGAACGTCACCTGGCGCGGAATGTTCTCGAAAAGCACCGTGCCGTCGGTGGTGAAGATCACCGTATCGTTGTTGCCGCGCGTAACGGTGGAGATGCCGACGATCTCCGAAATCTGCTTCAGGATCTTGTCGCGCTGGTCAAGCGCATCGTTCGCATCGCCACCGGATGCAGTCGCCGACTTGACCTCGTTGTTCACCCGTTCGAAGTCCGCAAGCAGGCTGTTCAGCTTGTCGACCTCAAGAGCGATTTCCTTGTCGGCATCTTCGCGCATGTTCTGCACGGTGGCAGAGGTCTTGTTCAGGGAATCGGCAAGGTCCTGGGCGCTGGTGACCGCTGCCGCCGCAATCGTCTTGTTGCCCGGGGTCGAGGCCAGCGTCTGCAGGCTGTTGCGAAACTCCGACAGCAGCTTTGACGGCGCAGTCTCGTAGTTGTTACCGCCGAGAGCCGATTTCAGGAGTTCCAGGCCATCGCGAAGCCGCGCCTGGCCGGAGGCTTCGCCGATGCTGGCGATGCTCTGCTTGAGCAGCGCCTCGTTCTGTGCCCGGTAGATGGATACGACCTGCGCGCCGTTGCCGGTGCTGCCCAAGAGGGCAAGGCGACGCGAATAATCCGCATTGCCCGCATTCGCGATGTTCTTCGACACGATCGCGGTCTGTTGCGCCGTGTTGCTGAAGGCCTGCTGTGCGATGGATATTGCGGAGGACAGCGACATGACGCGGACCGTATCTCTTTCAATTACCGTTTCAGGTTGACAAGCACGTCAAGCAGGTCCGAGGCGGTCTGGAACACCTTGGAGTTTGCCGTGTAGTTGCGCTGCGCCTCGATCATCGAGGTCAGCTCGTTGGCGATGTCGACGTTGGAGTTTTCGAGTGCCTTGGACTGGATGTTGCCGAAAGCGCCAGAGCCGGCAAAACCGGTGACAATAACGCCTGAATCCGCCCCTTGCGAGTAGACGTTGCCGGACTGCGGCTGCAGCTTGTCCGGGCTCTGGACGGTCGCAAGGGCGATCCGGAACTTGGGGATGAGGTTGCCGTCGCCATACTTGACGTAAACGATGCCTTCCTTGTCGATCTCGAAGCCCGACATCTTGCTCGGCTTGCTGCCGTCGATGCCACCGCCGGTGCTGCTGAAGTCTCCACCGAGCTGCGTGGTCTTGGAGGTGTCGATCGTGATCGCACCAAGGTTGGCGCCGGTACCGGGCAGGTTGTTGATGGCCGTCGTCGTCAGCGTCGCGGGGACGGCGCCGATGCGCTTGCCGGCCGCGTCGAACGTCATGGTCTGGGTACCGACTGTAGTGCCCGATGTGCGATCGACGACGCTCAGGCCCCAGGCGTTCGGACCTGTCTTGGTGTAGGTGAAATCGAGGATGCGGGTGTTGCCCTGGCTGTCGTAAACAACCATCGAGGTCTTCGATTGATCGTTGACGGCCGCGCCCGACGGCAGGTTTGCTTCCATCGTACCCTTGGTCGAGCCAGCGGCGACCAGGCCCTCGTCCTTGAGCTGGACCGGTACCAGGCCGTCAAAACCGTTGACGACGACGGTCGGATCGACGCCGGCCTTGTACTCGTAGCCCATCAGCGTGAAGCCGGCGGTGTTGACGAGGTTGCCGTTCTTGTCCGGAACGAAGGAGCCGGCACGCGTCAGGAAGTTCTCACCGCCATTGCCCGAAACGATGAAGAAGCCGCCGCCGTTGATGGCAAGGTCGCTCGCCGACGTCGTATAGCTGGTGCCGCCTTGCTGGGATATGCTGTAGCGCACCTGCGTTTCGACACCGCCGGAATTGTAGTTGCCGCCGCCCGAAGGCAGGATCATCGACGAGAACTCAGTGGAGGCGCGCTTGTAGCCGGTCGTGTTGGCGTTCGCGATGTTTTCGGCGACCGTGCCCAGACGGTTCGACTGGGCGTTCATACCGGACACACCCGTTCTCATGCTGCCATAGAGACTCATATCGGATCCTCATTTCCTTGTTACGGCGACACTAGGAAGCGGGCCTTGCGTGAACCTGTCTTGGTTCAGTGCCCGCCCATCGGCGTGGCGCTCAGTTCCAGTCGATGCAGTAGCCAAGGAAACGCTTCGAATCGATCGGGTCGAAACCGAGCTTCTTGCGCAGTTTCTTGCGCAGTTTGCTGATGTGGCTTTCGACGACGTTTTCCTCGACGTCCTCGTCGAAGATCCCGTAGATCGCGTTGAAGATCTGCGACTTGGAGACGCGACGGCCGCGGTTTGCGACCAAATACTCGAGAATGCGGCGCTCGCGGCGCGGCAGGGCGAAGACATCGCCGTTGATTTCCGGATCACGGCCGTCGGCAAAAACGCGGATCGGACCAATGTCGGTAAAGTTGGCGATCGCCTTCAAGCGCCGGCGGATCGCAGCGACGCGGGCAAGGATTTCGCGGGGGTGGATAGGCTTGCGCACAACGTCGTCGACGCCGCAATCAAAGAGTGCAAGCGTGTTTTCGAGGGACGGCGTGTCGCTCATCGCGATGACCGGTGCCATCGAGCGATCGCGGATGGCCCGCGGCAGCGTGAAGGTGGTGTCGCCCTGCCCGATCAGGAAGGCTTCCACGGCATCGATATCCGAATCGGCAGCCGCGTTTACCCACTCTCCAAACTCCCTGGGATCGAAACCCGTCGAGGGAATACCTTCACGTCCGAAGAGGGACGTATACCCGTCCTTCACCAGCTCTCTTTCATCAACCACTACGATCATTCGCCCGCCTCCGAATCAGTATGGCTCCGCACTGATTGAGAGGTACGAATCGAGGGATTCATGAACAACTAGAGGAAGTTACTGGGTGGAATTAATAATTGATTAACCATGTTTCGCCGATTTGATCTATATCTAGTAGCACCCGCCTCAAGGTGGCACTAAAATAATGTGGAAAAGTTAACGGACTACGACAAATCGCTTGCGGTCACATTGTCCGCGCATTGTCGCCACAATGCGGCAAATGGGATGCTAATACAATTGATGGTTGCTTATTGGCAAAACTGCGTGGCGTTCGGCGTCCACTTGCCGTAGCCGGTCGCGACGAGATTCGCGATCACCCGGCAGACATATTTCTTCTGCGCCGGGTCGTTGTTCGGGCCTGCGTGATAGCGCGCAACGGCCATTGTCCAGGTCTCGTGCCTCGCATGGAGATTGGCCAGGAAGCGCGCGGCATATTCGACATTCTTGCGCGGGTCAAGCATCTCCTGCGGCGAGCTGAAATGCTCGCCATGGAAGTAATAGTTGATCTGCATGCAGCCGAGATCGATGAGCTTGGCACCCTGTGCCCGCGCGTTGCCGAACTGGGTCAGAACGTCCTGCTCGCTGCTACCGAAATAAGCCTTGCCTTCGATGTTCATCGCGTAGGGTTGAAGCGATCCCTTGCGGCCGGTTTCGGTCAGCCCGACCGAATAGAGGATCCCGGCCGGGATATCGTACTTCGCCGCTGCGCTGATGATCTCGCGCTCGCAGACGCCTGCGTCCGCGCTGGCAAAAGCGCTACATGTAGACGTGACCAGTACGAGAGCGCTCAGTGCCGGCAGCCGCATCGTCCGTCCCGCCATTGCCAACCCACCTTTCCGCCGCCGAAGATTGGCTGTCGTCCTGTCGCTGCTGTCGTCCCTGGCCGTTGCCATCGGCGCGTTCTCGGCCCTGCTGCCCGGCCTGGGCTTGGGCCTGCGCCTGCGACCCGCCGCCGGACGACGTGTCGCCGCCGGAGTTGAATACGATGTTCACCTGATCGACCGCAAAGCCCTGAGCGCGCAGCGCCTTGACCAAGTCGTTCTGGTCGTCGCGCAACTGCCGGAAGGCGTCGCCGTTCTCGACCTTCAGCTCGACCTGCAGTTCGTCATCCTTCAGGCGCAGCGTGGCCGTGACAAGGCCAAGCTCGATCGGGTGAAGCTGGATCTTCAGGGTGTTGAGCGTTTTGCCGGCCTGCGTCCACGCGCCCGGCTGACCGAGTGCAGCACTTGGCTGCAGGGAAGTGGTGGCCTCACCGGCGATGGCGTCTGCCACGGCGCTGGTGTTCGGGCTCATCGAGATGCCGAGATAACGCCGGGCCTCGAGCACGGTGACATTCTCGACCTTGGCGGAGCCTTGCGAGCGGGCAGCGTCGAACGCTGCATCACCGTCCTTCGAGAGACTCATGGAAACGGCCTGTCCCTTGCCGTCAGCCCGGGCGAAGCGGAAGAGCCCGTCGGGGTCGTTCTCGCCCGCCTGTGCCTCGGCTTTCGCGCCATGCTCGCTGCCACCGGCAACGGGCGCCGCGCCTTCAATCTGGCCATCCGCTGCCTGGCGCGCGGCCGCCGTCTGTCCCTGAGGCTGCGTCGCCTGGGCACCGCCCAGCAGCGTCAGCAGATCGTCCATCGCTGTAGCTGTCTGCTTGGCTTCAGCGCCCTCGCCGCCGGCGTTGACGTCGCCATCGACCGAGGCGCCATCTGCCGGCGCTTTGCCAATGCCTTTCGTCAAGGTGGCAATGCGCTTGGCGAGTTCTTCATCGACCTCCACTTGAGCCAGATCATCGGACACGGCAGCCGATTTGGCCGGATCGGTCTTGTCGACGGCACGTTTGCTGCCAACGCCGCGCTCGGCCGCCTGGAAATGGTCGCGCAGCGCGTGTTCGTCGAACTGGTCGTTGCGACCAAGGCTGATGCTGCGTGTCACGGCCCTGCCCGCGGCCTTGGCAATATTGTCCTTGTCGATCAAGGCTCCCGCCTCCGCGTCGCTGCCGGCAGCGGCGTCGTTGCCGCCTTTGCCTGAACCCGGCTGGTCGTTGGTTTTTTGCCGCCCGGCATTGGCCACTGCATCTTCAAACGCGCCGGCCGATGCACCACCGGCCTGCTCCTTGCCGCCCGCTCGTCCGCTTCCCGTGCCGACAGGTGTCGGAGGCATGCGCAGGGTGTCCTCAGCCCTCATTTGTCTTCTCCCTTCAGGAGAGCGTCGATCTCTTCGATCTTCGATCGTCCTTTCGCCACGAAGCCATCGTGCTTCGGGTCCGCCACCTCGTCTGCGCCGGATGCGGCCACGGTCTCCGGCGCAACCGCCGGGGTCTGCCCGCTTCCAAAGGGGCTCATGCCGCTGCCAGTTTCCTCGCTTGCGGCCGACGCGTTCGCCTCAACCGGTCTATCGGGTTTAGACGCAAACGCTTGCGTGAGGCTTTCACCGACAGGTGGCCGGACGACGGCGTCCGCAACCGCCTTTGCAGCGTCGCGCAAGGCGCGGTCGCGCGGCGAAAGCTCCGCATCCGATATCGCCGCCAGGCTCGCCGTCGCGGCAAACACGTCATTGGAAGGCACCGAGGCCAATCCGGCATAGAAGCTGGCAAGCAGTTTCGGCTGCGGCGCGCCATCTGCGCCGAGCGCCTCGGCGCGTTCAGACGCGAGCTTTGCGAGTTCTTGCTTGCCGGCGATCGCCGCGCGGCGGGCGACGCGAAGGAAGACTTCGCGCTGGCGCGGCGCGTCCATGAAACCCAGGATCTCCGAAATTCGCCCCTGCGCCCCGCCATCGAAATGGGCGACGGCGAGTTCGACGAAGACATCCGCGAACTGGCTGGCATAGGGGGAGGTCAGGTAGCGGCGGGCATAGGTCAGCGCATAGCGGAAGCCCTTGTCCGCGTCGCCCGCCTGAACCGCGAGGAAAACCGAGCGACGCAGGGCAGCCTCTTCGATGATCGTACCCGGGGCCGCGAGACGGGCCCAGTCGTAGTACTTCATCGCGCCCACAGGATCCTGCTGCGACGTCGCGTTGCCGAGGATGAGGTAGAGATACGGGCCGATGCGGGCGCTGCGGTACTCAGGCGCGGCCTTGGACAGGCTCTCGACGATCAGGCCGCCCTTGCCATTCAGATATTGCGTCAGCGCCTCGGTGACGCGGGAATCGAAGTTCCCGGCCACATCGTGATCCGCAAGGTACTTCAGCGTCTCCGGATTGCCGCCGCTCATGGCATAGACCAGCGCCGCATCGACGTTGCGCGGATCACGGAAGACCGCCGCGTCGGCCGCACGCAGGCGCTTGTCGATGGCGCCCAGCATGAAGCGCTGCATTTCGATCGCCGAATGGTCGCCAAGGACGACCGAGTCCTGCACATATTGCAGCGACCGGATCATCTTGAAGGGTGCGAGCTCCTCGATATCGTTCGCCCTGGCACCTCCGGTTAAAACGGGGGTCGCCAGCACACAGCAGGCCATCAGAGCGGTTCGCAGGCGTCTCAGCATGGTGCTTAACCCGGAGCCGATTGCAAGAGGATCTCGATGCGGCGGTTGCCCGGGGCGTAGGGATCGCCGGGGATCTGCAGCCGCCGGTCGGCGAAGCCGCTGATCTGGCTGACGCGATCTTCCTTCAGGCCACCGCGGACGAGCATGTAATAGGCGCTCTGGGCGCGGGCGGCGGAGAGGCGCCAGTTATCATAAGTGCCATCCTTGAAGGGACGGCCGTCGGTATGGCCGCGGATTGCAACCGCGCCCTGACGCTCAGCCAGCAGATGGCCGATCTTTTCCATCGCCAGTACCAGTTCCTTCTGCGGCACGGCCGAGCCGACGGCAAACATCTGCGCATCGGTCCGCTCGCTGATCGTCACCATCAGGCCGCCTTCAGCGGGTGTCACGACAAGTCCCTCGGCCAGCTGACCCGCCTCGCCGGCAAGCTGCTTCTTCAGCTCGGCCTGGAGTTCGGCCGCCTGCTCCTTGGCGTCGGCCTCGGCGGCCTCGGTCTTCGGCTTTTCGCCGGCTGCGGCGTCCGCCGGGTCCTTGCCAGCTCCCGTATCGGTGTCCTTGCCGTCACCGGCCTGCTTGTCGGCCGCTTCATGCGGCTCCTGCGACGCGTCCGCCTCGGACTTCTTGACGGCCGGCGTCGCGCCTGCGGGCTCCGTCGACTTGTCGGCAAGGGCAGCAACGGTTTCGGCCGTGTTGCCGGCGTCCTTCACTTCGACCTGCTTGGTCCAGAAGTCCGGATCGAACGGGTCACGATAGGCTTCGCCGCCATCGGCGCCGGTGGCCGGGCCGGACTGGGCCGCACCGCCCTCGCCCTTGACGCTGATGTTGGCCTGCTGGCCGACCTCGCGCGCAATCTCGGAAAGAACGGAATAGGGGTTTTCGAAGAAGTCGGCGTCGGAGTACTTCGTCTCTTCGCCCGACGTCGCCGTCAGCTGATCGCCGGTTTTGGCCGAGCCACCGGACTTTTCCTGCTCGCCGTCAACCTTCGAACGTTGCTGCGTTTCTTCGCCCTGCGCATCCTTGGCCGGGTCCTTCAGGCCACGTTCGGCAGGCTTCTGGTCGGTCAATTGCACCGGGTTGAAATAGGAAGCGATCGCCGCCTTCGTCTCTTCGTTGGCGGCATTGATCAGCCACATCACGAGGAAGAAGGCCATCATTGCCGTCATGAAGTCGGCATAGGCGATCTTCCAGGAGCCGCCATGGTGACCATCATGGCTGCCGCTGTGGCGCTTGACGATGATGATCTCGTGCTTGCCGTTGTGGTGGTTTTCGTCGCTCATGCGAGAACTTTCCGAACTGTATCGGCCCAGGCGGCCATGCGCGTCACGAGGATGGTGCCATCCATCTCGACGGCGAGATCGACATCGTCAGATTCGACGTGCCGCAAGGACGGCATGTCTTCTCCGAGCTGGCGCTTCAGCGCCTCGAAGAGAGACGCCGGGCCTTTGACGACGATGGTGCAGCCTTCGCCGGCCACAAGTCCCTGGCGCAGCATCTGCGCCATATCGGCAACGGCGCGCTGCATGAGGGCATCGCCCATGATGGGCGCGAGCACGCGGGCGGCCTGATCGCCGAGTGCGACGGCAAGCCCCTCGGTCATTTCGTCGATGCGCAGCGCGAGACGGTTCGCGGTTTCCTCTTCGAAGCGCCGCGTCAGCGCCTCGAGTTCGGCCGCGTGCGCCGCCTGAAGTTCGGCTATCTGCTTTTCCTGTTCGAAGACGAGTTCGGCGGTCGCCTCGGCCCGCCCTTCGGCGAAGGCGCGCCGGCGTTCGGCATCGATATCGATTTCCGGCATGGCTGGTCTCGCGCCGAGGCGCTCGCCATCGGCATAGTCGGTATCCAGATCGGGGAAATACTTCGGAGGCATCAGCGACAGCTCGACTTTCGGTGCGCTGAAGTCCTTGAGATAACGGGAGAGCATTGCACTCATGGCCGGCCCCCTGCAGCGGACCTGCGGCAATGCGGCGATCCCCATCTGCTTGAGAGGCGGCGCTCCCTGGCGCGGACTTCCATTGCTCCTGGCACTGCTGACATGTCTCCCTCGGGCCCGACCGTCGGATACGGCAGACCCAGCATTCTTGACGTACATCAGCGTGATCCGGGGTCGGTTGTTCCCGGAGCGATCTGATGCAGGCGGCGGCGCAAAGGTCATTTTGGCCGGCAGTCATCCGACAGGACTGCGAGGGAAGGCTATTCGGTCAAACTTGTGCGAAAATGAATGTGTTGGACCGCGCCAGGGCAATTAGCGCGGTCCAACCGTTTCCACCGGGTGCCGTGACCGACGACGTGGCAGAACTCAAAGTGCCGTTACCCGCATGCGGGGTGATGGGCTCAGTTTGGCGGATCGGCGGCCGCTTCCGGCCGCTGTCCGCCGCTGCGCCTTACTGCTGGAACAGGCGCAGGATATTTTCGGAATTGGTGTTGGCGATCGAGAGCGCCTGGATGCCCAGTTGCTGCTGCGTCTGCAGCGCCTTCAGCCGTGTCGATTCCTCGTTCATGTCGGCATCGACGAGACGACCGACGCCCTTGTCGATCGTATCCATCAGGTTGGCGATGAAGCCCTCCTGCAACTCGATGCGCTTGGTGATGGCGCCGAGCGTGGAGCCGGCGTCCGTCAGCTGGTTGAGGATACGTTCGACGACGCTGATCATATCGGCCATTTCGGCAGGCGTCGTCGATGCGGTCAGCTTGACTTCCGCCGTCGTACCGATTGGCGTCGTCGCCGGTGCGCCGATCAGGTGGTACAGGCGCGCGCCCGCCGTGCCGGGCGGAGAGGTGAGCTGGGAGGCGTCGTAGTTCCTGGTCAGGATGCCTCGGCTCGCATTCTGCTTGTCGATCAGCATCGACTGCGAGGTGTCGAAGTCGAGCGTCGTGACCGACACATTGCCGTTGGCGTCACGGTTGAACGAGGCCACGACGGACTTCGTGCCGACCGGAGCTGTGGCGGCGTTGTAGAGCCAGTTTTCGCTGGAGAAGGATGCGGACTGGGCGGCCGAGATAAGCTGGTTCTTGAGCTCGGTGATTTCCTTGTCGATCTTCAGCTTGTCGACGCCCGGCTCACTCGCCGCGACGAGCTTGCTCTTGATCGCGCTGACGACCTCGATCGACGAATTCATTGCCGCATAGGCCGTGTCGATCTTGGCGGCGCCGAGGCCGAGGGCGTCCTGAACGGCCGAGAGGGCCTTGTTGTCCGAACGCATGGTGGTCGCGATCGACCAATAGGCGGCGTTGTCGGCAGCCGTCTGCACGCGGTAGCCCGAGGAGATGCGGTCCTGGACTTCCGCCATGTCGGAGTTGATCGAACGCAATGTCTGGAGAGCCGCCATGGCGGCGGTGTTGGTCATGATGCTTGTCATTGGTCACCTGTCCCGAATGAATTCCTAAGGACATTCCGGAGTGTTACCGGCAGCGATGGGACTGGCATCATGCGAATCGCCCCTGTTTTGCCCTGGAGGCGACCCTTCGCTCTTAACCAAGATGTAACGATCTCATAGTTAACAAATGGTTAATGCCGTTAGGAAGTCGGTAACAAAGGTGAACAAAAATAAGGGAAGATGGACGAAGCGTTAAGATGCGTACCGTCACCCATGGAACGAATGCCGGCGGCATGCGGCACGCCTGACGGCCATTGAATACCGGAGCGCAAAACGAAAAAGCCGCACGATCCACGGGGGATGTGCGGCTTCTTTTCGAAGTGACGGGCGAAGATCGCCCGTCATGTTCGGTCGATCGATTAACGGAACAGCGACAGGATGTTCTGCGAGTTCGAGTTGGCGATCGACAGTGCCTGGATGCCGAGCTGCTGCTGCGTCTGCAGAGCCTTCAGGCGGGTCGATTCCTCGTTCATGTCGGCGTCGACGAGACGGCCAACGCCCTTCTCGATCGAGTCCGAGAGGTTTTCGACGAAGCCCTTCTGCAGATCGATACGGCTGTTGAGCGCACCGAGGTCGGCGGCAGCGTCGGTCATCTGGGTCAGGACCGAGTCAACACCCGACAGAGCCTGCGACAGAGCGCCGTTCGTCATGCTGGTGATGTCGAGCGACAGAACGCTGAAGGTCAGCGATACGGTCGCGCCGGTCGTGTCGGTGTAGGAGATGTTGCTGGAGAGCAGGCCCGTGCCGTTGGTGACGTTGGCACCCGAAGCGTTCACTTCGATCAGCGAGCTCTTGTTGGTATCGTACTGCAGCGTCGTCAGGCTGACATTGCCCTTGGCGTCGCGGTTGAACGAACCAACGACCGACTTCGTGCCGGCAGCGTTGTTCGGGTCGGT